>JAUNHZ010000092.1 GCA_030523705.1 Bacteroidales bacterium
TCATCCTGAACGAAGTGAAGGATCCCGTCCAATATTACAAGTCCTGATTGGACGAGATTCTTCGTTTCACTCAGAATGACATGGGGAATGACAACGGGTATGACAATCTAAATTACTGCATACAAAAATAGGAAAAGATTTCTGAATACAAGTATGAGATATGGTAAAAGTTGAGAAAAAAGCGTATCTTTGCATATATTATATAAGGTAATGCTCACGGAAAATACGATAGAGAAGCTTCGGATTCTGGCAGAATCTGCCAAGTACGATGTGTCGTGTTCCAGCAGTGGTACAGTCAGGTCTGGCAAGAAAGGCATGGTTGGAAACACGGTTGGGGGTGTGGGTATTTGCCATAGCTTTGCCGATGATGGCCGGTGCATTTCCCTCTTAAAGGTCATGCTAACCAACTATTGCATGTACGATTGTGCCTATTGCATCAACCGCCGGAGTAATGATATCAAGCGGGCTACCCTATCCGTCAGTGAACTGGAGGAGATAGTCATGGAGTTCTACCGTAGGAACTACATCGAAGGGCTGTTCCTGAGCAGTGGTGTGGTGCGTAATCCAGATTATACCATGGAACGACTGGTGGCTATAGCCCGGGATCTCAGGACCATTCACCGGTTTAATGGGTATATCCACCTGAAGAGCATTCCCGGAGCAAGCCGTGAACTGGTGCAGGAGGCTGGTAGATGGGCCGACCGTATGAGTGTGAATATAGAGATCCCTAAAGAGGAATCCCTGAAACTGCTGGCACCAGAGAAAGACCACAAGAGTGTGTTTGAGCCCATGAAATTCATTCGTGAGGGTGTATTGGAGAACAAGGAGGACCGCAAGCACCTGAAGCATGTCCCACGGTTTGTTCCCGCAGGACAATCTACCCAGATGATTGTGGGGGCTACTGCAGAGACAGATCAGGACATCTTGAGCCTTTCATCTGCACTCTATGGAACACCCACCATGCGAAGGGTGTATTATTCTGGTTATGTGAGTGTTAACACCTATGACTCCAGGCTTCCTATCTTAAAGCAGCCACCACTGGTGCGAGAGAACAGGCTCTATCAGGCCGATTGGCTCATGCGTTTCTATGGGTTCAGTGTGAATGAGATTGTGGACAATGAGCATGCAAACCTAGACTTGGATGTTGACCCTAAGGTATCTTGGGCATTAAGGCATCCGGAGTGTTTCCCCGTGGATATCAACAAGGCAGAGTATGAAATGATTCTTCGTGTTCCTGGCATAGGTGTAAAATCGGCTACCTTGATTGTCAATTCACGGAGGTTCAACAGGCTGACATCGTACCACCTGAAGAAAATGGGGGTGGTCATGAAGAAGGCCAAATACTTCATAACCTGTGGAGAGCTGACCGATTTTTACTCTAATAAAATCATTGGTATCAACGAGTTACACCCTGAAAGGCTGAAACCCTTGCTCCTATCCAAGAGCCAGCTAAAGAAGAAATCGCAAGAGCAACAGCTGAAACTGGATTTCAACGATGAAGATACCCCTAATCTGCCATGACCGTATTCTTGATTGAGCATAATCTGGACAGTGTACTGAGTGCCGTATTCGATGCGTTCTCCCTACACCTGCAGCCTCAAGCCTTACTTGGGGCCGATGCACAGTTGCCTCTTTTCACGGACCAGATACATAAGGTCACCACCACACCAGAGAAAGCACAACGGGTATGGACAGGATTGGAAAAGAAGCTGTCTCCATTAGGACTACGGATGATTACCTTGAGCTATCAGTCGGAAATTCACGAACTTGACTACCATCTTTTCAGTTTTATATGCAAGGTGTTCAACTATAAGGGCAAGCTGAGCCTGGACCATAATTTCTCGGACACAGACCTACTATATATCCGGAACTGCTGCCATAAAGTAACCCACGAGGCCCTGAGAATGAAACAGTTCATCCGTTTCCAGAAAGCCCAGGATGGCACCTATCTGGCCGTAGTTTTTCCAGATCATAATGTCATACCACTCGTCATTGACCACTTTCAGGACCGGTTCAACGACCAGCCTTGGCTCATCTTCGACTCCAAGCGAAGATACGGCTATTATTACGATGGGAGTGAATCGCAGGTAGTGACCTTTCCCGATGATCAGGAGCTGCCATTCAGCCTGTCGGACGGAAAGATGAGAGAGGACCTCATGGATGAGAATGAGAAAATCTTCCAGAACCTTTGGAAAACCTACTTCAAGGCCATCTGCATAAAGGAAAGACTGAACCCTAGGAAGCAGTTGAACGATATGCCAAGACGATACTGGAAATATCTGACCGAAAAAAATTAATAACCTATAGCTATGAAAAAAACTTTAACAATTCTATTATGCCTGTTGCTTGCAAGTACAGCTATGGCACAAGATGAACAAGTGCAAGGGTTTGTCCATGAGCAATCTAAAGAGGCAGACTACATCTGGCCTACCGATGCACAAGTACTCCAGAAACTGGACCAATGGCAGGACTTGAAATTTGGCGTGCTCTTTCACTGGGGGCTCTACTCAGTCCCTGGCATTGTGGAATCCTGGAGCATCTGTTCCGAAGATGTGGACTGGATTACCCGCAAGGAACCACTCCCCTATGATGAATACAAGAAATGGTATTTTGGACTTCAGGACAAGCTCATTCCTACCCAGTTCAACCCAGAGCAGTGGGCACAGGTCATGGAGAACACGGGTATGAAATACATGATTTTCACCAGCAAGCATCATGATGGATTCTGCATGTACGACTCCAAGTACACGGATTTCAGCATTGCAAAAGGTCCGTTCAGTTCCAACCCCCGGAGCAATGTGGCCAAATACGTATGGGATGCCTTCCGTGCCAAGAATTTCATGATGGGATGCTATTTCAGCAAGCCCGATTGGCATACCGAATGGTACTGGAATCCAAATTACGCTACTGCAAATCGCCATCAGAACTACCAGAAAGAGCGTCATCCGGAATGGTGGCAGAACTATATCACATTCACCCAGAACCAGTTGGATGAGCTCATGACCGACTATGGCAAGTTTGATATCCTGTGGCTGGATGGTGGTTGGGTGACCGGAAAGGACATCGACTTAGATGGAGTGTTAGCCAAAGCCCGGAAGAAACAACCCGGACTGATTGCGGTAAACAGAGCCAACCATGACAACAACGAAAACTACCAGACCCCAGAACGAGGCATACCTGAGACCCAGTTGAACTACCCGTGGGAAAGTTGCCTGACCCTGAGCTGGGACTGGGGATGGGTTCCCGATGCACCTTATAAATCAGCCCGCTGGATCATTAACACCCTGGCAGAAATCACAGCAAAAGGCGGATGCTTCCTACTGGGTGTAGGCCCTACAGCCGAGGGCATCATTGAGGACCGTGAGGTTGCCATTCTGGAAGAAGCCGGAAAATGGATAAAAGCCAATGGAGAGGCTATCTACTCTACCCGCAATGCAGCCATTTATCACGACGGAAATACATGGTTCACAGCCAATAAGGATAAGAAGACGCTCTATGCCATCTATGCACTCCCAGAGCAAGAGACATTACCAGCAACCATAACCTGGAAGGGAAACATACCTACCGGAAAGATGACCATGCTGAAAGGAAACAAGAGCGTGAAATATACCGTGAAAGGAAATATAGTGACAGTCACCTTGCCAAAAGGCTTGCCTAACGAACCTATAGCACTGAAATTTACCAAGAAATAAAACAAGGGGACTTGCAAGTCCCCTTTTCTATTTTATTCCGGATTAATAGCCGTGGCCGGATTCTCTTCCATAAAGAACTGGCTCCAGGTTACATACTCCTCGGCATTCACTAACGTCATCTGTTCCGATGCATGCTGAGAGATTTTCTTGATGAGTTTGGCAGGCACACCACCCCATACCTCATAGTCCCCTATTTCACTATTCTTTAATACCAAAGCACCAGCGGCAATGATGGCACCCTTACCTATCTTGCAGTTATCCAGCAAGGTAGCACCCATACCAATCAGAACACCATTACCAATCTTGGCCCCATGAACGGTAGCATTATGGCCAATGGTCACATCATCACCTATCAGCACATCACCATATCCAGGAGAGACATGAAGGACGGCACAGTCCTGAATATTCACTCGGTTCCCGATACGGATTTTCTCCATATCCCCACGGACCACTGCACTGAACCAGACAGAGCAATCATCTCCCATGACCACATCGCCTATCACAGCTGCAGTCTCTGCTATATAGCAATTTGAGCCCAGGACGGGCGTATTCCCATGTATTGTCTTAATCATAATGTAAAATGCTTTATTTTGGGTGCAAAAATAGTGAAAAGTCAAGTTATGAACAACATTTTTAAAGATACAAATAAGTATATTCCATTCAAATCCACTAAATTTGCAAACATATTTTTTTTTATAAAAACATAATCATGAAAAAGACAATGTATTTAGCAGCATGCAGTCTGCTTTTCTTAGCTGCATGTTCAGAGCCAAAAACAGTGGACACTGAGAATCCTATCCTTACCATTGAGGGCGGACAGGTTCAGGGTGTGCTGTTGGAAGATGATGTAATTGCCTATAAGGGCGTACCTTTTGCTGCAGTTCCAGTAGGTGAGCTCCGTTGGAAGAAGCCACAGCCAGTGACTCCATGGGATACCGTGATGGTGGCCAGCGAGTTCAAGAATGCTGCATGGCAGGCTGCTCATGATCCAAACGACGGAAACTACGGTACCGAGTTCTTTGCACAAGACGCTCCTTTCTCCGAGGACTGTCTCCATGTAAACATCTGGACTCCTAAGACTGCAGCAGGCAAGACCGATGCCAAACTGCCTGTAGCCCTCTGGATTCACGGTGGTGCATATACCGGTGGATGGAGCTTTGAGCCAGAAATGGATGGTGAGGCTTGGGCAGAACGTGGTGTAATCCTGGTAACAGCAAACTACCGCTTAGGTATCTTCGGTTACCTGAATCACCCATTGCTGACCGAGGAAGGTGAAGGCCACTCTGGTAACTACGGAACCTACGACCAGGTAGCAGCCTTAAAGTGGGTTTACAATAACATTGCTCAGTTTGGTGGTGACCCTGAGAACATTACTGTATTTGGTCAGAGTGCCGGTGCTGCCAGCATCAAGAACCTGGTAACCAGTCCATTGAGCAAGGGTATGGTTAAGAAGGCCATCATCCAGAGTATCGGTGGTATCAGCTCTGTACTTCAGGAGACTGCCACTCAGGAAGAGCTGGATGCCAAGGCTAAGGCTAAGTTAGAAGAGGCAGGTATCACTACCTTGGAGCAGATGCGTGCAGCAAGCTATGAGCAGTTGGCAGAAATCTTCAAGTCTGCATGGGGTGATCCAAATGCCGTTCGTTTCAGTCCTCATACCGATGGTGTACTGCTGACCGAGGATTTCACTACTGCAGCATTCAATAATACCCTTGCTGATGTGCCTTACATGATGGGCCACTGTGCAAACGATATGCCAGGTTTGGGTAATGGTGAGCAGCGTTTTGCCGAGGTACGCGACAGTCTGTCACAGCAGCCTACCTACCTGTATTTCTTTGACCGTCCACTTCCTACCGATGGCCGTCCAGCATTGAAGGGTTCATTCCACAGCTCAGAATTGTGGTACACCTTCCACACCTTGAAGAGAAGCTGGCGTCCATTCACCGAGGCTGATGAGGAATTGTCAAACCGCATGGTGGACTACTGGACCAATTTCTGTAAGTTTGGAAATCCAAACGGTGAAACCGAAGGTGAGTGGCAGAAGTCAACCAAGGAGAACCCATTCTGCATGACCTTAGCTGTTAAGGAAGCAGAGGCAGAAGCACCTGCTGCAGAATAACATTTTTCTCCCCCTAGTGTCATTATCCCCTCCCCCTTGTCATTCTGAGCGCCAGCGAAGAATCTCGTCCAACCCAGCCAAGTAATATTGGACGAGATCCTTCGTTTCACTCAGGATGACAAGGGGGAAAATTTTTATCTTCTCACCCACGAAACCTGCGTGAAGAGCAGACCACCCACACAGAACCAGAAGCAGGCTCTACACACATGATCAAACCATGTGAGGGGTCTGGTAATCTCCTTTATCTCTGTTACGGTCACTTCATAGGGAACACTGTCGCGCTCTACAAATCTAACCGTATCCTTCAAGAGCCTGTACCTGTATTCTATAGACTTGTCCTTAATATATAAGGTATCACGGGAACGGTCCACATACTTATCCTGATAGATATAAATGGAATCATACTGTACGTTTGACAGGTAGAGGGTGTCCCGCTGAACGTGCTCCACAAGCTGTGTGGCCACCCGGGTGCTGCCACATGAGCAGCACATCAGGAGAAGCATAAGGAATGGCAGATGTTTCATTTGCCACCTCCTTTCAATAAGAACGTGATGACACTATGGCGGTTCTGGCTTCGGTCACGCTTGCATGAAACATGTATCCAGTAGGTCTTGCGATTGGTGGTCTCTTTGATGAGCTGATCAAAATCGCAATTGTCCATAATCCAGATGAACCACTTGTTCAGGATTTCCATGTTGGTATGATGTGTGCCATCGGAGGCCACAAAATCATATACCGGAATGCGAATGTCGGCTGCCTCACCCGTCAGGTGCTGACTGTACTTCACGCCCCCTGCCAAGGCATTTAATTGGGGACAACGGTAGCCACTGCCTATGACGATGGGTTCATTAAAATGCTGCCGGAGTGGTTCTAATACTTGTTCGCAAAGGTTCTTGATGTTAGGAATCAAGGACTTAGGAACGTGATTATCTATCTTGTGAGCCGTAGCTGTGGCTGATTGCTCAAACTCACTGAGTTCAAAGTTTTGTGTAAGTTTCATTGTTCTTTTTTTTATGGTTTTTTGTCATCCTTTTCCCACCCTTTTGTCATCCTGAACGAAGTGAAGGATCTCGTCCAATATTACACGGTCCTGATTGGACGGGATTCTTCGCTGGCGCTCAGAATGACAAGGGGGGGGTGGACACCCAGAATGACAATGGGCAATTAATACGATTCAACAATCCTAACACTTAATTCATGCCCTCTCTCTGCCGACTTGCGGATACGGTCGTAAAATTCACTGAAGGCCTTAAGCGGACGGACCAGGCAGCCTGGAGCAATATAGGTGCCTAACAGGATACTGCCATCGTGGCGATGATAGACTCCATTTCCTGGCTTGATCATGGGACACATAACTGGCATGACGGTATTATGAGACACACAGTCCAGCTTGGGACAAGAGTCGCATGACGGAACAATGTCACGATGCAAGACCAACAAGGGCATCTTACGGGCATGTTGCTTGCACTTCACAATCTTCAGGTTGTATTCACCGGACTGGACAGCAGTCTGGGCATTCTCTGCAGTATCACAGATATACAAGCCGTCTATGGTGAGACTGCCATCTATGGTCTCTGCTTTTTTACGATAGCGGGTAATAACGATATTCATATTCTTATTGTTTTAAAGGGTTAACATGGTAACATGGTTACATTTCCAATAGTCGCCAAAGTCCTTATAACCAAAAGGTAACTGATGGCGGACAATCTGTGGGAAGTATTCCCTGAGGTCCAGGAAGAGACGTTCACCGGGGGCATCTTGGTCGGGAGCTATGTGGAAGGTGATGCCCAGTTCCTGGCTGCAAGCCACCAGCCGTTTCACATCTGCGGGTTTCAGCAGTGTGGCCGATGGAATGGCTATGGCTTTACGACCACTGCTCAACATGGCCAGACAGTCTGTGACCCCCTCGGTAATCCAGAGTTCCTCTCCTGGATGTAGGGCTTTCAGTACCGGAAGGTTAAAGATGGTGCACCTGCTGCCTTTCGGGAACTGGAAACGGGGTTTAGGCTCATTTCCTAAGTAGCGTGCCTGAACAGAAATCAGGTTCCCATCCACATCCCGGTATGGGATGAGCAAGGAAGGGGCATGGAACCAGCTGTCGTGCAGGTTTCCGCTCATGGGTACCGGACTGCTGATACTTGAAAGACCCAGATTCTTTACCACCAGCTGGCTGATCTTACGTTCCTGAAACAAGAATCTGTGGGCTTCGTCACACAGGTAGGGCTGGCAGACCAACTGGGCCAGGTGGCGTACATCGACTGTAGGCTCAGGCTCCATACGGTTCTTCACGACTGGCTTCCAGGTCTCTGCCACTATATTCTCCTCATGGGCCAGCCAGTGGCAGGCATCCAGGAAGGACTTTCCCAAGTGCTTCATTACCAGGTCAATGGTAGTGCCATGAGTACCACACACATAACAGCGAAAGGTGTTCTTGCGGGTGTTGAACATGAGTGACGGATGGCTGTCGTCATGAAAGGGGCACAGGCACTTGTGGCGTTTCACCTGTAGTCCCAGTCGCTCAGCGACTCCCTCTATGGGGAGATCGCGAAGCTTCTGAATGGTAAACCGGTCTAACATAACTTCTCGTAGGTTTTAGGTGCAGTCTCCTTAATCCAGCCTCGAGCCTTCCACTTGCTCAGGAAGAAGCGCGACTCGGTGGTCAGTTCCAGGCGCTTGATGAGCTCATCCAGTTGGTCTCGGGTAAAGCCTTGCGACAGCTGGTCGAATACCGGCACACAGGTCTGGCTCTCCCCTTGGACACGCTGCAGAGTAAGCTCAATGAAGCGCTTGCCCCACTTGTTCAGCTTGGTATCCAGGTCATACTGGGCACAGAACTCATAGATCTGCTTGCAGAACTTGCGGCACTTGGTGCTGCCCATTCCATCCAGCTGATAGAGATAGAAACAGAGGGTGGCAATGCGGAAAGCATTCACAGAGCAACGTTTGAAGAACGTGTTATGGGCACGGTCGCCAGAACGCAGGATGAGCTGATTCTGCTTGTCACACCACCCTTCAATATTCTGCCACAGCCACTTCATATCCACATTCACCTCGGGCATTATGGTACCATCCGGAGCATACACATCCTTGTCCATCAAGTCCAGTATGTGGTCTATGCGCTCACGCTGGCGAGCCGTGAGTACACGGAAGACCGGAGCCGACTCACCCAAGGCCTCATCCAGCTGGATAAGGATGGTACGGGTCACACCACCACCCTCTATGAAGCCCTTGTCGGCATACTGGTCCAGAGCCGAAGGGGTGGAAAGGTAGAGCGAGCACTGCAGGATATCCACGGTAGCCGAATAGCTGTTGTCCGACAGATAGTCCACACCATAGAATGACCCCAGGTCATACGATGTACGGGCAATGGTCTTGATGTTTGAGAACGCACGCTTGTTGCTCTCGGTAGCAGCAGCCAGCTCATCGGTAAAGCTCCAGAGGGTCAAGGGAGTTCCGAAGTAACGCTGGGGCGCATCGGCACGTTTGATGAGCTGGGCTATAGAGATGCTGATGGGGCAAGTACGGATGACCGTCTTAGGCGGGTCGGGCAGCTTCTCGGTCTTGGATGCCGTCTGCTTGAGTTCACGGTAAGCCTGTTCCTGTCTTCGCTGCTCATCGTCACGCTTCTTCAGCACGGCCATGATGACCTTTTCCACATTATTGCGGGCAAACGACTTACCCGAGCTCTGCTCCCCACTGATAATGGTCTGCAGCAGTAAGGCATGTGGGTCAGAATCATACGGATAGTAGGCACGCACACGGGTAGCAATGGCAGCCAGGCAGGTAACCGAGGCAAAGAAGGTAGGCACCTTGAATGCCTGTGGTGCATTCATGACCAGCTCACGCACCACCGGTGGCAGGTTCTCCACCTTAGGGAGTTTAAACTGTATATCTTCCATCAGTCCATGATATTAAAAGCGTTCAACAACTCGGAATATACTCTGAAAGCCAGTTCGTTACGGTCAATGCCAGAGCTGGCATCAATGGTACGCATGTGTACCTGATAGCGTCCGTTCTGCATGTGCACCAGCGAAATGTACTCCCCATCGAAAAGCTTAGGGTTACGCTTGCCATGACGGTCCAGGCGTACAGCCTCTTCAAACAGATAATGGTCTTCACCATTGCGGGTAAGGCAGCCGCGGTAAGTATGGCCTTTTGCAAGCAGCACGTCCTGCTGCATGACAGTCTTGAGATCTACACAGAGATTAGTATTCTTTTCCATAATGTTCAAAATGCGTTAGATGTGTTAAACTTGATAATGTCCTGAACGGTACAATCCATATAGTACTGCCCGTTGTACTCCCTGTGCTGGAACCTAAGGGCTGCAAACACCGTGTCGTTCGGACAGAACTTGAGTGATGCCATATTCCCCAGCAGGGTTGCAGCAAAGCTGTTCTCATACTTTCCACCCAGTTCCTGCAGCACGATGGTGGACTTCTGGGTCTGTGTGCCGTCCTGCTTTTTCACGGGAGCAGCTGTGGTCTGAGCCACTACTTTGAAAACGGTCTTCATTGGTCCATCTCGTCTATAAAGGTTTTGAAATCACGGAGCAGATGGTCTGGACGCAGAAAGAGCGAATCCTGATAGTAGCGGTAGAAACGCCAGCCACGGTGGGTAGTCCATACACGCACATGGTACTGTCTAAGGCACAACCTGATTAGCATAATAGAGCGGTCCACATAGTACTGCTGCTGGTTAGAAACTTGTCCGATGCAAACACGGACCTTAATGGCTCTGGAGCCCTGGCTGGCAAACGCCTTTACGTACGGCCAGTACCTAAGGTGCTCCATAATGCTTGTGATGCACTGCTCATGGGAGGCCTGGATCACAAATGTCTGAAACTTTCTTTTTTTCATTCTCATGAATCCGGAAGGGATGTTTTCTTCCTGAATCCGATGCAAAATTCCGGAAGACTCAAGGTCTCAACGGGTAAAAAGGCGCAAGTTGGGTCTGTCAACATCTATACGCACTTAACCCATTGGTAATGAGGGAGAAAAAATTTAAAATATTTTGAAAAAAAATGAGCGTGCAGACTGAGTCCGGCACCGAGTCTAAAATAAATGATAGGCAAAAGGAAAATTCCTTTCAGTTTATGGTGGGAATGAGAATTAATTCCGTACATTTGCAGCCTGTATGATTAAGAAAAAGTGAAATAAGCACATAGAGAAATAAGAATACAATATCAAATGGAAAGCGTGTAGC
>JAUNHZ010000002.1 GCA_030523705.1 Bacteroidales bacterium
ACCATGAGCAAACGCCCTCATTTGAGTAGTGGTAGATGCCTGCGACTGGGTTTTTCAGTGCTGCCACGATGGCGGTAGCTAAATCCCATGCGTAAGTTGGAGTGCCACATTGGTCGAATACCACCTTCAAGGCAGGTTTGGTTGCAGTAAGATTCAACATCGTCTTGCAGAAGTTCTTGCCAAACTCTGAATACAGCCAAGCGGTACGGATGATGATGTATCTACAACCTGTAGCAATAATCTTTTCCTCTCCATGCAGTTTAGTCAAGCCATAAACGCCAGTAGGAGTACCTTTCTGGTCTTCCTTACATGGAGTATTATATGGTTCCTTACCAAACACATAGTCTGTAGAAATCTGAACCAGAAGACCATCTACTTCCTTCATGGCTTTTGCCAAGTTCTCTGGAGCTGTAGCATTCAGTTTCTCTACCAAATCATATTTAGCTGGATCCTCGGCACCATCTACATTGGTCCAAGCGGCACAATTCACAATGGCATCTACATTATTCTCTTTTACCATGGTGCGGATAGCCTCTAAATCTGTAATATCCAGATAAGTGGTTTCTAATCCTTCTACCTGATTTACATCGGTAAAGATGTATTTGTCCTCAGATTCTTTTGAGATGATTCTCATCTCGTTTCCGAGCTGACCGTTAGCGCCTGTAACTAAGATTGTCATGATTATTTGAACTCAGGGTATAAATCGATATTTATGTCAAAAGGTGAGTCGAAGTCCTTCAAGCACGCATGCTTGGTGTCCTTCTCGCTCAAGATGGCCTTATCTACAGGAATCTGCCAGTCGATGCCTAAGGACTCATCCAGGATAGAGATACCCCCATCGGCCTGAGGCGCATAGAAGTTATCGCATTTGTACTGGAAGACAGCCGTTTCTGAAAGCACAGAGAAACCATGTGCAAAGCCCCTTGGGACATAGAACTGCAGGTGATTCTCCTCGGTGAGCAGGCAAGATACATGCTGGCCGTAGGTTGGTGAGCCCTTGCGGATATCCACTGCCACATCCAAAACTGCACCTTTCACGCAACGAACTAATTTGCTCTGGGTGAATGGAGGCGCCTGGAAATGCAAGCCACGCATCACGCCATACGATGACATGCTCTCATTGTCCTGCACAAAATGAACAGGACCAATCTTCTCCTCAAACTCACGCTGGGAGAAACTCTCGAAAAAGTAACCGCGGGCATCCTTGAACACCTTTGGCTCTATGATAAATACGCCAGGAATGGCAGTCTCTATTACGTTCATTTCTAACTTGTTTATTCGCATTCAGGAATGAAGAGGGAGAAGCGACTGCCCTTGCCCACTGCCGACTGAATGCTGATGTCTATGTTCATACTCTTGGCGATGACCTGTGAGATGGCCAGACCCAGATGGTTGGTGCCGTTCTCCATGCGGGCCATACCGTGGGTAGGGTCCTGCAGCTCCTGCAAGCGCTCTGGGCTGATGCCACAACCCGTGTCCTCGACAAACAGCTCCACCATCTTGGTAGACAGGGAGTAGTTCCAACCTAGCACAATCTCACCCTCCTGGGTGTACTGTACGGCATTGGAAAGGAACTCGTTCAAGATCTGCTCAAGACGAGGCTGATCGGCCAGCACCTTGATGCCCTTGCGGCCCTCGGACTTGCGGAATTTCACTGGACCCATGACCAAGCTGCCCCATTTCTCCTCCATCTTCAAGAGGAGATCCTCTACCAGACACTCCTTCATGGAGAACTGCAGACGGCCGGACTCAATACGCGACAAATCCAGAATCTCATTCACTAAGGTAGTCAGTACCAAGCTGTTCTTATAGATAATCTGGCTATATTCTATGCGCTCCTCTGGGGTGAGGGTAAACGCATCGTTCGTGAGCAGCTCAGAGAAACCTAAGATGATGTTCAGTGGGGAACGGATCTCCGTACCCAGGTTGTTCAAGAACATCTCCTTGCTCTTGGCTTCTATCTCCTCGTTCTTAGCCGTTTCTGCCCGCATCTGCTTCTGGATGTGCTGATTGGTATTGATAATCAAGCCAGA
The DNA here is from genome assembly GCA_030523705.1 of Bacteroidales bacterium. Lineage (GTDB taxonomy): Bacteria > Bacteroidota > Bacteroidia > Bacteroidales > Bacteroidaceae > Minthousia. The sequence goes on from JAUNHZ010000002.1 coordinate 2,034, forward strand.
AGCTGAGAAGCGACCCTTCTGCAAGGCCGTCACCTGGAAACGGAAATCATACCATTCATACGTATCGTGATCCGGAAGCGCCAGCAACAGCGAGATGCAATGATAATCAGGCTGATGAAGCGACAGATACAGACGCTCCACCTCGGACATGAGGGTAGGAGAGGCCATCTCACGCAACATCTCCTCCGTGAGCTGATTAGTCGCCAGGCTCAGGCTCTTGTATTCCCCCTTCTCCAGGACAAACGTGTGGTTTTCCCGGGTAGTGAAGAAAGCGTGAGGAACACCCTCTAAGAAACGATTCGTGAGTTCCTGCTCCGTACGAATCTGTTTGTTGGTCAGTGGTAATACTGCAGGCTGTTTCATGCGTTACCTCCTTTCTGTAATGGGAAGAATGCAGAGAAGCGGCTGCCCTTTTCCTCTTGGCTCACGACAGCCAGACGTCCCTGGTGCTGCTCTACAATAGCCTTGCAGATGTTCAGGCCCAGGCCCAAGCCCCTATGCTCTACATCGGTGGTATAATAACGGTCGAAAATCTTTTCCTGTTGCTCTGGGCTGATGCCACAACCCGTGTCCTCTACAAAACACTCTACTTCTTGGTCGTGCAGCTCCCATCCCAACGTAATGCTGCCAGCCTCGGTGAACTTCACGGCATTGCTCAGGAAATTGTTCAGCACCTGCTTTACACGTGCCAAATCAATGTCCAGCTGCAAGCCCTCAGGACCCTTCTGCAAGATGAACTGCAAGTTGGATGGAATCAGAATATGGTTCGTCTCATACGTCTCCTGGAAGAGTTGATCCACATTCACGGTACGCTTGTAGAACTTAAAGGTACCCAAGTCGGCGGTATTGGTGGTGACAGCATCGTCCAGCAGTTTCAGCAGCAGGCTCGCGTTCGTCTTTATTATACGCGCGTAATCCGTCTGCTGTACGTCGGAAATCTCCAGATCATTATGCGTGAGCAACTGCGAGTAGCCCACCACCGCACTCAGTGGGGAGCGGATATCATGATTCAGGTTGGCCAGTACCGTCTCCTTCAGGTTCACGCTATCCTTAGCCAGTTTAGCGTTCATGAGCTGTTCCTCCTCCTGTTTCTGCTGGTCGCAATTCACCAGCAAGCCCTTGAGCTTACCATTTTCTATATAGAGGCAGGACATTTCCCACCAAGAATAATCGTGGTCCGGGGTAAATGCCAGTTGGATGCGGAAACGCTGTCCCAACGCCAGTTCACCATAGTTGCAATATCTGTCAAAAAGCAACTGCTGGCTCTCCTCCTTGATCCAAGAGCGGAAAAGCGTGAGCGGAATCTGTGTACGATCCAACAGAGGGTCAATCTGAAAATCATCGGAAAGCGCAATGAAAGGAGGGTGGAGTGTCCACGAACCATTCTGAGCAAAATTGAATACCAAATTGTTTTGAAATTTGGCAACAGCCTGTCTGCTTTGTCTCTTGTGCAGCCTTTTGCTTTGTATCTGACGATAGAAGTACACGCCGAAAATGAACAAGACAATCAGCGTGAGTGTAAGCAAAATCTGATAAGGCAGTGCTGGGTTAAAGACTTTCTCTTTCAGCAGTACCGCAAGCAAACAAGGGATGTATATGTTCAGCATGTCTGTTTTTTTTCTCTTATCTAACCAAATGCAAATTAAGTTAGAATTATCGGTATTTACAAGCAATTAACAAATTTTTCGTACGCCGAATTGAAGATATGACCCTTTTTTGTAGATTTGACACCAAGCCCCAGAAAATGATTGCATTTTTTTCTTGCAAAAATCGTCAAAAAGATAGTTTTAATGGGAATTTTTATTAAATTTGCAGTTACAGATTGATGAAAAAACTAAGAACGTGCTCGAAGTAAAGGACTTACAAGTAGGAATCGTGGGATGCGGCTATGTGGGCTTTCCCCTGGCGATGCTTTTCGCCGGAAAATACAAGACCGTAGCCTATGACAGAAACCTCAGGAGAGTCCATGCCCTGAACAAATATGTAGATGTGAATGGTGCGATAGAACGCGAACAAATCCGAAGCGCCCTGGACGAAGGAAGGCTGGTGTGCACCACTGATCCAGAACTGCTCAGAACCTGCAACTTCTACATCATTGCCGTACCAACGCCGGTGGACGAGAAGAACTCCGCCGACCTGAAACCCCTGGAGGAGGCCAGCAAGCTTGTGGGCGCTATATTAAAGAAAGGAGACGTGGTGGTCTATGAGAGTACCGTCTATCCCGGACTGACCGAGGATTTCTGCGTACCCATCCTGCAGTATATCTCAGGACTGACCTATAACAAGGACTTCTTTGTGGGCTATTCACCAGAACGTGTGAACCCCGGTGATAAAGAGCATACCGTGGAGAAGATTACAAAGGTAACTTCTGGATCCACACCTCAGGCTGCTGAACTGATAGACCAAGCCTATGACTCCGTGCTGCTGAAGGGCACCTTCCGCGCATCGAGCATCAAGATAGCCGAGGCCAGCAAGATTGTAGAGAACTGCCAGCGAGACATCCTCATCTCTTTCATGAATGAGCTCCTGCAGCTGTTTGACAAGATGGGGCTGGACATGAACGAGGTCATCAGGGCCGCCAGTACCAAGTGGAACTTTGTGCCCATGCAACCTGGGTTGGTAGGAGGACATTGCATTGCCGTGGATCCTTATTACCTTATAGAAAAAGCAAAGACGGTGAACGTGAAGACCCCGGTGCTCTGTGCCGCACGCGAGATAAACGATGGCATGGGCGAGTGGTACGCACAAAAGATCATGCAGCACACCCTGAAGCGCAGGAAGAGCATACTGGACTGCAAAATCCTGATCCTGGGATTCACCTTCAAGCCAAACTGCCCGGATATCCGTAACACACAGGTGGTTCACCTGTACCGGAGCCTGGCACAAGGCATGACCGATGTGACCATCTTCGACCCGTGGGTGGTGGAGCCCGACAGAGCCTGGCAGGAGTATCAGGTGGAGGTAGTGACAGACCCGATGAAAGTGGTGAAAGAGAAATTTGACATCATTGCCGTGGGTACGAACCACGATTATTTCCAGGTGCTGGAACTGAAGCAGATGCTGAAACCAGGCGGATTTGCCTGCGACTTGAAAGGAATCCTGGCCGAAAACTGAAAAACGAAACAAATAAAAAAACTAAAACATATTAGACTATGAATGCAAATAATCAACCTGTGGTACTGATTGTAGATGATGTGCCATTGAATGTCCTGCTGATCCAGAAGATGCTTTCTAAGCAGCCTTATGAACTCAGAACTGCAAACAACGGACAGCAAGCACTGGATGCTATTGCTGCAGAGAAGCCAGACTTGATCCTGCTGGACTTGATGATGCCTGGTATTGATGGTTTTGAGGTATTGCGTAGAGTACGTTCAAATCCGGAAACTGCTGAAATTGCAGTTGTTATCTTATCTGCACTGAACTCTAATGAGGATATTGTGAAAGGTTTTGATATGGGTGCAAACGACTTCATTACCAAGCCTATCATCATGCAACGCTTGCTGAGTAGTGTGAGCACTCAGTTGCAGTTGGCTGCTGCCAAGGCGAAACAATAAGCTTTCGCAATTAGGACTTAAAACAAACTAGGATATGATTTTTGACTTTTCTTATCTGCACTTCACCTTGCTGGCCTGTGCTGCAACGCTGTTGCTCTTCTTCAGCTATGTGCTGCTTTGCTCTGGCCTCTGCTCTAAAGGGGATGATGTGCAGTATATCCGTTCCCGTAATTTGATAGGCTATGTGTGTCTGGTCACCGGACTGGATATGCTGGTGCTATGGACGGCTCGCGACTTGGTTGTGACTCCTGCCGTTATCTGCGCCTGGCATGTCATGTGCATACACTTCGCCTCGGTGCTCATGTTCATGAGTATCGTGCATCTGCTGGACCGGAACTACTTGGTGCCTCGACGCATCAAGCGCCATTTTGGCATCTGGGCTGTGAGTGCCGTTTTGCTATGGGTAGGTGCTACCTTATTTAATGGGGTTGCTCAGTATGTGATCCTACTGGGTGCCGTTCTGTTGTTCCTGGGACATACAATGCACCTGGTGAGCATGGGACTGAAGATGTCTGAACGCGCCAAGGAGAAAATGGATAATTTTTTCTCTGAAGGTGCCGATGCTTTTGTGAGATGGATTAAGTTCACCATCTTGCTGGTGGCTGTACTGGGGCTCTTGAGTCTTTCCGTTCCTGTTCTTCCTGGATGGGGGCATGTGGTGCTCTTGCTGGCTTCCATTCTGGGCTGGTCCTACACTTTCATTTCCTACCTGAACCACGTGGTGGCTTACGGAAATGTATCTTCTGTGCTCTATAGAGCCGAGGAACTGGGTGTGGCTGAAGAAGAAGCTCCAGAAGCGGTGGGTGAAACCATCGTTGAGTTGGCTGCAGTAGAGCAGAACGAACAGACGGTAGCCGAAGAGCCTGCTCCTGCGAATGTACCAGAGGATAGAAGCAGCCTGACCGAACGACTGATGCGTGAGAATCTGGACAAGTGGATTGTGAACGGTGGCTATCTCAAGCAAGGAACAACCCTGGAAGACCTTGCATCGGAGCTCATGACTAACCGAACCTACCTGTCGGCTTACATCAACAACACCTACAGCTGCACCTTCAAGGAGTTCATCTACATGCTCCGTATTGAGGCTGCCATTCAGATCATGATTGCAGAACCACAGATTAATGTGGAGGACCTGGGTGGACGTGTGGGTATCCCTTCTGCCTCAACTTTCAACAGACAGTTTGTAAAGCAGATGGGTGTGACTCCAGCAGTCTGGAAAATCACAAATCTGCAAAATGTAGGCTAAAACAACAATTCTTGGCAATCAAATCTTCAATTTGACGTTTTGATAGAGGGTTTCTGGCGAATTTTCCCTTAATTTGCATCAGAAGTTTAATCTATACTTCAATGCTAATGAACAGTAAGAATGTAATGTGATTTAAAACTGGGAAAACAGAAATTCAATGAAGAATCAATATGCAATTTGCCATGGGGTTGATGTGAATCAGGCCCATGGCAATGATTCTTTAAAAAGGGACATGCCAAATTTAAACCAAAAAAACATGCATAGATTACTTGTCGCACTTTTCCTTTTTGTTGTAGGTTTGCAATGGTCTTATTGCGAGCCTGCCGACAGTATCTCTATGCAGAAAGAAATTCTCTATATTACCTCCTATAATGTAGACCATAGATATTCCACCAGCTTCATTGAGGATATGATGGAGGAATACCGAAACCTGGGTGGCAAATTCAAGGTGTCTATCGAGGCCTTGAACTGCAGCTCGTACGAGAGCCATAGCCAGTGGGTGGGAACCATGCAGCAAATCATAGAAAACCATCCGCACGCGGATCTTGTGGTGCTGTACGGCCTGGAAGCCTGGGGCTGCTTTTTTGCCCTTCCTGATCCAAGATATCGGGAGATTCCACTCATCTGTGTGGCATCGGCACGCTATGCTGGCATGCAGACCCAACGCAAGCGAGAGGTGGTGGATTTCCTGGAATTACAGAAATCCTTTAACGTGAAGGGCTTCTATTATTATGATTATGACATAGCTAAGGATATGGACTTCCTGGCCAAGTTCTTCCCAGAAGTGGAAAAGTTGGCTATCATTTCTGATAACTCTTATGCCGGACTCTCTACCCGTAATGTGCTGACCAGATACCTGGAGGATTTTCACCCTCAGCTGGCTGTTACTTATATTGATGGTATGGACCTGGATATGGAAGAGGCTAGTGCGGCAGTGGAGAAACTGGACAATAAGACAGCCATCTTCTTCTGTGTCTGGAAATTTGACAAGACCGGTAGCGTAAAGACGGAATATGACCATCGCATCTTCCACCTGCAGACCGATGAAAAGGAAATCCCTGTCATCAGCCTTACTGGCTCTGGATTTGGCTCCTGGGCCATAGGTGGCTGCCATCCTTCCTATTCCTGGGACGACGGTCGTGTGAAGCCTTCGGAGATAGCCTATCGATTCCTGGATCAGCAGGAGGATGTGGAACCTTATTTCTTTAAGGTGCCTAATCACTTGCGCATGGATAAGAATGTGCTGGACCGCTTCAAGATTTCCCGTTCAGACTTGCCAAAAGAGACATTTATCATCAATGATGACAGCCTGACGTTTGTACAGGTTTGGGACGATTACAAATGGACCATTGTGGTCTCTGTCCTGGCCTTTATCCTGCTGGTCATCAGCTTGGCCGTCAGTATTACGTATGCCATTCACCTGAAGAGGGTACGCGCCTCTTATCTGGATGCAAAGGTTCGTGCCGAACATGCCGACCGTATGAAAGGTACTTTCATTCAGAATATCTCCCATGAAATCCGAACCCCGCTGAACGCCATTCAAGGCTTCAGTCAGCTGGTGCTGGACGATGACATGGACCTGGACAGAAAGACGAAGCAGGCCATGTTCACTGAGATAGAACGAAGCGTGAAAGTGGTGACCGACCAGATAGACGAGATTCTGCAGCTGTCCTCCATAGAGGGACATCCTACTCCCGGAAAACCCGAAGAGGTGAGTATGACCGAGGTGCTGGATATAGCCATGGTTACAGCCCGCACCTATATTCCACCTACCGTAAAGGTGAATATCAAGCTGGTAGAGGATATGGTAGTACATACCGTAAAGTCCGATGTGGTGACCATTCTGGCTCATCTGCTGAGTAATGCCGGCAAGTTCACCAAGAAAGGTGAAATCCTGGTGCAGGTTTTCCAAGACCTGGATCACCGAAGACTGACCGTAAGCGTGACCGATGATGGACCTGGTATCCCAGTGAACGAGTCTGAACGCATTTTCGACAGCTTCTATAAGCTGGATTCTTTTGTCCCTGGCACTGGTCTGGGACTTACCATCTCCCGCATGCTTGCCCGCAGATTGGGAGGTAACCTCTATCTGGATATAGCCTACCTGAGAGGAGCCCGTTTTGTGCTCACTCTTCCTCTGACCGAGTAATTATAGCTTTTTAACAAAATATCACGTTACTTGTAAATGATTTTCGCTATATTTGCAAGTTACTATAAATACGTAAAAAACAAAAATCAGATATGAAAGGAATTGTTCTTGCCGGTGGTAGCGGCACACGCCTCTATCCTATAACGAAAGGTATCAGCAAGCAGCTCATGCCGATTTACGACAAACCGATGATCTATTATCCTATCAGCGTGCTGATGCTGGCTGGTATAAGGGAGATCTTGATTATCTCTACACCTTTCGACCAGCCTGGTTTCAAGCGCCTTCTGGGTGATGGCTCTGACTATGGCGTGCATTTTGAGTATGCAGAACAACCTTCACCCGATGGTTTGGCACAGGCCTTTACCATTGGTGCAGATTTTATAGGCGATGATGCCGCTTGTCTGGTGCTGGGAGACAATATCTTCCAGGGAAATGGATTCAGCAAGATGCTTCGTGAAGCGGTCCGTACTGCCGAGGAGGAGCAGAAGGCTACAGTCTTTGGCTACTGGGTGAACGACCCTGAGCGCTATGGTGTGGCTGAATTCGACAAGGAGGGAAACTGCCTGAGCATTGAGGAGAAACCTGCTGAACCTAAGAGTAATTATGCGGTTGTGGGCTTGTACTTCTATCCAAATAAGGTGGTGGATGTGGCTAAGAACATCAAGCCATCGGCTCGTGGGGAGTATGAGATTACCACTGTGAACCAGCAGTTCCTGCATGATGGCGAGCTCAAGGTGCAGACCTTGGGCCGTGGCTTTGCTTGGCTGGATACTGGTACACATGATTCTCTCTCCGAGGCTTCTACATATATAGAGGTGCTGGAGAAGCGACAGGGCCTGAAAGTGGCTTGTCTGGAGGGCATTGCCTATCGCAAGGGCTGGATTACCGAGGAGCGCATGCGTGAGTTGGCTAAGCCTATGCTGAAGAACCAGTATGGACAGTACCTGCTGAAAGTGATAGATGAAGTTAAACGTTTTGGACCTGGATTGGAATGAAGAATATCGTAATTACCGGTGGAGCCGGTTTTATTGGAAGCCATGTGGTACGTTTGTTTGTGAACAAGTACCCTGAATATAATATCATTAACCTGGATAAGCTGACTTATGCGGGCAACCTGGCGAACCTGAAGGATGTGGAGGATAAGCCTAACTACAAGTTCGTGAAGATGGATATCTGTGATTTTGATGCGTTCTACCAGCTCATGCAGGACGAGCAGATTGATGGTATCATTCACCTGGCTGCAGAGTCTCATGTGGACCGCTCTATCAAGGACCCATTTACTTTTGCAAGAACTAATGTGATGGGTACGCTGAGCCTGCTGCAGGCTGCCAAGCTGTACTGGGAGAGCCTGCCAGAGAAGTATGAGGGCAAGCGTTTCTACCACATCTCTACCGATGAGGTGTATGGTGCGCTGGAGATGACGCACCCAGAGGGTATTGAGCCTCCTTTCACTACTACGGCTTCTTCTAGTGAGCATCATTTGGCTTATGGTGAGGATTTCTTCTATGAGACCACCAAGTATAACCCTCATTCTCCATATTCAGCTTCTAAGGCTAGTTCTGATCATTTTGTGAGAGCGTATCATGATACGTATGGCATGCCAACGATTGTGACCAACTGCTCTAACAACTATGGTCCTTATCAGTTCCCTGAGAAGTTGATTCCGCTGTTTATCAACAATATCCGTCATCGTAAGCCATTGCCAGTCTATGGCAAGGGTGAGAATGTACGCGACTGGCTGTATGTGGTGGATCATGCGCGTGCCATTGATGTGATTTTCCACAATGGTAAGGTGGCTGAGACCTATAACATTGGTGGTTTCAACGAGTGGAAGAACATTGATATCATCAAGACGGTTATTGCTACTGTGGACCGCCTGCTGGGCCGTCCTGAGGGTGCAGACTTAGACTTGATTACCTATGTGACCGACCGTCTGGGTCATGATGCACGCTATGCCATTGATTCTACCAAACTCCAGAAGGAGTTAGGCTGGGAGCCAAGCTTGCAATTTGAGGAAGGTATAGAGAAGACCGTGAAGTGGTACCTGGAGAACGAAGCCTGGATGGATAACATTACCAGTGGCGAGTACGAGAAGTACTACGAGGACATGTACAAGAATAGATAATTCTTTTTTTAATGCTATAAAAAATAAAAGGTGGGCCTTTCGGCTCACCTTTTATTATATGTGGGGGAAACGAATTATTCGTAGTCCTGCCAGCTCTTGATCTGGATGTCATTCTGCTCCATAGCGCAGAATGCCTCAATGAATGCAGATGCCAGACGAGCGTTTGTAATCAATGGAATGTTATGGTCGATAGCACCACGACGAATCTTATAACCATTGGTCAACTCACGCTTAGAGTGGTTCTTAGGAATGTTTACGATCAGGTCGAACTTGTGATCTGAAATCATTTCCATTACGTTAGGGATATCCTTGTTGTCCTCATCAGGCCATCCTACAGCTGTAGCCTTTACATTGTTGTCGTTCAAGAACTTAGCAGTACCCTCGCTAGCACAGATGGTATAACCGTTCTTTACCAGAGCAGCTGCAGCATCGAGCAGAGAAGCCTTCTCCTTCGTACCACCGCTTGACAGCATGATAGCCTTCTCCTTAGATGGGAGCTTGTAGCCAGTAGCAATCATAGAGTTCAGCAATGCCTCCTCGAAGGTGTCGCCCATGCAACCTACCTCACCGGTAGAGCTCATGTCTACACCCAGGACAGGGTCTGCATTCTGCAGACGAGCAAATGAGAACTGAGATGCCTTAACACCCATACGGTCGATATCGAAGGCAGACTTATCTGGCTTTTGGTATGGAGCGTCGAGCATGATCTTAGTTGCAGTCTCAATCAAGTTGCGCTTCAGAACTTTAGAAACGAATGGGAATGAACGAGAAGCACGCAAGTTACACTCGATAACCTTGATGTCACTACCCTTAGCCAAGTACTGGATGTTGAATGGACCAGAGATGTTCAGCTCCTTAGCTATAGCGCGAGAAATCTTCTTGATCTGACGAGCCTGAGCGAAAGTAATCTGCTGTGCTGGGAAGGTCATGGTAGCATCACCAGAGTGAACACCAGCGAACTCCACGTGCTCAGAGATTCCGTACTCAACAACCTCACCATTCTGAGCTACACCATCGAACTCAATTTCGTTGGTCTCAGTCATGAACTGAGAGATAACTACTGGATATTCCTTAGAAACCTCAGAAGCAGCAGCCAGGAAGCGAGTCAGTTCATCATCATCGTAGCATACGTTCATGGCAGCACCGGAAAGTACGTAAGAAGGACGAACCAATACAGGATAGCCTACCTCATCGATGAACTTCTTTACGTCGTCCATAGAGGTCAATGCACTCCACTTTGGCTGGTCGATGCCCAGCTGGTCAAGCATAGCAGAGAACTTACCACGGTTCTCGGCACGGTCTATAGAGATAGGAGAGGTACCCAAGATAGGCACACTCTGACGGTACAGCTTCATAGCCAGGTTGTTAGGAATCTGACCACCTACAGAAACGATAACGCCACGAGGTGACTCCAGGTCGATTACGTCAAGTACACGCTCGAATGAAAGCTCATCGAAGTACAGACGGTCGCACATATCATAGTCGGTAGATACAGTCTCTGGGTTATAGTTGATCATGATAGACTTGTAACCCAGTTTGCGAGCTGTATTTACGGCATTTACAGAACACCAGTCGAACTCTACTGAAGAACCGATGCGGTAAGCACCAGAACCCAATACGATAACAGACTTCTCATTCTTGTAGAAGTTGATATCATGATCCTCTACAGCATAAGTCATGTACAGGTAGTTGGTCAGCTCAGGATGCTCGCTAGCCACGGTAGGGATACGCTTAACTGCTGGCAGGATGCCCAGTTTCTTACGGTAAGCACGAACCTGCAGGTTCTCCTTCTCCATGTTACCAGCTGCTGGCTTCAGGACGAAACGTGCAATCTGGAAGTCAGAGAAACCAAGAATCTTAGCCTCACGCAATACCTCGGCAGGAATCTCCTCCAGGCTGTTGAATGCCATGAGCTTGTGCTTCCAGTCTACGATATTCTTCATGCGCTCAATGAACCAAGGGTCAATCTTGGTAAGCTCCTCGATGCGCTCAATGGTATAACCCTCTTCCAAAGCCTGAGCGATAGCGAAGATACGCAGGTCGGTTGGGTTAGCCAGTTCCTCATCCAGGTTCTCGAACTTGGTGTGGTCATTGCCTACGAAACCGTGCATACCCTGGCCAATCATACGCAGACCCTTCTGCAACATCTCCTCGAAAGAGCGGCCGATAGACATGATTTCACCTACAGACTTCATGCTTGAACCCAGCTTGTGGCTTACACCTACGAACTTGGTCAAGTCCCAACGAGGAATCTTACAGATCATGTAGTCCAGAGAAGGAGCAACATATGCGGAATTGGTAGTACCCATCTCACCAATCTGGTCGAGGGTATAACCCAATGCAATCTTAGCAGCAACGAATGCCAATGGATAACCAGTAGCCTTAGATGCCAATGCAGAAGAACGAGACAGACGAGCGTTGATCTCAATGATTCGATAGTCGTTAGTCTCCGCATTGAATGCGAACTGGATGTTGCACTCACCCACGATGTTCAGGTGACGCACGCACTTGATGGTGATATCCTGCAGCATCTTCACCTGCTCATCGGTCAGAGAGCAAGTAGGAGCTACAACGATAGACTCACCGGTATGGATACCCAGTGGGTCGAAGTTCTCCATGGAAGCCACGGTAAAGCAATGGTCGTTAGCATCACGGATACACTCGAACTCAATTTCCTTCCAACCCTTCAGAGACTCCTCTACAAGTACCTGTGGAGCGAAAGTGAATGCAGATTCTGCAATCTCAACGAATTTCTCTTCGGTAGGGCAGACACCAGAACCCAGACCACCTAATGCATAAGCTGAACGGATCATGATAGGATAGCCTATCTTGCGAGCTGCAGCTACTGCATCTTCCATGGTCTCGCAAGCCTGAGATACAGGAACCTTGAGGTCTACCTTATTTAATTCCTTAACGAAAAGGTCACGGTCTTCGGTGTTCATGATAGCCTCTACAGAGGTACCCAAAACCTGAACGCCATATTCTTTCAGTACACCATTCTGATAAAGAGCTGTACCTACGTTCAAGCCTGTCTGGCCACCCCAAGCCAACATGATGCCGTCTGGGCGCTCCTTCTTGATGATTTCGGTTACAAAAAAAGGTGTTACTGGAAGGAAATAAACCTTGTCAGCAATACCTTCACTTGTCTGAATAGTAGCTACATTTGGATTAATGAGGACTGAACGAATACCCTCTTCGCGTAATGCCTTGAGTGCCTGACTACCAGAATAGTCAAATTCACCAGCTTGTCCGATTTTAAGTGCTCCTGAACCCAGCACTAGGACCTTCTTTAAGTTTGTCTTCATTGATAGATAATTAATAGATTTCTATTTCTTTTGTTCAGACTGCAAAGTTCGGTAATTTTGGTTAGATATACAAGAAAATTGGAAATTTTTATGCTCAAAAAGAAATCCTTTTATAAGTGATGACAGCAAGTTTTCTTGCAAAAACACTTATAAAAGGATCCTAATGTATATATAAGGAATATCCTTACATTTTATCCATAGCCTGCTGCAAATCGGCAATGATGTCATCTACATTTTCAATACCGATACTCAGGCGTACCAAGTCTGGGGCAACGCCTGCCTCCAAGAGTTGTTCCTCGGACAACTGGCGGTGGGTGTGGCTAGCTGGATGCAGCACACAGGTTCTGGCATCGGCCACATGGGTCACAATGCTGATAAACTCCAAATTGTCCATAAAGCGAATAGCATCTTCACGGGTACCTTTCAGACCGAAGGCAATCACACCACAGGTACCTTCTGGCATATATTTCTGTGCCAGTGGGTAGTACTTGTTGCTTGGAAGGCCGGCATAGTTTACCCATCCTACCTTCTCATTCTTCTCCAACCATTCTGCCACCTTCTGTGCATTGGCGCAATGCTGGCGCATACGCAAAGCCAGGGTTTCCAGACCAAGGTTCAGCAAGAAAGAGTTCTGTGGAGCTGGGATAGAACCCAGGTCGCGCATGAGCTGGCTCACCATCTTGGTGGTATAGGCCATCTTGCCAAAAGCCTTGGTATAGGTCAAGCCATGATAGCTTTCGTCAGGAGTAGTCAGGCCAGGGAATTTGTCGGCATATGCCTCCCAATCGAAGTTACCGCTATCTACTACGGCTCCACCTACTTGAGTGGCATGTCCATCCATATATTTGGTAGTTGAGTGTGTCACGATATCGCATCCCCATTCAAAAGGACGGCAGTTGATAGGGGTAGCAAATGTGTTATCCACAATCAGAGGCACGCCATGCTTGTGAGCCATCTTGGCAAAGCGCTCAATGTCGAATACATTTCCACCTGGGTTAGAGATGGTCTCACCAAAGAAACACTTGGTGTTAGGGCGGAATTCAGCCTCAATCTTCTCGTCGCTCCATTCTGGATCAATATAGGTGCACTCAATACCCAGTTTTTTCAAGGTAACGCCAAACAGGTTGTAGGTTCCACCATATATATTATTACTAGTGATGAAATGGTCGCCTGCCTCACAGATGTTGAATACGGCATAGAAATTAGCTGCCTGTCCAGAGCTGGTCAGTACACAGCCCACACCACCTTCCAGGGCATTGATCTTCTTGGCTACTGCATCATTGGTAGGGTTAGCCAAACGGGTGTAGAAATATCCGTTGTCTTTCAAGTCGAACAGACGAGCCATCTGGTCGCTGGTGTCGTACTTGAATGTGGTACTCTGATAGATAGGGAGCTGCTGAGGCTCACCTTTTGTAGGTTTCCAACCACCATGGATACAGATGGTCTCCAAATTCTTTCTCATATGACTATATGCTAAAAATTAATATTTCAGGGCAAAGATAGTAGTTATTTTTCAAAAAAAATAGTTTGCATCCGTAAAACAGACACAAACTACTTTATAATTAATGATAGCTGAGTGATTAATTTGTTGCAAAGGTAAGGCATAAATGCCATACGCTGTTATGATTTTTTGCTCAATCTTTAGGATTTTTTGAGCAAACATCCTGAAATGGTCGTTTTAAATGAAGAAAAGTGACACACCCACCACACTGATGACTGCACCAATGATTTCCCGGATGGTAATTTTCTGGTGGAAAATCAGGTACGATGGCAACAGAATGAATATAGGGGTAAGTGACATGAGGGTCTGGGCAATTCCAGCCTGGGTGTACAAGACTGCCATGAGCGAGAAGGATACACCTACGAATGGACCAGCAATGGTTGCCATAACAGCATTGCTCGCACCGATTTTATCTTGGGTAAAGCGCTTGAGTGTACCAACCTTCTTCTGAATGATCAAGAGGAGGGTAAAACCTACAGCACCCGTTACCGCACGCATCAGGGTAGAGGCAAAAGGCAGGAAGGCAGAGAAACTCTCCATGGCCTCGGCAGGTACCAACTGCTCATAGTGTGTCATACCCACTTTGCTGAGCACCAAGCCTACACCTTGTCCGGTACCTGCACCAATTCCCAGCAAGATACCCTTGAAAGGAATATTCAGGGAAAGCTTGTTGTCGTCACCATCCTTGCTCAGAATAGAAAGACCAATACCGAAACAGGTTACCAACATACCTAAGATAGCCTTCATGGTCAGTGTCTCACCCAGGAAAGTCCAAGCGGTGATAGCCGAAGCAATAGGAGCCAGGGTCATGAACAACTGGCCGAAGCGCGCTCCCATCACGATGTAAGAGTTGAACAGACACCAGTCGCCAAACAAGTAGCCTACAAATCCAGAAAGCGAGAGCCAGAACCAAGTCTCACGGTCGGCATATAGTGGAAGTGGAGAGCCTGTGGCAATCCAAAGCGTCAAGCCTAAAAAACAGAGTGACAGGGCCATACGGATAACATTCAACTGTAGTGAGCCCAAACGTTTGCTTGCTATCTCTGCACAAAGAGCTGTAATGGTCCATGAAACAGCTACTCCTAACGAAATGATTTCACCAATGTACATCATGCTTGTGTCAATTTTTCGGGGTGCAAAGGTACTCTTTTTTTTGAAAAAAGGATAGGATTAACCATAATTTTCTTATTTTTGCAACTTTAATAGAATTATGTCAATAAAACCAGCAAAGATATGAAGACATTGCAGAATGAAAAACTGACCATCCAGGTATCATCGCATGGAGCTGAGCTCTGCAGCCTGATGGCCCATGGCAAAGAGTATTTGTGGCAGGCAGATCCTGCATTTTGGAAACGCCATTCACCAGTGCTGTTCCCTATTGTGGGAGGTGTGTGGGAAAATGAATATCGTGTAGATGGAACCACCTATCCACTTTCACAGCATGGTTTTGCCCGTGACATGGACTTCACTTTGGTAAAGGAAGAAGCCGATGAGGTACAGTATGAACTTCAGTCCAGTGATGAGACGCTGAAGAAATATCCATTCCAGTTCAAGCTTCAGATTGGTTATAAACTTATTGATGATAAGGTTCGCGTGATGTGGCAGGTAACTAATGCCGATGACAAGGACATCTGGTTCCAGATTGGTGCGCATCCGGCATTCTATTTCCCATATTATGGTACTGAGACCGACGACCGTGGTTTCTTTGGTTTTGACAAGCAGGACATCAACTATATCCGCCTGTCCGAGAAAGGATGTGCAGATCCAACCGTACACTATCAGGTACCTTTGGAGGACGGCTTCTTGCCATTGAACACCCATACCTTTGATATTGACACTTTTATTATTGAGGATTCCCAGTTGAAAGAGGTTACCCTCTACGACCTCCAGAAGCAGCCAGTCTTAGGCGTTCAGTTCGATGCCCCATTGGTAGGCTTATGGTCGCCACCAACTAAGAATGCCCCATTTGTTTGTATTGAACCATGGTACGGACGTTGCGACAGAGCCCATTTTACTGGAGACTATAAAGAAAAAGACTGGATTCAGCATCTGCCAGTAGGAGGCGTGTTCCAGGCAAGTTACGACATAAAGATTTATTGATATTGATATAGATGAGTAAAGAGAGTCAACCAAAGCCTTGGGCAAAACATCCCTGGATGTCCTTGTCGCCACTTGTGGTATTTCTGCTGCTGTATCTGGTGACCAGCATCTTGCTGAATGATTTTTACAAGGTTCCGATAACTGTAGCGTTCATGTTTTCGTCCATCTATGCCATCCTGATAACCAGGGGCATACCGTTGGATAAACGCATTGCACATTTCTCAGAAGGAGCCGGAAACCGGAACATGATGCTCATGATCTGGATTTTCGTGCTGGCAGGAGCCTTTGCCCAGTCCGCCAAGAACATGGGGTCTATTGATGCCACCGTGAACCTGACCCTGCATATCCTGCCAGAGAATATGCTGTTGCCTGGCCTGTTCCTGGCAGCTTGCTTCATCTCTCTCTCCATTGGAACGTCGGTAGGTACGATTGTGGCCCTGACCCCTGTGGCTGTGGGCATTTCCCAGCAGACAGGCTGTGTGCTGCCCCTGATTGTAGCTACCGTGGTGGGAGGTGCTTTCTTTGGTGATAATCTGTCGTTTATCTCCGATACCACCATCATAGCCACCCAGACCCAAGGCTGTAGGATGCGCGACAAATTCCTGGTGAACTGCAGAATTGTAGTGCCGGCAGCCTTACTGGTACTCATCCTATATATTATATTAGGTGCAGATATCCATGCCCCTAAAGTCCTTCCCGAGGTAGAGTGGGTGAAAGTCATCCCATATCTGGCCGTCCTCATTACAGCCGTATGGGGCCTGAACGTCATGGCCGTACTGCTCTTGGGTGTCCTGCTCACCGGTGTGGTAGGCATGGGCGGAGGATATGTGAGCTTCTGGGATTGGTTTGGCAGCATGGGCGAAGGCATCTTAGGCATGGGTGAGCTCATCATCATAACCCTCATGGCAGGAGGTATGCTGGAACTCATCCGCTACAACGGAGGTATAGAGTATCTGACTAGCCTGCTGACCAAAAGCGTGCGAGGTAAGCGAGGTGCCGAATACTGCATTGGCTTTCTGGTCATGCTGGCCGACATGTGTACGGCAAACAATACCGTAGCCATTATAACCGTGGGCCCGATAGCCAACAACATAGCCACCCGTTTTGGCGTGGACAAGCGCAAGAGCGCCAGTATCCTGGATACGTTCAGCTGTTTTGCGCAAGGGCTGATTCCTTACGGAGCCCAGATGCTCATGGCCGCCGGACTGGCACAGCTGGCACCTACAGCCATCATGGGATATCTCTATTATCCGTTTGCCATAGGAGCAGCTGCATTCTTGAGTATTTTATTCAGGTACCCTAAAAAGTACAGCTAATCCGGGATAAAAAAGAAGGAATACAACCTAATTTTAAAGGAAATTCAAATTATTTCTTGTTTTAATGTGCTTAAAATTAGAAATATTTGTATCTTTGCACCCCGAATCGGATTTTGGCTTTAAAAGATTATGGATTATTTGTCGCAGTTTCAATTCAATATCCTGGGTCTGAATAAGGATTCTTATGAATTTGAATTTCAGTTAGACTCAGCATTTTTTGAGGCTGTGGAGAGTCCTGAAGTGAAAGACGGAAATTTGAAAACCACCATCTCCTTGATGAGATTGGCCGAAGGCTCTTTTTCATTCACCTTTCACTCCATCGGAACAGTAAAAGTCCTGTGTGACCGCTGCCTGGATGAGATGGACTATCCAATTGACACCCAAGATTCCCTGATATTGAAGCTAGGGTCAGATTACTCGGAAGATGACGATGTCATCACCATTCCTGAAGAGGAAGGTGTTTTTGACACAGCTTCGTACATCTACCAGTTCATCATGTTGGACATCCCAATCAAACATGTGCATGCACCTGGAAAATGCAACGCAGAAATGATGGAACAGTTGAAACAACATCTAGCGATCCGAAGTAATGAGGAAGATGACGACATGGAAATGGAAGATGAGGAAGATGCCGTAGAGGACACAAACGATGACAGACCCATAGATCCGAGATGGAGTGAATTACTGAAAATAAAAAATAACAAAAATTAAAGCTTTAAGAAAATGGCACATCCTAAAAGAAGACAGTCTAAGACTAGAACTGCAAAGAGAAGAACCCATGATGTAGCAGTTGCTCCAACATTGGCAGTTTGCCCAAATTGCGGTGAGTTCTATGTTTACCACACTGTTTGCCCTTCATGCGGTTATTACAGAGGTAAGGTAGCAATCGTTAAGGAAGAGGCTATCTAAGATTGTAAAGACTAACGGCCAGGGAACAGACGTGTTCCCCGGCTTCTTTTGTTTTTTTAGAAACGTTACAAAATGGAAAAAATACATGCAGTAATTACAGGTGTTGGAGGTTATGTTCCAGACTATGTACTTACAAATGAGGAGCTGTCTCACATGGTAGACACTACCGACGAATGGATCATGACCCGTATTGGCGTGAAAGAGCGTCGTATCTTGAAAGAGGAAGGACTGGGAACTTCATACATGGCTAGAAAGGCTTGTAAACAGTTGCTCCAGAAGACAGGCGTAGACCCAGAGTCTATTGACTGTGTGATTGTCACTACCTCTACTGCAGACTATCATTTCCCATCTTGTGCTTCAATCGTTGTAGGAAAGTGCGGCTTGAAGAATGCATTTGCTTTTGAGTATTCTGCTGCTTGCTGTGGTTTCTTGTATGCAATGGATACAGCATCTTGTATGATTGAGAGCGGCCGTTACAAGAAAATTATTGTAATTGGTGCCGACAAGATGTCATCTGTAGTAAATTATAAGGATCGTGCAACTTGCCCTATCTTTGGTGATGGTGCTGCTGCAGTCCTGATTGAGCCAACTACAGAAGAGGTGGGTCTGGTAGATTCACACCTGGTTTGTGACGGTCAGGGACTTCCATTCCTGCACTTGGCTGCTGGTGGCTCTGTTTGTCCTCCATCATATTTCACCATTGACAATGGTATGCATTACATTCACCAGGAAGGCCGTACCGTATTTAAGTATGCCGTTACCAACATGAGTGACTGTTGTGCAAAGATTGCAGAGCGTAACGGTTTGAACAAGGATAACATTGCCTGGGTTATTCCTCATCAGGCAAATGTACGTATCATTGAGGCTGTTGCAAATAGATTGGAACTGTCCATGGACAAGGTCATGATGAACATTCAGCATTATGGTAACACCAGTGCTGCTACATTGCCACTCTGTCTCTGGGAGTTTGAAAAGAACCTGAAGAAGGGAGATAACCTTATCTTTACCGCATTCGGTGCCGGATTTGTCTATGGCGCGTCTTATGTGAAGTGGGGTTATAATGGCGACGGAACTAAGTAATAAAACAACCAACAAATAACACTTAAGGACGCATTACTCAATTTAAAGATTGACCAATGCGTTCTTTTGTCTTTTAATTATGCATAAAGCAGGTTTTGTAAATATCGTAGGAAATCCAAATGTGGGAAAGTCCACATTGATGAATTTGCTGGTGGGGGAGCGTATCTCTATTGCTACGTTCAAGGCCCAGACCACCCGACACAGAATCATGGGTATTGTGAATACCGATGAGATGCAGATTGTGTTCTCTGATACTCCGGGTGTACTGAAGCCAAACTATAAGCTGCAGGAGTCTATGCTCCATTTCTCACAGTCAGCCCTGGTAGATGCCGACGTGCTGATTTACGTGACAGACACCGTGGAGCAGGCCGACAAAAACGAGGATTTCATTGAGCGTGTGCGCACCATCCAGGCTCCCGTCATTGTGCTGATTAACAAGATAGACTTGAGTAATCAGAAAGACCTGGGCGACCTGGTGGAGAAATGGCATGCCTTGCTTCCTTCGGCAGAGATTATCCCAATCTCGGCTACTAACCGCTTCAATGTGGATGTGGTTATGCGCAGAATCAAGGAACTGCTGCCAGACTCACCTCCTTTCTTCGATAAGGACCAGTGGACCGACAAACCTGCCCGCTTCTTTGTGACTGAGATTATCCGTGAAAAGATTCTGCTCTATTACGACAAGGAAATCCCTTATGCCGTAGAAGTGTCAGTGGAAAGCTTTAAGGAGGACGACAAGAAGATCCTGATCGATGCCGTCATTTATGTAGAGCGTGAGTCTCAAAAGGGAATCATCATCGGTCATCAGGGAGTAGCCATCAAGAAGGTCATGTCCGAGGCCCGGAAAGAGCTGGAGCGCTTCTTTGGCAAGTCCATCTTCCTGAAGAGTTTTGTGAAGGTTGATAAGGACTGGAGAAGCAACGACAAGGAACTCCGGAACTTTGGATACAACCTGGAAGATTAAAAGACAGAATAGATTAGGAGGGGCGAAAGCCCTGGATTATTAACCCAACAATAAAAGTAGAATGGGAAATTTAGTAGCAATTGTGGGACGCCCGAATGTGGGTAAGTCTACACTGTTTAACCGACTGACTCAAACTCGTCATGCCATTGTGAGCGATGTGGCTGGTACTACACGCGACCGTCAGTATGGCCGTTGTGAGTGGGGCGGAAAAGAGTTCTCTGTAGTGGATACAGGGGGCTGGGTCGTTAATTCCGACGACGTATTTGAGGAAGAGATTCGCAAGCAGGTGAAGCTGGCCATCGATGAGTCTGATGTTATTCTGTTTGTGGTGGATGTGGAGAATGGAATCACGGATCTGGACGATGAGGTGGCAGGCATCTTGCGTCGTTCCAAGACACCTGTAATTCTGGTAGCCAACAAAGCCGATAACAATCAGGATCAGTATGCAGCTGCAGAGTTCTATTCATTCGGACTGGGTGAGCCTTATTGTATTTCTGCTTTGACGGGTAGTGGTACAGGTGACTTGCTGGATTTGATCCTGACTAAGTTTACTTCTCAGCTGGATGCGGTAGTAGAGGATGATATCCCTCGTTTCGCCGTAGTGGGAAGACCAAATGCAGGTAAGTCGTCTATTGTCAATGCATTTATTGGTGAGGAGCGTAATGTGGTGACCGACATTGCCGGTACTACCCGTGACTCTATCTATACAAAATATAACAAGTTTGGTTTTGAGTTCTATCTAGTAGATACTGCAGGTATCCGCAAGAAGAACAAGGTGAACGAGGACCTGGAGTTCTATTCCGTGATGCGTTCCATCCGTGCCATTGAGAACGCCGACGTGTGCGTGCTGATGGTGGATGCAACCCGTGGAATTGAAGGTCAGGACCTGAATATCTTCTCTCTGATTCAGAAGAACCAGAAGGGTTTGGTGGTTGTGGTCAACAAGTGGGACTTGGTGGAGGACAAGAGCGACAAGGTTATCAAGACCTTTGAGAATGCCATTCGTGAGCGTCTGGCTCCATTTACTGATTTCCCTATCATTTTTGCATCGGCTGTTACCAAGCAGAGAATCTTCAAGGTGCTGGAGTGTGCGGAGCAGGTGTATAAGAACCGTACCAACCGTATCCCAACCTCTAAGCTGAACGAGGAGATGCTTCCATTGATTGAGGCTTATCCACCACCATCAAACAAGGGTAAGTACATTAAGATCAAGTATTGTATGCAGTTGCCAGGCACACAGATTCCATCGTTTGTGTTCTTTGCCAACCTGCCACAGTATGTAAAGGAGCCTTACCGTCGTTTCCTGGAGAACCAGATGCGCCAGCGTTGGAACTTCTCAGGAACACCAATCAATATCTTTATTCGCCAGAAATAATGAAAAATAAAGTAGCTATCATAGCATTTCTGTGTCTGCTCTCACTGACCTCTTGTGGTGAGAGTGGACCTGGCGATGCGTTTATGAAATATGCCGGCAAGGCCATCAATGGTCATTTTGATGAATTGGCCAAGGAGTGTCTCATCTTGGTGGACACGCTGGAAGTGACAAATGACAGTCTGGCTATCCAACTGATGGATAGCTATAAGAAAGATTTGGAACTGAAATTCCAGGGTGTAAAGTCGGCCGAAGTCCTGCAAGACTCCGTTTACGAGAATGGCCAGAAAGCCGATATCCGTGTCCGCTTGAAGTTTGGAAACGGCCAGGAGGAAGAGACCGAATACGAAATGCGTAAAGTGGATGGCTCGTGGAAGATTAATTTGTCGTTATAACCTCCGGGTTATTTAATGACAATGGAATCTTTCACCTGTCTAAGCATATCCGAAGCAAAGACGAAATTGTTCAGTCGCTCGTTGGTAGATTTCACTACCTCAAACTTATTTCCTTCCCATTCTTTTTGTCCTTCGTAGATGTAGATGATGTTCTCTCCAATGCCAAGGACAGAATTCATATCGTGCGTATTGATGATAGTGGTCATGCCGTATTCCGAAGTGATGTCATGAATCAGTGCATCGATAACCAATGAAGTCTTAGGGTCCAGACCAGAGTTTGGCTCATCGCAGAACAGGTACTTAGGGTTCAGCGCAATGGCTCTGGCTATAGCCACACGCTTCTGCATACCACCAGAGATCTCTCCAGGGAATTTATGCTCAGCTTCCAGCAAGTTCACACGGTCCAGACAGAATTCCGCACGTTTCTTGCGGTCGCGATACGTATCGTTAGAGAACATATCCAGAGGGAACATCACGTTCTCCAACACGCTCAGAGAGTCGAATAAGGCAGCACTCTGGAAAATCATGCCCATTTCCCTGCGCAACAGCATCTTATCTTTTTTAGGGAGAGCCGTGAAGTCTCTTCCATCGTATAAGATTTTTCCACTGGTAGGTTCCAGCAAGCCTACGATATTTCTCATCAATACCGTCTTTCCGGAACCACTCTGACCAATGATCAAGTTAGTGATTCCCTCTTTGAACTGGGCGCTAATGCCTTTCAGTACTTCTTTTTCTTCAAAAGATTTATGAACGTCTATCAATTCAATCATTTAGGTCAGTATTTGAGGGAGGAATAAGTCGGAGAACAAAATAAAGATACTGCTTTTCACCACCGCATCCGTGCTGGCTTTACCCACCTCGATGGAACCACCCTCTACGGTATATCCGAAGAACGAAGACACGCTGGCAATGATGAACGCAAATACCACGGATTTGATGACACTGGCCCAAATGAACCACGAGTTGAAGCTATATTGCAAGCCATAGGTTAAATCCTCGGCCTGCAAAATTCCCCCGAACCAAGCCGTGCAGTAGGCTCCCAATATACCCGAGGCGATACTGAAGACCACCAGGATAGGGATCATGGTCATCAGGCCCACAATCTTGGGCAAAATGAGGTAGCATGCTGAATTTACACCCATGATCTCCAAGGCATCGATTTGCTGGGTTACCCTCATGGTGCCCAATTCCGATGCAATGTTGGAACCCACCTTACCCGCCAGGATCAGACACATGATGGAAGATGAAAACTCCAGCAGCATGATTTCGCGGGTGGTATAACCAGTTACAAAACGAGGCATCCACGGACTCTGGATGTTCAGCTTGATCTGGATGCAGATCACCGCTCCGATGAAGAATGAAATGAGCAGTACGATGCCGATGGAGTTGATACCCAACTGAATCAGCTCAGCTCTGTATTGTTTGAGGAACATGATCATACGCTCAGGACGGGAGAGTGTTCTTCCCATGAGCTGCATGTATCTTCCTACGTCTATAAGCCACTTGAATACTATCATTGTCTAGAATTTGTTGGCAAAATTACTCAATTTCATCAAAAATGAGTCATGTGTGGAATAGTTTTTCTTTCCCAAGCGCAGTTTTAACCACAAAATTAGTATTTTTGCACTCTAAAATCTAAGATATGGACGTTCAGTTAGAAGCGCAAGATAAACAGGACAGCTTGGTGTTAAGCGCCAAAGGTCTGGTGAAGGTATATGGAAAGCGTACGGTGGTGAATAATGTAGAGTTCAACGTGCGCCAAGGAGAAATTGTGGGTTTGCTGGGACCAAATGGTGCCGGTAAGACTACATCGTTCTATATGACTACCGGTTTGATTGTCCCTAACAGTGGCCATATCTATCTGGATCATGGAGAGCAGCAGAATGAGATTACCTCTTATCCGGTGTACAAGCGAGCACAGGCTGGCATTGGCTATCTGGCACAGGAGGCTAGCGTGTTCCGCAAGATGTCCGTAGAGGATAATATCGCCTCAGTCCTGGAGATGACCGGCAAGTCAAGGGAGTATCAGAAAGAGAAACTGGAGAGCTTGATAGCCGAGTTCCGCTTGCAGAAAGTACGCAAGAACCTGGGCGACCAGTTGTCCGGAGGAGAGCGACGAAGAACAGAGATTGCCCGTTGCTTGGCCATCGACCCTAAGTTCATCATGCTTGATGAGCCATTTGCCGGTGTGGACCCTATTGCCGTTGAAGATATTCAGCACATTGTCTGGAAGTTGAAGGACAAGAATATAGGCATCTTGATAACCGACCATAACGTACAGGAGACCCTTTGTATCACGGACCGAGCTTATCTGCTTTTTGAAGGAAAGATCCTGTTCCAGGGGACTCCGGAAGAGTTGGCTCAGAACAAGATTGTCCGTGAAAAATACCTGGGAAGTGCATTTGAACTCCGCAAGAAAGACTTCCAGCTCATCGATGCAGAACGTGAACAACGCGAGCGAGATTCCGAGAAAGAAAATGTAAAAGGTTAAGATAAAGTAATTTTATCGTTGAAAATTTGATTATCTAAAAGATAAGCATTAATTTTGCATGCCCTTTTGGAAAAGGGTATATTATAAGGTATAATCATTAAAGAATAAATATCGAATGAATATTTCATTAGAAAACGCAAGCAAGGTAAGCGCTCAGCTTATCGTTAAGATTGAGGCAGCTGATTACCAGGAGGCTGTAGAGAAGTCATTGAAGGCTTTCCGCCGCAATGCAAATGTTCCAGGTTTCCGTAAGGGTATGGTTCCTATGGGCTTGATCAAGAAGCAATATGGTGAGGCTGCAAAGGCTGAGGAAGTAAACAAGCTGTTGCAGAATAAGGTGTTTGAGTATATCAAGGACAATAAGGTAAACATGCTGGGTGAGCCACTTCCTGCAGAGGATCAGGAGATGGTAGACTTTGCAACTGCAGAGGAGTTCACTTTCAAGTTTGATATCGCATTGGCTCCAGAGTTCACAGTAGAGCTTTCTTCTAAGGATAATCTTCCTTACTACACCATCGACGTAAACGATGAGATGGTTGAGCGTCAGTGTGAGACTTACAAGCAGCAGGCTGGCCACATGGAGAATGTAGATTCTTATGTAGGTGCTAACGATATGATCAAGGGTCTGTTGGCAGAGCTCGATGAGAACGGTAACGTAAAGGAAGGTGGTATCCAGGTAGAGAAGGCTTCTTTGATGCCTACTTACTTGAAGAACGAAGACCAGAAGGCTTTGTTCAATGGTGCTAAGGTAAACGATGTATTGGTATTCAACCCAAATACTGCATACGATGGCAATGAGACTGAGCTGGCTGCTCTGTTGAAGATTGAGAAGACAGAGGTTGCTGCTCATGCTGGTAACTTCAGCTATCAGGTTGAGGAGATTACTCGCTTCGTTGCTTCTGAGTTGAATCAGGCTCTCTTCGACCAGGTTCTGGGTGAGGGTAAGGTTTCTTCAGAAGAGGAGTTCAAGGCTGCACTGAAGACTCAGTTGGCTGGTAGCTTCGTTGCTGATAGCGACTATAAGTTCATGGTTGACCTCCGCACTTACCTGACTCAGAAGGTTGGTAAGCTGGAGTTCTGCGATACTTTGCTGAAGAAGATCATGTTGCAGAACAACAAGGAGAAGGGCGAGGAGTTCGTAAACGAGAACTATGACAAGAGCATTGAGGAACTGACTTGGCATTTGATCAAGGAGCAGTTGGTTGCTGCTAACGGTATCAAGGTTGACGACAAGGAAGTTACCGAGATGGCTAAGCAGGCTACTCGCGCTCAGTTCGCTCAGTATGGCATGATGAACATTCCAGAGGAGATGCTGGAGAACTATGCTAAGGAAATGCTGAAGAAGGAGAACACTGTAGAAGGTCTGGTAAACCGTGTAATTGAGAACAAGATTGCTGCTGCTACCAAGACTCAGGTTACTCTGGAGAACAAGAGCGTTTCAATTGAAGAGTTTAACAAAATGTTCGAGGCGTAAGTCTTAACTTTGAAATAATAACAAAAGAGGAGGCTTGGGTTCTTACCTTAGTCTCCTCTTTGGTCTAAATAAAGCTTATGAATATAAAAGACGATTTCAGAAAGTTTGCCATGCATAATGCTGGCGTTAGTGGTCTGGTGATTGACGATGTCATCAAGTCTCAGGCAGGTTATTTGAACCCATACATCCTGGAGGAACGTCAGCTGAACGTGACTCAGCTGGATGTGTTCTCTCGTTTGATGATGGACAGAATCATCTTCTTGGGTACAGAAATCAATGACTATACCGCAAATACACTCCAGGCTCAGCTGTTGTATCTGGATTCTGTGGATCCAGGTAAGGATATCTCTATCTACCTGAACTCTCCTGGTGGTTCAGTATATGCTGGTCTGGGCATTTATGACACCATGCAGTTCATCTCCAGCGATGTGGCTACTATCTGTACAGGTATGGCTGCTTCTATGGCAGCTGTTCTCTTAGTGGCAGGTGCAGAGGGTAAGCGTTCCGCTTTGACCCATAGCCGTGTCATGATTCATCAGCCATTGGGTGGTGCGCAGGGACAGGCATCTGATATTGAGATTACTGCACGTGAGATTCAGAAGTTGAAGAAGGAATTATATACCATCATTTCCGACCATTCTAAGACTCCTTTTGAAAAGGTTTGGGCAGATTCTGACCGTGATTATTGGATGACGGCTGCCGAGGCTAAGGAGTATGGTATGATTGATCAGGTTCTAGCACGCAAGTAAAGGTATGGCTAGAGAAAGAAAATGTAGTTTCTGTGATCGCCCTGATAGTCGTGTACGTCTCCTGATTACCGGTAGCACCGGTTTCATCTGTGATGAATGTGCTGAACAGGCATATGAGGTGGTAAAGGAAGCATTGGCTGTTTCAGGAAAGGCTGCCAAAGAACAGGAAATGGACTGGGAGTCTCTCCCTAAGCCAAAGGAAATCAAAGCCTTCTTGGACCAGTATGTCATTGGCCAGGATGATGCCAAGCGCCATTTGTCTGTAGCAGTATATAACCACTACAAGCGCTTGAGCCAGAAGAAGGCCGATGCCGATGATGTGGAGATTGAAAAGAGTAACATCATCATGGTGGGAAGTACCGGTACGGGTAAGACCTTGCTGGCACATAGCATTGCCCGACTGCTGAATGTTCCTTTCACCATTGTTGATGCAACCGTATTCACCGAGGCTGGTTATGTGGGAGAGGATATTGAAAGTATCCTGACCCGCTTGCTCCAGGTGTGCGACTATGATGAGAAGCGTGCAGAACAGGGAATCGTGTTCATTGATGAGATTGACAAGATTGCCCGTAAGAGTGATAACCCATCTATTACCCGCGATGTAAGTGGCGAGGGTGTACAGCAAGGATTGCTGAAGCTGTTGGAGGGAAGCGATGTGCTTGTGCCACCAAACGGTGGACGAAAGCATCCAGACCAGAAGATGATCAAGGTGAACACCAAGAACATCCTGTTCATCTGTGGTGGCGCTTTCGATGGCATAGAGAAAAAGATTGCCCAGCGCTTGAACACCCATGTGGTAGGATTTGGAGCGGTAGAGAATGCAGCTCGTATAGATAAGGGTAATCTCATGCAGTATATCGTGCCACAGGATTTGAAGTCGTTTGGACTGATTCCTGAGATTATTGGTCGTTTGCCAGTCCTGACCTCTTTGCAGCCTTTGGATAGGACTGCATTGCGCCAGATCCTTACGGAACCAAAGAACTCTATTGTCAAGCAATACATCAAGCTCTTTGAGATGGATGGCATTCAATTGACCTTTAAAGAGGAAGTCTTTGATTTTATTGTAGATAAGGCTTTGGAATACAAACTGGGAGCCCGAGGGTTACGCTCTATTGTTGAGTCTATCATGCTCGATGCCATGTTTGAGATACCAACAACCAAGCCTAAAGAATTTGTGGTGGACTTGGAATATGCTAAACAGCAGCTTTTGAGGACAAATTTGGAAAAATTGCAAAACGCCTGAATATCAAGCAAGTAATTCTTTTTTTGAATTACTTGTTTTTATTTTTTTTGAAAATAAAGCCGAAAAAATATGGGATTTTCAAAACTTGTTTATAACTTTGTTGGAAAGTAACTTTTTATACTATGGCAAACAAGTACAATTTGGTTAATGAACTGAAGCATTATTTCGGCTTTGACACGTTTAAGGGACATCAGGAAGCTATCGTTCAAAATGTTTTGGATGGTAACGACACGTTTGTCCTCATGCCTACGGGTGGCGGCAAGTCTTTGTGCTATCAGCTGCCATCTTTGCTCATGGATGGAACAGCCATAGTAATCTCTCCATTGATAGCCTTGATGAAGAATCAAGTCGATGCCATCCGTCACGTCTGTGAAGAGGATGGTGTGGCTCATTTCATCAATTCATCTCTGACAAGAAAAGATATAGAACAGGTAAAGGCCGATATCAATTGTGGCAAGACCAAGCTGCTGTATGTGGCCCCAGAATCCCTGACGAAATTAGAGAATATAGAGTTTCTCCGTTCCGTAAAGATTTCATTCTATGCCGTGGATGAGGCTCACTGTATTTCTGAGTGGGGACATGATTTCCGTCCTGAGTATAGACGCATCCGTCCTATCATTAATGATATAGGTAATGCGCCAGTGATAGCTTTGACGGCTACCGCTACCGATAAGGTCCGGGGAGATATCAAGAAGAACCTGGGTATAGTCGATGCGCAGGAATTCTGCTCTTCATTCAACCGCCCAAACCTGTACTATGAGGTACGCCCTAAGACGAAGGATATTGACAGGGACATTATCAAGTTCATCAAACAGCATTCCGGCAAGAGCGGCATAGTATATTGTCTGAGCCGTAAAAAGGTAGAGGAGCTGGCAGAGATTCTTCAGGCAAATGAAATCAATGCAAGAGCCTATCATGCAGGTATGGATACCATCACCCGTTCACAGACACAAGACGATTTCATCATGGAGCGTATTGATGTCATTGTGGCAACCATAGCCTTTGGTATGGGTATTGATAAGCCTGATGTGCGATTTGTCATCCATTATGATATCCCAAAGAGTTTGGAGGGTTACTATCAGGAAACCGGTAGAGCCGGACGAGATGGTGGCGAGGGCTTGTGTATAGCCTTTTATACCAGCAAGGACCTTCAGAAACTGGAGAAGTTTATGGAGGGAAAGCCTGTGGCAGAGCAAGATATAGGTCGCCAGCTCTTGCAAGAGACCGCGGCTTATGCAGAGTCCTCTGTATGCCGAAGAAGACTGTTGCTCCATTATTTTGGCGAAAGCTTTGATGTGGATAACTGTGGTAATTGCGATAACTGTCTGCATCCTAAGAAGCAGATCGATGCTAAGGACTCCTTGGTTATGGTACTGGATGTGGTGCAGTTGCTGAAAGAGAATTTCAAGAGTGACTATCTTGTTGATTTCTTGATAGGAAAAGAGACCACGAATATACAGTCGCACTTGCACGATGAGCTGGAAGAGTTTGGCTGTGGCGAGGAACATGACCTGAAATACTGGAATGCCGTCATCCGTCATGCCTTGATTGCAGGCTATCTCACCAAAGATGTGGAAAACTATGGCATATTGCATGTGTCAGAAGATGGCCTGAAGTTCCGTAAGAAACCTGTGACATTCCTCATTCGTGAAGATAATGATTTTGATGAAGTAGAAGACGAGAGCCCAACAGCGGGCAGTGGAGGTGGAGCATTGGATCCAGCCCTGTTCGCTATGCTGAAGGATTTGCGTAAATCCCTTTCCAGGAAGCTGGATGTACCACCTTATGTGATTTTCCAAGATCCATCCCTGGAGGCTATGGCCACTGTCTATCCTATCAATCTGGAGGAATTACAGAACATCCCAGGTGTGGGAGCAGGAAAGGCTAAACGCTATGGAGAGGCCTTCTGTGATCTCATCAAAAAACATTGTGAGGAGAACGGCATTGAGCGCCTGGGCGATCTGCGTATCAGAACCGTGGCTAAGAAATCCATGCTCAAGGTCAGCATCATTCAGAGTATCGACCGTAAGATAGCCTTGGACGATATTGCCATGGCTAAGGGTTTGGAGTTTGAGGAATTGCTGGATGAGGTAGAGGCAATTGTCTATTCCGGCACAAAACTCAATATCGACTACTTTATTGAAGAGGTGGTGGATGATGACCATCTGGATGATATCTATGATTATTTCTCTGAGTCTGAGACCGATGATCTAGACACGGCTATAGAGGAGTTAGGAAGCGATTATTCCGAGGATGAGATACGTTTAGTGCGTATTAAGTTCATGTCGGAGATGGCAAACTAATTTAATTTGTTAAAAAAACGGCGAAAAGCCCCTAAAAACCGAAAAAAAAGCGTAAATTTGCACGCAATAAATTCTTAAGTAAATATATGGCATCATTTATTGCAGATAAAATTGTCATGGACGGTCTTACTTATGATGACGTCCTTTTGATTCCGGCTTACTCGGAGGTTCTTCCACGAACTGTGGAATTGTCTACAAAGTTTTCACGTAACATTGAACTGAAGGTTCCTTTCGTCACTGCAGCTATGGATACAGTGACCGAGGCTAAGATGGCTATCGCTATTGCTCGCGAGGGTGGTATTGGCGTTATCCATAAGAACATGTCCATTGAGGAGCAGGCAAGACAGGTTGCTATTGTCAAGCGTGCTGAGAATGGTATGATCTATGATCCTATCACCATCAAGCAAGGCTCAACTGTGAAAGACGCTCTGGATATCATGGCAGAATATCATATTGGTGGTATTCCTGTTGTTGATGATGAGAACCATCTGGTAGGTATCGTTACTAACCGTGACCTTCGTTTTGAGAAGGAACTGGCTAAGCCTATTGATGAGGTAATGAGTAAGAATCTGGTGACAACTCAGGTTCGTACAGACATGGAGGCTGCAGAGCAGATTCTTCAGGCAAATAAGATTGAGAAATTGCCAGTAGTTACTGCAGACAACAAGCTGGTAGGTTTGATTACTTATAAGGATATCACCAAGGCAAAGGATAAGCCAATGGCATGTAAGGACGAGAAGGGCCGCCTTCGCGTAGCTGCAGGTGTTGGTGTTACCAATGATACCCTGATCCGTATGAAGGCGTTGGTAGAGGCTGGTGCCGATGCCATCGTTATTGATACTGCTCATGGTCATTCTAAGTTTGTCATCGACAAGCTGAAAGAGGCTAAGGCTGCTTTCCCAAATGTAGATATCGTTGTGGGTAATGTAGCTACAGGTGAAGCTGCCAAGGCATTGGCTGAGGCTGGTGCCGATGGCGTTAAGGTAGGTATTGGCCCTGGTTCAATCTGTACTACCCGTGTGGTTGCAGGTGTAGGTGTACCTCAGCTTTCTGCCGTTTACGATGTAGCAAGCGCATTGGCTGGAACAGGTGTTCCATTGATTGCCGATGGTGGTCTTCGCTACTCTGGTGATGTAGTAAAGGCTTTGGCTGCTGGTGGATATTGTGTCATGATTGGTTCTTTGGTAGCAGGTACAGAGGAGTCTCCAGGCGATACCATCATCTTCAATGGTCGTAAGTTTAAGTCATACCGTGGCATGGGTTCACTGGAAGCTATGGAGAATGGTTCTAAGGACCGTTATTTCCAGAGTGGTACAGTTGAAGTCAAGAAGCTTGTTCCAGAAGGTATTGCTGCACGCGTTCCTTATAAGGGCACTTTGCAGGAGGTTATCTATCAGTTGGTAGGTGGTCTGCGTTCAGGTATGGGTTATTGTGGTGCTGCAAATATTGAGCAGTTGCACAATGCCAAGTTCACTCGCATCACTAATGCTGGTGTATTGGAGAGCCATCCACACGACGTGACAATTACCAGTGAGGCCCCAAATTATAGCCGTCCACAGTGATTTTTTGCTAAATAAAAATAAAAGAGAGGACATTCTATGCTGAATGTCCTCTTTTTCTTGTTTTTTATGTGTATCTTCGCATCGATTTTTAGTTGAAAGTAGAATGAGCAGAATTGGGATGTTATTTTTAGCATGTGTCCTGTGCGTACAACTGTATGCTCAGCAGGCCGATGATGTCCTGATGAAGGTGGGAGATAAGGTAGTCTCTGCGCAGGATTTTTTGGGATTCCTAAAGGAATCATCTGCGGGAAAGAAGGATATAGACCAGAGTCTTGACTTGTATGCTGACTACTTGGTGAAAGTGGCTTATGCAGAGAAGAAAGGCTTGGATGCTACACCTGCTGTGACTCAGTTATTAGATAATTTACAAAATGGTTCTGTCGTTAGTCAGGGGGTTGATGAGGACTGGACCATTGGCGGACTCTCAGGTCAGTCTTTGCTGATTGGACATATTGTCCTGCCATTGCCTCAGCATGCTTCTGGCTTCTCTTCCCAGTCTGTCTTGAAAGCAAGAATGGACTCCATCTGTCAGCAGATCCGTGGTGGAAAAGAGTTCATGGAGATGGCACAGGCCTTGTTCCCTCAGCAACGTAGTAAGTATTGGGTTTCTAAGAATCACTTGCTGACCGAGGTTGAGAATGTAGCTTACGGTTTGAAGGTGGGAGAGATGTCTGATCCTTTCCTGGCTACCGATGGTTACCATCTCATTAAAGTGTATGAGAAGGCCGAGGGCAAGATGGAACCAGCCAGTGTAGATGTCAGTGTGCCTCAGGTGGCGGCTACCAGCTCCTTGATGGATGAGTATAGGAATGGCATTCTCTTGAATGAGCTTTACAAACAGCATGTACAGGCACAGGAAGAGGTGACCGAAGAGGACTTGAAAGCGTTCTTTGCAAACCATCACAAGGATTATACATGGGATATTCCTCACTATAAGGGCCTGTATTACAGGTGCAAGGACAAGAAGACTTCTAAGAGCATTGCAAAATTGCTCAAGAAATACCCTATGGAGCAGTGGGGAACCTTGATCAGCAGTCCGGTTTACGGAGCCTTGTTCAGTAAGGCAGAGGTCAGCTCTCTCCAGCTTTTCAAGTTGAGTCAGGACCCTACAGTAGATGAGCTGGTCTTTGGTGGTCCTAAACAGCCTAAATCGGCAGACTATCCTTTTGTGGGAATCTCCGGAAAGAAATTGAAGAAAGGTCCAGACAGCTATTTCGATGTCTATGACTTATTGAAGCGGGATTACGACTTGTTCAAGGAAGTGCAGTGGATGGAGGACATGCGTAAAGAGGTTCCGGTGTGGATCAACAATAAATTACTGAAGAAAATAAAAACAGAGATATAGAATAATATGATGAATATGAGTGGAAAAATCCGTTTAATGACTTTGATTTGTCTGCTATTCGTGCAGTTTGGCGCTTATGCTCAGTCTGAGAATAATGTAGTGGACGAGGTAATCTGGGTAGTTGGTGATCAGGCTATCCTTAAGTCGGATGTTGAAGCTGAGCGTATCCGTGCTCAGATGGAAGGTCAACGATGGACTGGAGACCCTTATTGCGTGATTCCAGAGCAGTTGGCTGTCCAGAAGCTTTTCTTGCATCAGGCAGCCATCGACAGTGTGGAAGTGTCTGAGTCTGAAATCATGAGCCAGGTGGAGCAGCAGATGAACTATTATGTTCAGCAGATTGGATCCAAGGAGAAGATGGAAGAGTACTTCAACAAGAATTCTTCACAGATCAGAGAGCAGCTTCATGACACCTTGAAGGATCAGCTCACCATGCAGTCCATGCAGCGCAAGCTGGTAGGTGACATCAAGTTGACACCAGCCGATGTCCGTCGTTATTTCAAGGATATCCCTCAAGACAGTCTTCCATATATCCCTACTCAGATAGAGGTGCAGATTATCACCCAGGAACCAAAGATTCCACAGGAGGAGATTAACCGCGTAAAGAACCAGCTTCGTGAATACACCGAGCAGGTGAACGAAGGAAAGATTCAGTTCTCTACCTTGGCTTTGCTTTATTCTGAGGATACAGCTTCTGCCCGCCAGGGTGGTGAGTTTGGATTCATGGGCCGTGGCGAGTTGGTCTCTGAATATGCTAATGTAGCTTTCAACTTGACAGACCCTAAGAAAATCTCCAAGATTGTTGAGTCAGAGTACGGATTCCATATTATTCAGCTCATTGAAAAGCGTGGAGACCGCGTGAACTCCCGTCATATCTTGCTTAAGCCTCATGTATCTGAAGAAGAACTGATGGCTGGATTGCAGCGATTAGATTCTATTGCGAACGATATTCGTGCAGAAAAGTTCTCGTTCGATGAGGCTGCCACTTATCTTTCATCCGATAAGGATACCCGAAACAACCACGGTCTGTTGCCAAATAGCAACAAAAACAGTAGCTTGTATGGTACCGCACGTTCTGAGATGCAGGACTTGCCACAGGAGGTTGCTAAGGTGGTCAACAACATGAAGGTTGGTGATGTATCCGATGCATTTACCATGATTAACTCTAAGGGTAAAGAGGTTGTTGCCATTGTCAAGCTCCGTAACCGTATTGAAGGTCACAAGGCTACTATTACCGATGACTATCAGAAACTGAAGGATATGGTTGTTGCCAAGCGTAGAGATGAGAAACTGGATAAATGGATCAGGGACAAACAGCGTACTACTTATATCCGAGTCAATCCAGAATGGGTGAAGTGTGATTTCCAGTACCCAGGTTGGATCAAGTAAAACGTGCCGATGGAGAAACAACGTTATCTGCTCTTTTTCGTACTTCTGCTCTGTGCGCTGAGCATGGCAAATGCCTTGACTTTTCGCATGGATAGGGATGCTTGTGCAGATAATGGGGATACTCCAAAAGACTCCACGGTCTATCTGTTGCATGCAGACCGCCTGTCTTTCAACCAGGAACTCAGGCCAGATGCTCAGGTGCTGAATGGAAATGTGGTTTTCCGCCACAATAAGGCACTGATGTATTGTGACAGTGCGCTTTTCTTTCAGCAGTCCAACTCGTTCGAGGCTTTTGGCCGAGTGAAGATGAACCAGGGAGATACCTTGACTCTTACGGGTAATTATCTGTATTACGATGGAA
This sequence comes from Bacteroidales bacterium, assembly GCA_030523705.1. Classification (GTDB taxonomy): domain Bacteria; phylum Bacteroidota; class Bacteroidia; order Bacteroidales; family Bacteroidaceae; genus Minthousia. The sequence continues at coordinate 36,967 of JAUNHZ010000002.1, forward strand.
ATCAGCAGCTTGCAGAGGTTCGTGAGAATGTGATTCTGACACATCGCAAGACCAAGCTATATACAGACAGCTTGAATTACGACCGCCTGTATGGCTTAGGCTATTTTATGGATGGAGGAAAGCTGGTAGATGAGGATAATGTGCTGACCTCGGATTGGGGTGAGTATAGCCCATCTCTTCACGAGGCGCTCTTTAATTTCAATGTAAAGCTGGACAATCCTAAGTTTACGTTGACTACCGATACGCTTCATTATAACACAGAGACGAATATCGCCCATTTTACCGGTCCTTCGAATGTGGATAGTGATAATAACCATATCTATTCTGAATCGGGCTATTATAACACCAAGACCGAAGCGGCTAATCTGGTCCAGCGAAGCGTGCTGGTTAATCCGGAGAGGCGACTGGTAGGTGACTCTGTGGTTTACAACAAGCAGACCGGTGAGGGCGAAGGTTTTGGAAACGTGGTGATTACCAATATCAAGGACCAGAACCAGCTGATAGGCGATTACTGCTACTATAACGACAGTACTGGCTCTGCTCTGGCTACGGGTAGGGCTGTGGCAAAGGATTTCTCCCAGGAGAATGCCGATACCCTGTTCATGCATGCCGATACGTTGCGCATGTATTCCTATAACCTGGAGACCGATTCCCTGTATCGGGTAATCCACGCCTATCATAAAGGACGCATCTTCAGAGAAGATATCCAGGCCGTGAGTGATTCCATTGTGTATAATCAGCAAGACTCTTGCTTCACGCTCTATTACAGCCCAGTGGTATGGAACCAGAACATGCAGCTTTCTGGAGAGCGGATTATGGTCTATAGCAAAGACAGTACCATCAGTTGGGCGCATGTCCAGGATCAGGCCATGTCCATTGAACAGGTAGACTCCGTCCACTATAACCAGATTAGCGGAAAGGACATCAAGGCCTATTTCGATGATGAAGGAGAACTGTATCAGACCAATGTGGTTGGCAATGTGGAGTTTGTGTACTATCCAATGGAAAAGGACAGCACCTTGACCATGATGCATACCGGTCAGGATTCAGAGATGCGTTTCTATCTCAAGAAAAGAAAGCTAGAAAAGATATGGGGTGGCTCCGGCTTCTCAGCCACGGGCTATCCTATAGAGATGATCCCGGCAGACAAGCTGAAGCTGAAGGGATTCCTTTGGCTGGATTATATCCGTCCAAAGACCAAGGAGGAAATCTTTGAGTGGGTGGACCGCAAGTCCGGTGATGTGCTCAAAGAGACTCCAAAGCGCAAGACACCATTGGTGGATTTAAACAAGTTGAAATCTAAAAAATAGGAAATATGGGACTTTTTTCTTCAAGACAACCTCGCCGTTTTCATCATGAGTACATCTATTATAATGAGCGGAAAGAGAAACTGAAAAGAATAGAAGACAATGCCCGTCGTGAGCTTGGCTTGCTGGAACCTTCTGATGAATCAGCCAAGGAAGCTCGCAATGAGCGTATTCATAGTGCCATTATCAACAGTACCACACACCTTAGAAGAAGAGAGGAGCGTGGCGGTAATGCTATTTCCTATAAGTGGCTTTTCGTCTTGATTTTTGTCTTGCTTTTCGTTTTGCATTATTTCTATACGGGTAATTTCCATTTCTAAGGCATGGCAGACATCGTACGTTTATTGCCCGATCATGTGGCAAACCAGATAGCTGCAGGTGAGGTCATCCAGCGCCCAGCTTCTGTGGTAAAAGAGCTGGTGGAGAATTCGCTGGATGCAGGTGCCACCCATATAGACATCTTGATAACCGATGCCGGAAAAACCTGCATTCAGGTGATAGACGACGGCAAGGGCATGTCGCCTATAGATGCGCGTATGTCTTTTGAGCGTCATGCCACCTCTAAGATTAAGGATGCTTCTGATTTGTTCAATTTGCACACCATGGGCTTCCGTGGCGAGGCGTTAGCTTCTATAGCCGCAGTGGCACAGGTAGAGCTAAAGACCCGTCAATCCGGTGATGACCTGGGTGTGAGCGTGCAGGTCGAAGGCTCCAAATTCCTGGGGCAGGAGCCCGTTATGTGTGCGGCAGGTTCAAATTTTCAGGTAAAGAACCTGTTCTATAATGTCCCAGCTCGTAGAAAGTTCTTGAAGGCCGATAGTACCGAACTGAATAACATCCTTACAGAATTTGAGCGCATTGTGCTGGTGCATCCAGAGGTAGGGTTCACTTTCCATCATAACGGAAAGGAACAGTATAACCTGAGTCGCTGTGGTAAGCGTCAGCGAATTTGCGATGTGTTTGGGCATAAAATGAACCAACAGCTTTTGTCGGTAGAGGTAGAGACTTCCTTTGCCAAGATTTCAGGCTTTGTGGGAAAACCTGAATTCTCCCGTAAAAAAGGCGCTCAGCAGTATTTCTTCGTCAACGGCCGTTACATGAAACACCCTTATTTCCATAAGGCTGTCATGGGGGCTTATGAGCATTTGGTCCCAGAGGGTGAGCAAGTGAATTATTTCATTTATTTCGAAGTGAATCCAGAGGAGATTGACGTGAACATTCACCCTACTAAAACAGAGATAAAGTTTGAGAATGACACCAATATCTGGCCTATCCTGATGGCGGCCGTAAAGGAAAGCCTGGGTAAGTTCAATGCCGTTCCTACCATAGATTTTGATACCATTGACAAGCCAGACATCCCAGTTTTCCAGACGGAGAATGGTGGCGGAGGAAGCATGCCAGAGGTGCATTATAACCCTTCTTTCAATCCGTTTGCGCAGGAGAAGCCTCTTTATAAAGAGAGAGAGGCCCGTAACCTGAATCAATGGGAACATTTGTATGCGCAGACTCAGCGGAAATCGTCGTACCAGGAAACAGCAGGCCAGACACTTTTTGGCTCAGGTTCTTTGGAGGAACCACAAGCAGAGCCTGTTGCTGCAGCCCCTTCTTCGGATAAGAGCTATCTCCAGCATAAAGGACGGTTCATCGTGACTTCGGTAAAATCAGGACTCATGATTGTGGATCAGCACCGTGCACATATCCGCGTACTGTATGATATGTACCGGAACCAACTGAAGAATAACTCTGGAACCTCACAAGGTCAGCTCTTCCCAGAGGTGGTACAGTTTTCCCCTTCAGAGAGCCAGGTGCTGGAGCTGCATCTCGATGCCTTCAAGGCCATTGGCTTTGACATGGAGAACCTGGGTGGTGGTAGCTATTCTGTGAATGGCATCCCAGCTGGGGCTGAGGGCATTGATGTGTCCAAGATTCTGCATGAGATGATAGAGGTTTCATTGTCGGATAAGGCACAAGTTGCCGAGGAACTGCATTTCCAGATGGCCCTGACTTTGGCTAGGTTTGCTGCCATCCCAGTGGGACAGGTGCTGAGCCAGGATGAGATGAACGACTTGGTGGGCCGCTTGCTGGCATCGCCTACACCAAACTATACTCCCGATGGAAAAGCCATTCTAAGGGTTCTTTCTGAAGAAGAAACCGAGAAAATGTTCTAGTTTTTGAAAAAAAGTCCGGAAAAATTTGCAATATACAGAAATTGTCGTACCTTTGCATCCGCATTCGAGAAACAACGATGCTCAAGGGCGTTTAGCTCAGCTGGTTCAGAGCATCTGCCTTACAAGCAGAGGGTCGGCGGTTCGAATCCGTCAACGCCCACGAAGGAGTTCTAAAAGAACTCCTTTTTTTGTGCCTTTTACACCAGTTTTTCGTTACTAAATGTGGTTATGTCAATAAAATAGTGTAACTTTGCGCCATTAAATTTATAAATAGGTATATGGAATTGAATTTACTTACGGCAATATCACCAATCGATGGCCGCTATAGAGGGAAAACAGACAAGTTAGCAGCTTATTTTTCAGAATTTGCATTAATCCGTTATAGAGTTCAGGTTGAGATTGAATATTTCATCACACTGTGTGAACTTCCACTTCCTCAACTCAAGGCTTTTGATTCAGCTTTATATCCTCGTCTTCGCGAGATCTACAAGAATTTCTCTTTGGAGGATGCTCAGCGTGTGAAGGATATTGAGAAGGTTACCAACCACGATGTGAAGGCCGTAGAGTATTTCATCAAGGAAGAATTCGATGCCATTGGCGGTCTGGAGGAATTCAAGGAGTTCATCCACTTCGGTCTTACCTCACAGGATATCAACAACACTTCTATTCCTTTGTCTATCAAGGAGGCTCTGGCAGATGTCTATTATCCACAGATCCAGCAGCTCATTGACCAGCTGAAGGCATTTGCCGAGGAGTGGAAGGATATCCCTATGTTGGCCAAGACTCATGGCCAGCCAGCTTCACCTACTCGCCTGGGTAAGGAAATCATGGTATTTGCATACCGTCTGGAGCGTCAGCTGGAGACCTTGAAGCAGGTTCCTGTTACAGCTAAGTTTGGTGGTGCTACCGGTAACTATAACGCACACCGTGTGGCTTATCCTGGTTACGACTGGAAGGCATTTGGCTCTAAGTTTGTAAGTGAGAAACTGGGTCTGGAGCGTGAGCAGTACACCACTCAGATCTCTAACTACGATTTCCTGGGCGCTATCTTTGATAACCTGAAGCGTATCAATACCATTATGATAGATATGAACCGCGACTTCTGGCAGTACATCTCTATGGAGTACTTCAAGCAGAAGATCAAGGCTGGTGAGGTTGGTTCCAGTGCTATGCCTCACAAGGTAAACCCTATTGACTACGAGAATGCAGAAGGAAACCTGGGCATTGCAAATGCTATCCTGGAGCACTTGAGCAGCAAGTTGCCAGTGAGCCGTTTGCAGCGTGACCTGACAGACTCTACCGTTTTGCGTAACGTAGGTGTTCCTATGGGACATATCATCATTGCCATTCAGAGCACACTGAAGGGATTCAGCAAGCTGCTCCTGAATGAGAGCGCCATCCGTGCAGATTTGGATAATTGCTGGAGTGTAGTAGCCGAGGCTATTCAGACCATCTTACGCCGTGAGGCATATCCACATCCATACGAGGCATTGAAGGCCTTGACCAGAACAAATGCAGGTATTAACGAGAGTACTATCAAGGATTTTATTGAGACATTGGAGGTACCAGAGAGCGTGAAGGAAGAACTTCGTGCCATCACTCCACATACATATACTGGACTTTAATACAGTAAACGGGCAGGGCCGTGAGGTCATGCCCTAATTAATAATTATATAATAAATTTACTCATGAGTACAGAAAACGAGAACTGGGGTAATACTAGTTCAGAGAATGAAAACACCAATCAAGGTGGTTACAGAACTTTTAATCGAGAGAAAAGAAGTTTTAGCAGTGGTTATGGAGACAGACGTCCGGGTTCACGCCCTCGTCAGCGTATTAACAACAATCGTGCGTACAGCTCAAACGGATCTCAGAACCGTGCTTTCCGTCCTTCTAGCTTTAATACGGAAAGTGGTGAGGAGCAGCGCGAGTATCGTCCACGCTACAACAGCGAAGGTGGTTTCAGACCACAGGGCTTTGGTGGACAGCAGCGTCAGGGTGGCTATCAGCAGCGTAGCAACAGCTACAATCGCGAGGGTGGCTATCAGCCACGCCAGAATAATGGCTACAGTCGTCCTCAGCAGGGTGGTTACAACCGTGAAGGTGGCTATCAGCAGCGTGATGGAGGCTATCAGCGTCAGGGTGGTTTCCAGCGCCAGAACAATGGCTATGGCCGTCCACAGCAGGGAGGTTTCCAGCGTGGTGGTTATCAGCAGCGTCCTCGTACCGCCGACTACAATCCAAATGCAAAATACAGCCGCAAGAAGCAGCTGGAGTATCATGCAGCATTGCTGGATCCAGATGCACCAATCCGTTTGAACAAGTATCTGGCTAATGCAGGTATCTGCTCACGCCGTGAGGCAGATGAGTTCATTGCAGCAGGTGTCATCAGTGTAAACGGTGAGATAGTGACAGAATTGGGTTCTAAGGTGAATCCTGCAACAGATATCGTGAAGTTCCATGATCAGTCTGTAAAGCTGGAGCATAAGGTTTATGTGCTATTGAACAAGCCAAAGGGTTACGTGACTACTACCGATGACCCTCAGGAGCGCAAGACCGTAATGGAGTTGGTAAAGAATGCCTGCAAGGAGCGTATCTTCCCAGTAGGCCGTCTGGACCGTCAGACTACAGGTGTCCTGTTGTTCACTAACGATGGTGACTTGACCGCTAAGCTCACTCACCCTAAGTTCCTGAAGAAGAAGATTTATCACGTACACCTGGACAAGAATGTGGCACACAGTGATCTGGAGCAGATTGCAGCAGGTATCACATTGGAAGATGGTGAAATCCATGCAGATGCAGTGTCTTATGCAAGTGAGACCGACAAGTCTCAGGTAGGCATTGAGATCCACAGCGGAAGAAACCGTATCGTCCGTCGTATTTTTGAACATTTAGGCTATAAAGTTGTAAAGCTTGACCGTGTATTGTTTGCTGGCCTGACCAAGAAGAACCTCCGTCGTGGAGAGTGGCGCTTCTTGACCGAGGCAGAGGTGAACATGCTTCGCATGGGAGCTTTTGAATAAGATATAAATACTGAGAGAAACAATGGAAAATATCCGTAGAACAAAGGTCATCGATGCACTGAAGCGTACAGACTTTGGTGCAACTGTGAACGTAAAGGGATGGGTTCGCAGTAAGCGTGGCAGCAAGGGCATCTTCTTCATCGCATTGAACGATGGTAGTACCATCAAGAACATGCAGATTGTAGGCGAGGATGTCAATTTCGATGAGAATGTCGTTAAGTTGATTACTACTGGTGCCTGTATCAGTGTAAACGGTACATTGGTAGAGAGCCCAGCAGCTGGACAGGCTAGTGAGATTCAGGCTAAGGAGATTGAGGTATTAGGTGCTTGCGACAACACTTACCCTCTTCAGAAGAAGGGTGCAAGCTGGGAGTACCTGCGTACCGTAGCTCACCTCCGTCCTCGTACGAACACGTTTGGTGCCGTATTCCGTATCCGTCATAACATGGCAATGGCTATCCACAGCTATTTCCACCAGAAAGGATTCTTCTATTTCCATACTCCGCTGATCACTGCAAGTGACTGTGAGGGTGCTGGTCAGATGTTCCAGGTTACTACCAAGAACCTGTACGACTTGAAGAAGGACGAGAATGGCTCTATCATCTATGATGACGATTTCTTTGGCAAGCAGGCTTCACTGACTGTATCTGGTCAGCTGGAAGGTGAATTGGCTGCAACTGCACTGGGTCAGATCTATACATTTGGTCCTACCTTCCGTGCAGAGAACAGTAACACCCCACGCCACTTGGCAGAGTTCTGGATGGTTGAGCCAGAGGTTGCCTTCATTGACCTGCCAGAGTTGATGGACCTGGAAGAGGATTTCATCAAGTACTGCGTGAAATGGGCGCTGGATAACTGTATGGATGACCTGGAGTTCCTGAACAAGATGGTAGACAAGGGCTTGATTGAGCGCCTGAAGAGCGTTATCGACACAGAGTTCGTCCGTCTGCCATATACTAAGGGTATTGAGATTCTGCAGGAGGCTATCAAGAATGGCAAGAAGTTTGAGTTCCCATGCAACTGGGGCGACGACCTGGCATCAGAGCATGAGCGCTTCCTGGTAGAGGAATACTTCAAGAAGCCTGTCATCATGACCAACTATCCTAAGGCTATCAAGGCATTCTACATGAAGATTGACGATGAGAAGCCAGTTTGTAACGGTCAGGTCATGGAAGAGACCGTACAGGGTACCGATGTGTTGTTCCCACAGATTGGTGAGATCATCGGCGGTTCTGTCCGCGAGGAGAGCTATGACAAGCTGATGGGTGAGATTGAGAGCCGTGGCATTCCTATGAAGGATATGTGGTGGTACCTGGATACCCGTAAGTTCGGTACTTGTCCTCACGGTGGTTTCGGTCTGGGCTTTGAGCGTCTGATTCTGTTCGTAACCGGTATGCAGAACATTCGCGACGTAATCCCATTCCCACGTACTCCGGGACATGCAGATTTCTAAGCAATAATTTATACAGAAAGCCTCCTCTTGTCTTGCTTGAGGAGGCTTTTATTTTAAGACATAGGTATGGAAAAATTGGATTTGTTTAATCGTTCCCAGCGTTTGTTTGGCGAGGATGGCATGCTGAGACTCCAGCAGAAGAGGGTGATACTCTTCGGTGTGGGTGGCGTAGGCTCTTGGTGTGCAGAGAGCTTGGTGCGTGCAGGCGTTACGCATCTGACCATTGTGGATAGCGATAAGGTGTGCGTGACCAATTGCAACCGTCAGCTCATGGCTACCACCAGGACCATCGGGCAGGTAAAGGTACAGGCCATGAAAGAACGCTTGTCAGAGATTAATCCCGATGCGGAAATCATCGCCCTGCAGCAGATCTATACGCAGGAAACTGCCGCAGAGTTCCATCTGGAAACCTATGACTATATCATCGATGCCATAGATTCCCTGAAAGATAAGGCCGATTTGATTTTACATGCTACTGCACTGTCGCACCAGCACAAGCACATCCAGTTCTTCAGCAGCATGGGAGCTGCTCTTCGTATAGACCCAACGAAAATCCAAGTAGCCGAATTCTGGAACATCAAGGGCGATGCCTTAGCGCGTGCATTACGGAATAAGTTCAAGCGCAATAAGGAATTTCCTTCTTCCAAGTTCAAGTGCGTATATAGCGAGGAAACGCCTTTGGAGAATAAAGGAATAGTAGCTCAGGACGGCAGCCAGTCGTTCGATAAAGCCCAGATTAATGGCTCTCTCTGCCACATTACCGGCATTTTTGGCATGACATTGGCAGGCCTGGTTCTGCAAGATATTTATACTATTTCCCGTTAACATCTAATAATAGGGTATTCGTATCTAAGAATAGATGTTAATCATGGCACGTTCTCTGGCACGCGAAATAGAGCAGAGCCTGATTATTTTTATAGGAGATCTATCATTCTGTCAGCCAACGACAGAGGAAGATCAAGCAACCCATCTCGCTTTTGGATGTTGCGTAGTGACATACGGACAGCAATGGCAGGATTATTCTTTTTTCTGTACTCACTTAAACTCTTTGCCTGTATGCTCTCTTTTGACTTGACTTCCACAGGTATGATGTTATTTTTATGCTCAAGCAGAAATTCTATTTCGGCCTGATTACCAGACGACCAATACAAAGGACTGCATCCTTGGCGTAACAGGCTCAGGAGTGCATAGTTTTCTGACATGACACCTTTGAACTCTGTGAACAAACTGTTCTCTTGAGAGATTGTTGCGGGGTCAAGATGAAACATGCGCCTTAGCAGTCCTACATCATTAAGGTAGAGTTTGAATATCGAATCGTCCTTATAAGCATCCAGAGGAAAGCGTGCTGTCTCAGTATTGTTCACTTTATGCACCAATCCCGCTCTGCACAGCCAGTCAACAGCCACCTCATATTCACGGGCTCTTGCACCCTTCTGAACTTCTGAATACTTAAACTTTTTATTATCTTTGGCCAGCTGTCGCTGCATACTGTCCCATACCTGCTGAATGCGAATCATCTCTGCAGGGGTTGCATACTTTGAGAAATCGAGGGGATAAGCACGCAGTATGTTGCTCAAAGTCTCGTCAACCTCGCGCAGGTCTCGTGTCTCTATCCAATCGACTACAGCTTCTGGCATTCCCCCAACAACCATATACAGCTTCAACTTCTCGTTTAGCTCCTGACGCAGGATTTCCGGTAGTGAATCTTCCACCTTCCAATCTCTTACAATGTGTGCCAGACGCTGGTCGTACGAATCAAGAAATTCGCTGAAGCTAAGCGGGTAGAGCGTCATGAAATCGACCATGCCGACTGGGAAAGACCTGCCTTTCTTCTTCATCGCTACCCCTAAGAGTGAGCCAGCACAAGCCACAGCATATTCTGGCGCATCTTCCTTGAAGTATTTGAGGCTGTTCAGAGCTTCATCAGAGTCTTGTATCTCGTCAATTATCAGAAGTGTTTTCTCTGGCAATACCGGTTTTCCTTTGATCAAGCTTATCTGTTCTACTAATCTGTGAGGCTCTTTCGTCTTCTCAAACAGCTCACGGATGGTTACATCTTTGTCTATGTTGACTACGACAAAGTTGTCGAAACTCGTTGCACCAAATTTCTTCAATAGCCACGTTTTTCCTACCTGACGAGCTCCCTGCAACATAAGGGGTTTACGCTTACGCTTTGTCTTCCACCTTACCATTTCATTAAGCAGATTGCGCTTAAGTTCAATTGTTTCTTCCATAGCCGTATGTTTCGTTGTAACTTTTAAGGTCACAAAGATACAATAAACAAATGAGAGAGACGAATGTATCTATGGGAAAAGTGTAATATCACACATTTTTAACACGATATTTTGAGTGATATTACACAATTATGATAGATACGGCGTTCTCCAGAGATGTTTGCGGGTTGTAACTTCCGTCTTCTGTTTCAAGCTTAATCCTTCAAACGGAAAAGCAGGATTACTGGATTACTTTCATCATGAAGTTTCATGACTAGCGGATAGTTGGGGTTTTCTTCATGGTTCTGGAATACTTCTCTCAGGACATCTGCTTCCAGGTAGCTTAGCAGATAGGCTCCGTTACTATAGCCACAAGAAGCATAATCAAGGAACTTACCTTCTGTAAAAGTCACGTCATCCTCCATTTCAGATACTATGAAACTACAGGTTTTGTTCTGCTCCAGATCACGCAAATACAAGGACGTCCCATTCTTGTCTCCTTCTGCAAAAATTAGTTGACTTGCAGAACTTGCCAATCCATCATAGATAATCTTTCCCGAATCAAACAAACCTTTGCTGCCTTGCTCCTTTTGAATCTGCTCCTGTTCTGCCAATGTCAAGGCTGTAGGAGCATCTGTAAGATCTATGTCCTCGAACTGCTGGCTGTCCTCCCGGAACAAGACAGCTTCCATAGAATAGCCTTTCTGGAAGATGAAATTGCCGTCAGGCAACCTTAGCCAGGAATTAGGCCTGTTCAAACGCAATGGCTCATTCTTCTGAAGTGTTGTACTCCAATTCCCTTCTGCATCCATGTAAGCCAGACAGTCCTCTCCAACTGGAGTTGACAGATAGAACAGCATGCCGTCTTTCGTTTTCTTGATGGCTGAGGGTATTGCCTTTAGGTTTGTCTCTTTCTGAAAGGTTCCATCCTTGGAAAATGTGGATACTTTGTTGTAGCCAATAATATACACATTCTCTTGGTCAACATCGAAATCCATGAAAGACTCCAGTTCTCCAGGACCGTTTCCTATAGCACAGTAATTGCGGATATACGAACCATCATTACGGAAAGCCGTGAGCTTATTATTATCAGACAGCACATAGATCACCTCATCCAGATATCCTATCTTGTTGATCCTACCAATCAATGATTGCTCGTTTGTTTCCAATGGTATAAACTGGAGAGACTCCACGTGTGTGCTCCACTTGCCAGCAGGAATACTACGCACCTCTGCAAGTTTCAGAAGAGTTCCTGTAGAAACTGCATCTCTTTGACACCCACAAAGCAACAGGCATGCTGTGCATATAAGCAACCTCAAGAACTTATTTATGTCATGTGTAGATTTATTTCTTTTCATTTTTTCCTGTTCTTATAGTGTTCCATAACCTTAATTATTCTGTTTTTTCTATAAGACGCATCAAAGATACAAAAGGTTGCAGACAAAGAAGAAAAAAATGGTTCACATCAACAAAATACAAATGCCCTACACCCTCACACAGCTACATCTTCAGCCGCCAATCGTATAGCGGATGGCCGGCATGGCAGTATCTAGTTATGCATTGAATAAGTCTTCAAGAGTGATGACTTTCTGCAATTCGTCTGAATTCTCATTTCTCTTTACGCCATTGGCACTTACCAGCACCTTGTGAATAGACTTCTTCGTGCCAGTTTCCCAGCGGAACACCTCTTCTTTTCGGAGAAAATCTTCGAGGTCGTTTGTTTGCATTTCCCATGGGGTAGAAGTGTACTTCATCTCGCAGAGGCTTATGACATCATCGTCACGATCTATCAGCATGTCTATCTGCGCTCCCGGTTTTCCCTTTGTTGAGTGCCATGCATATACACCAGATACCACACCCGAGATGCCAAGTGCGTGTTTGATTTGTTCTGCATGCAGCATGCATACTCTTTCAAAACTCAAACCGCACCACGTGTGATAGACCGGTTTGTTCAAGCTGTGTGACCAAAACAAAGGGTCCTTGTGAGTGTTTTCACTCATGAATTCATAATAGAATATGGTGAACGGATCAATCAACTGATACGTCGCGTCCTTCCTTTCATTGCCCAGTATGTTATAACTGCGTATGAAACCGCAACTCTCCAGGTCCTTCAATAATTGGCTGAAGGAACCGTTGTCAACGAACTTTCCAGCTTTCAGCAACTCATTACGTGTCATTCCCGAACGCTTTGCCGACAGTAGCTTTACAACCTTGATGTAGCCGTCAGGCTTCTTGAAGAGTGAAGCATAAAGAGCATCAAATTCCTCATACAGTTCTCCGCCTGGGGTAAAGAAGTTCTCGTCAATGTTCTGGGCAAGGCTAAGCCCTTTCTGCATCGCCTTCCAATAGAAAGGCACTCCACCCATAATCATGTACCCCTCCACCAATTGCTTACGCGACATGCTTACCTTACGACTCTTCATGTATTGTTCGCATTCGCATAGTGTAAACGGACGCAATGGTATCTTGTAATCCACACGATTGTGCAGACCTCCCTTATTCTTGACTATCTTATTGATAATCCATGAAGTAGCGCTTCCGCAGACAATCAAGCACACGTCTTTACGTGCACTTGCCCAAGCATTCCAGAAATGTTCCAGAGCAGGAATAAGTCCTGAAGCATGAGTGTCCATCCAAGGCAGCTCATCAATAAAGATGACTTTCTTTGTATCCTGCGATTGAGTGATCAACTCCTTCAGCAGATTGAACGCATCAATCCAATTGGCTGGTGTATGTTTCACCTTCAAGCCACTTTCTACCAGCGAGTTCCGCCAAGCCTTCAACTGCTTAGCACGAGTAGACTTGGCTAGTCCACTGTGCTGGAAGGTAAACTTGTAATCAAAAGTCTCACGAATCAGGAAAGTCTTTCCTACACGTCTTCTGCCATATACAGCCACAAATTCAGAGTATTCAGATTCGTAAGCATCCCTAAGCCTTTGCTGCTCTTTTTGTCGTCCTATCATCATGATATAAGATAATATATTTGCATGCAAAGATAAAAAAAAACATCGAAATGCGAGCGGAATCTACCGAAAATAGCAACATTCCGCTATAAACTCGATGTTTTTTGATGCTTTTGTTGCTGATTACGCCTGCAAATGTAAGTTGACTGAATGAAACGGATTACATGCACTAAATGTTTATCCTTTCTGATCTACCCTTAATTTCGCAGCACTATAACATTAAACATATTTTAAGGTCCTGAGC
>JAUNHZ010000262.1:0-707 GCA_030523705.1 Bacteroidales bacterium
GCTAAAACATAGTGTGAGATATTAAAGCACCTGAGCATTTTGCTCAGGTGCTTTTCTTCGTTTGGTGTTCTATTGGAAGATTTCAGCAGACCGGCACAGATGAAAGAAGAAAAATAATATTGATAAGTGACTTTACTTAGTGGTAAGCTTATGGTAGAATGTTGGTTGTAAGTTGATGGGCGTTGGTAACACGGTTCTAAAAACGAAATAGAAACATAAAAATGTTGGTAACCAAAAATTTAGCGTTGGTAGATTTATATATTGGGTTAGAGTAACACACTATTTTTAATGCAGACCGGAAACGAGAAAGGTGCTTAAGAATGAAAATAAGTAATGGTGGCAGAAAATGAGATTAAGAAACAGATTGCTTATTCTAATATGCATACTGTCATTAGTATTCGGCAACATGGTTTTTGCCGATGCAGACGTAGTGAGAGGTGATTTGGGCTCAGTTACCCTTAACGCAGAATGGGACGGAACGCAGATCAAAGATTATTTCTCCATCAGTACCAAGACGACAGCAGATGCGACGACAGCATATTTAACGTACACGGATTCATCCTCGTCAGCACCGGTTCAGGTGTCATCCCAGTATTATGCAAAGAAGGGAGCCGCTGTAACACTCAGCGATACAGGCACCGTTGACATCAACAGGACATGGCGAGCATACGGCAATTCTGCCAAGGGTGGTGGAGATGTGCAGTACG
>JAUNHZ010000262.1:717-1592 GCA_030523705.1 Bacteroidales bacterium
CTACATTTACCGTCTATGACATTCTTGAAAAAATTCAGCCGGGCTTCTGTGACTGGCTGGAGGATCCGATGGGTTACAGCTTCGCATTTGATGCTGCGCAGCTTCCTGAAACGCTGGATGACCTCTATGAAGCATTTGGATTCTTTTACAGCAAACCGAAAGCCTCATTGGAGTTTTCAAACAATGCATCCATGGAAATGCTGGTAAATGTCAATGTAGCTGATCCGGGCAAATATACATATGGCTGGTTCTACATGAATCCGGAAGGCGAGTGGGTCAAGCTCACCGATGAAACAGGAGCACCTTTAAATGCAAGCAATTGCGATAAGCTTCAGGACGGTGGTGCCAATGTGATCTGCAAGCTTTATGAAAACGGTAAAATCGCAGCCGTTACCGACTCGGTGTTTGTGAATCCCGTGCAGTTCAAATACGACAAAGCCATTGAAGAAATCAATGAGGGTCTCCACCTGAGCACATCGAAGGTGTATACAAGAAGCGGAGACAGTGCACCGGCTGAGAATATCAGAGATCTGTCAATCGGAGGTACAAGATTTAACGACTATTTCTTTTATGGGAATGTGAGCAAGGATCTGCCTGTCACCAATTCAACGGAGTACAAGAATTATCTGGCTAAGGAGTACATTAATGCCGGGGGCGGAGAGAATGGACTTGCTGTAGTTAAGGCGATATGGGATAGGTACCTTTACGACATGTATGACCCATCCTTTGATGCAGGAAAGCTGTCCAACATCACAGCAGGGACCTATCCCTTCTATACATATGGTGATAAGGCGATTACATGGCCTAAGGATACTGCATCATCATTTAATACAGCAGGTTCACTTACAGCATCCTTAAAAAATCTGAACTATGAT
>JAUNHZ010000262.1:1602-1842 GCA_030523705.1 Bacteroidales bacterium
ATGCGGGCGTGGATTATGAAGGCATGGCAGATGAGGACAATAGTTTAAACAAGTCTGTAACTGCCAAGGGCGCAGGCGATTCCAATTCAGAGAGAGAGTACAAGGTGGATCTCTCATCGAAGCTCAAGGCAAAGGGCAAGAATCCGATCGTAATGCTGCTGCAGGTCCAGACCTCATGGCAGATGTTTGATCTGCCTCATGCCAACTGTGTTGTGGGTGACGGAACATATGCTTCCATCG
>JAUNHZ010000263.1 GCA_030523705.1 Bacteroidales bacterium
CCATTTATAAATATCTTGTCGGGAAGGGTATTATCGTCAGAAATAGATCCAAGGTTGTTCTTTGTGAAAATTGTCTTCGTGTAACCATAGGTACAAAAGCTGAAAATACGGCTTTATTAGCTGCTTTACGTGTATATCAAGATAAGAAATGAAAAGAGTATTATTTATAGATCGTGATGGAACTTTGATTCAAGAACCTGCAGATGAACAGATTGATTCTTTTGATAAACTTGTTTTCGTACCGGGCGTTTTTTAATATCTAGGATTTATTTGCCGTTCATTAGATTATGAGTTGGTAATGGTTAGTTATCAGGATGGTCTGGGAACAGACTCTTTCCCTGAGGATACGTTCTGGCCTGTTCATAATTTCATCATTAAGACATTAGAAGGAGAGGGAATACATTTTGTTAGACAACATATTGATGAACATTTCCCTCAAGATAACCATCCTAATCGTAAGCCGGGTATTGGTATGCTATTGGAATATATCAATAACCCTGAATATGATTTGAATGGTAGCTATGTTATAGGTGATAGGGAAACTGATGCTATGCTTGCGGATAACTTGGGATGTAAGTCTTTAATTCTTGGGAAAGATGGGATGAACTGGCAGAAAATAGCAGAGATTCTGTTTGCTGATGAGCGTATAGCTGAAGTTCAAAGAACCACGAAGGAAACAGATATTTTTGTCAAGCTCAACCTTGATGGCTCAGGGAAGTGTGAAATTCATACAGGACTAGGCTTCTTTGATCATATGCTTGAACAGATAGCAAAACATGGAAACATGGACCTTGTCATTCAAGTTAAGGGTGATCTTTATGTGGATGAGCATCATACCATTGAAGACACTGGATTAGCTCTAGGTGAATGTTTCCTCAATGCTTTAGGAACTAAGCGAGGTATTGAACGATATGGTTATTGTTTGCCAATGGATGATTGTTTGTGTCAGGTTGCTCTGGATTTTGGCGGCCGTCCATGGCTTGTATGGGATGCGGACTTTATGCGTGAGAAAATAGGTGATGTCCCAACAGAGATGTTCTATCATTTCTTCAAAAGTTTGAGTGACACTGCCAAGATGAATCTGAATATCAAAGCAGAAGGCGATAACGAACATCATAAGATAGAAGGTATCTTCAAAGCATTGGCTCGATCACTAAAAATGGCAGTCAAACGTGATATCTATCACTTTCAACTGCCATCTTCTAAGGGTGTTTTATAATTGCTTATAAATTAGCACATTCTTCTATCCACATTGCGCTGGTTGCATCGCTTGGCATGCGCCAGTCGCCACGTGGACTGAGTGTAATACTACCAACTTTCGGGCCATCAGGCAAACAACTCCTTTTGAATTGCTGAGCAAAGAATCTCCAACAGAATGTACGTAACCATTTTTTAATAGTATCATCATCATAAACATTCTGGAATGCTTTCTTTGCTAAGAAAAAGATCTTTGCAGGTCTGAAACCAAATCGCATGAAATTGTAAATGAAGAAGTCATGCAATTCGTATGGTCCCACATTATCTTCAGTTTTCTGGGCAATCTGTCCATCCTCAGTAGGAGGGAGTAATTCTGGGCTGATAGGTGTGTCTACAATATCAAGCAGACAAATTCGTTCTTCTTCATCGGCTTCTGTCATAGCAACCCATTTAACTAGGTGTTTTACCAATGTTTTTGGAATGGATGTGTTTACACCATACATACTCATATGGTCACCATTGTAAGTTGCCCACCCTAAAGCTAACTCAGATAAGTCTCCTGTGCCAATCACTAAACCATTTACTTGGTTGGAAACATTCATTAAGATTTGAGTGCGCTCTCGAGCTTGTC
>JAUNHZ010000003.1:0-48799 GCA_030523705.1 Bacteroidales bacterium
GACTCTTCGGCTTCAAAGAGTCCTTTTGAAGTTTACTTGCGGATTTGAGGTTCTTATAATCGTAAGAAATACGACCGAAGTAAGACAACTGAGTAGTCTTCAGTTTCTCACCACCACTAACACTCTGAGTAGCAGAACCTGTCTTGTATGCAAAATAAGCATAGTTTACATCATCCTTTGTAATACCCAGGTCAGCAGCACTACCTAAAATGCTACCATTAACCAATGTATTTGTATTTTCAGAGAATGACATACCGGCCATTGCTGCGATATTGTGCTTATCAGCAATAGTAGTCACGTAGTTTGCAAAGTTTTCCCACTGATAATAAGCAGAAGATGAATTGTTTGCAGAGATGCTCCAATAAGTTGGGTGCAAATCAGAACAAGAATAATATGGGGCAGTGTACTGGTAACGATTACCATCCATGAAACGATAACCCAAGCGAGAAGTAAAGTTCAAGCCCTTAATGATGGTATAATCCAAAGATGTAGAACCAGCAATAGTTGTATTCTCCATACGAGTCTTACCCATAGCAAGCATGGTGTAAGGGTTCATATTATTTGAATCCTGGAAAATAGGACCAGAATAGTAGTTGCCATCTGCATCTGTATACAATTTATAACCTGCAGCCAACCAATCTTGCATTTTGTCAGGAAGAGCATTAGCAGGGTAAACAACTGGCTGGTTTGGAACAGACTGCATTGCAGACAACATAACAGAACCTGTAGCAGAACCTTCAGCAACTGTTGCTTGATGTGAACGAGTGATTGTATTGTTTGTAGAGAATTTCAAACGGTCACTAATCTTATAATCAGCATTTATTGTACCAGTAAAACGATCAAAATTATCTGCAGATGTAACAATAGGTCCATCATTCTTGGTGTATGACAAAGATGCAAACATTGAGCCATGATCATTAGCACCAGAGATACTCAAGTTATGCTTTGTCATCATAGAATTCTCAAATGTCACATCCATCCAATCAGTATCTGCTCCTACATTATACTTATCGAAAGTAGACTTTGCAATTAGGCCTGATTCAATCATATAATCTTGATACTGAGCTGCATTCATCATCTTTGGAGTCTTGCCTAAAGACTGAGATGTAAGTTGGAAGTCGTAAGAAATACGACGAATACCCTTCTTTGCTTTCTTTGTGGTAATCAAAACAACACCATTACCAGCAGATGCACCATAAATAGCAGCAGAAGCAGCATCCTTCAACACCTCCATTGACTCAATATCGTTAGGGTCAATATTAGAGATACTAGAAGTACGCAAACCATCAACAACATACAATGGATCTGAACTTGCGTTTGAAGAATAACCACGAACACGAACTGCAGGAGAAGAGCCTGGAGCAGCCGAAGAAGAAACGACCAACACACCAGCAGTCTTACCTTGCAAAGCCTGACTTGCATCAGAGATTGTACGGTTCTGCATATCTTCTGCCTTGACAGAAGAAATAGCGCCAGTCACAGAACTTTTCTTTTGTACACCATAACCTACAACGACAAGTTCTTCCAAAGACTTAGAATCTTCCTTCAGGACAACATTCATGTTTGCAGTTGCCTTCAATTCCTGAGTGATGTAACCTACATAAGAGAATACCAATGTAGCACCACTCTTAGTACTCAATGCAAAGTTACCATCCAAATCGGTAACAGTACCATTGGTAGTACCCTTCTCTAAAATACTGGCACCTATGATAGGCTCACCAGTATTGTCAGTCACTGTACCCTTAACTCTGACCTGTGCAAAGGATGTAGCGACTCCGATCAAGAGAAACAGCAAGAATGCTGAAAATCTCTTAGACATGAGACTTAGATTTTTCATACAATAATTTATTAGATTAGTAATTTGTTAACTCAGTTTGACAATGCTATGAGTACCAAAGCAACCAAGAAGCTAAAGAACATAGCATATACATACTTGTTGGTTCCCTTTGGAGCTGCCTTGAACTCCTTCCAGATCAGTACACCCCAAATCATGGCTACCAATGGAGAAGCATTACTCAATGCATAAGATACAGCCTTGTTCACAGCAGCACCAGCAGTCATGAAGCTGATCACCATACCGCTCATCCAGATGAAACCACCTAACATACCAATAAGGTGAGTACGAGTATCTCCATTCTTGAAGTAATCCTTCATAGAAGCCTTGCCCTCTACAGAATAACGCATTACAAATGGATTCAAGATGAAGGTAGATACCAAGACTGCCAAAGCAAAGAAGAATACAGCCTGATATGGAGACATGGTGCCAATACCACCAAACTCAGGTGCAGTAGCCTTTACTACCAAACCATAGAAGAATGCGAAGCCGATACCAGAAAGCAAAGCGAAAACAATACCTGCAGTAGGGCTCTTAGCCTGAGTAGAAGTAAGACGGCTATAAGAAACACCACTCAGAACCATAGCGGCAACAGCCAGTACAACACCAATCCAGAGCATGGTCTCATTTCCAGTAAAGCCAGAAGAGAAGTAGTTGAAGATAATTCCACCTACCCAGCCAAGACCTCCACCAATAGGGAAACCTACAGCCATACCAGCGATACCGTTTGCTGCAGTCAGGAAGATGTTAGCAATGTTCCAAACCACACCACCCAAAACAGCCCATGCCAGGCTCTCAGAGGTAATATTTTCAAAAAGATTGCCACCGTTGAAAAGCAACAGACCCAACAAAGCGGTCAAGAAGAAACCTGCGATATAATCCCAATAGAAAAGTGAAGAAAGCCAGTCCTTTTTCTGAACCAGTTTCTGTGTATTACCCCAAGAACCCCAGCAAATACAGCAGTAGATGCAGCAGATCATGGCAATAGTTACATTTGTTACAAGTACCATAAGAATCTATTTGTTTGATTGTTTATGTTTTATTCCCGAATCCAACCTCTTCATAGAGGAGGATTCGGAAGAAATGTAAACTCTAAATTATTCGTGTACGTAAAGATCCCAACCCAGGTAGTTCTCTACAGCGTCCTTAACGATTTCAACAACGTCGGAACGTACCAGACCTACATGGTGCTCGAAACCATTATGGCAGATGTGCTTCATCAGCTTCTGCAAGTTGTCAACCTTAGTTACAGCAATACAACCGTCCATGCCGTAAGGATCATTAGTCATCTCACCCTTACCCAGGTAAGCCTTGATGGTACCCTTAGGATCATCGGTAGAAATACGGAAGAAGCTGAAGTCACCCTCTGCAACCTTTGCATATACAGCACCGAAGGTATTAATCTTACCCAATGTACGACCCAATACACCCAGAGGGCCCAACTTCAAGTCGTTATGACCAATGAAGCCCTTCGCAAAGTTACCACAGTGAGTACATACGCACTTGTTGCGGTCATCAGCAAAGTTATTGTTCCAGTCAGCCAAAGCTGCAGGCTTCTGGCTAGCCAAAGTCAAAGCATACATAGAGATAGCACCAGCCAAATCGGTCTCACATGCTGCAGGCAACAACTTGTCGCTCAACATAGACATGGTAACACAAGCAGCACAACCATAGTTCTGCTCCAAGCTATCCCAGCACTGGATAGCAACTACGTCGATACGCTCCTTCTCAATCCAGTTCTCTACTGCCACACCAAACTTAACCTGAATCTTCAGCTTCTCCAAATAGTTCTCTGGAACCTGAGCATAAGCAGAAACCTCAGCAATCTTCTGGATGTACTTAGGATCATCCTCAGAAACCTTCTGAGCTGCAGCCAGAATCTCGCTCAAATCTACTGGAACAGTAGTGATACCTGAACGCTGCAACAGTTTCTCTGAAGCACGGCAAGTATTAAAGCCTAATGGACGAGTACCAATCTGACCCAGACGGCAGTGACGCAAACCGTTAACTACGCGGCAGATACCAGCAAACTTCTGGATGTCAGCCTTAACCATTGGACTATAGATATCATAAGTATGAAGAGTAGTATCAGAGAAAGGAATACCATACTGATACAAGTTGTTGCAAACGGAAATCTTACCACAGAATGCATCGCGACGGCTATCCAAGTCAACCTTGTCGTTATAATCATCGTAAGCCTGAACCATTACTGGTACATTCAGGTTAGCCTCATTGATGGCATTGATGATACCAATCTCGAAACCGAAGTTTGGCAAGCATACCAAGATACCGTCAATCTTCTCACGGTTAGCCTTGAACTGCTCTGCTACCAACAGACCATCTTCCAATGTCTCGATAGAGCTGCTACCAGTGATGGTTGCATCCTCTGGAAGGATAACGTAATCGTAACCACACTCATCCATGATACGCAAAATTTCCTTGCGAACATCCTTAGCCAACTCAGAATTGAAATAAGCACGAGTACCAATGATGATACCGAAGCACTGTTTTTTTGTTACCTTGTTCATGATATAGATTTTATTTGTTATTAGTATGTTCTTATTTATTGATTACTTGCTGTACAGCTGCCTTCCAACCGGCAACCCATTTTGAAATAACTTCTTGATCTGCCTCTGG
Source organism: Bacteroidales bacterium (assembly GCA_030523705.1). GTDB lineage: Bacteria > Bacteroidota > Bacteroidia > Bacteroidales > Bacteroidaceae > Minthousia. Next base: position 4,472 of record JAUNHZ010000003.1, read on the forward strand.
CTTTCGTGTCCAACGACTACGGCGTAATGCTGCTACTGCCTCGAAATCCTTCCAAACACCACGAGCCAAACCATTCATGACCACGGCTCCTAATGCACTAGCCTCTTCAACGTCGCTACAATTCACAGGAACACCAAGGCAATCTGCCTGAAGCTGCATAAGGAACGCATTCTTTGTAGGACCACCATCCACACGAATTTCTTTCAAAGCGACTCCTGCCTGTTCTGTCATGGCCTTTACCAAATCATTCACTTGATAAGCAATGCTTTCCAATGCTGCACGAAGTACATGAGCTCTTGTTGTAGCCAAACTCATACCCAGAATAGCAGCACGAGCATTACTGTTCCACCAAGGTGCACCCAGACCTGCAAAAGCAGGAACGAAATAAACACCACCATTATCCTCTACAGAACGAGCCTGAGCCTCAACCTCTGCAGGAGACTCAATCAGTTTCAATTGCTGCTCCAACCATTTGAGGGTAGCACCGGTACAATGGATATTGCCTTCGAAAGCATAGAAATTATGTCCTAAGGCACTGAAAGCCATACTGGTAACCAAACCAGCAGGAGCCTTACTGAACTGCTCGCCAATGTTAACCATGACACTGGAACCCGTTCCGTAAGTAGCTTTACCCAGACCTTCCTCGAAACACATCTGGCCAGCTAATGCACCGTGGCTGTCTCCCAAGACACCTGCAATCTGAATTGGTGCAGGCATAAGGCCTTCAATGGTAGTTTCACCAAAAATACTGTCGCATGGCAGAATCTGTGGCATCATAGAAGCAGGAATGGTGAACAGTTTCAGCAATTCCTCATCCCACTGCAAAGAGTGGATGTTCATCAAAAGTGTACGAGAAGCATTGGTCACGTCAGTAACATGGCTCTTACCACCTGTCAGCTTCCATACCAACCAACACTCAATGGTACCCATAAGCAAGTTGCCAGCCTCAGCCTCGGCTCTTGCCCCCTCTACATTATCAACTAACCATTTAGCACCGCTACCAGCGAAATAAGGATCAATAAGCAGACCACTCTTCTCCTGCACCATCTCGCTATAGCCTTCAGCCTTCAGCTGGTTGCAGAATTCCTCACCACGCAGGCACTGCCATACGACAGCATGAGCGATAGGCTTTCCTGTCAGCTTATTCCATACTACTACTGTTTCACGCTGGTTCGTGATAGCCAATGAATATGAAACAGACTCATCCAAAGGTTCACCCTGCATGAGTTCCTTGATACCCTCAACTACATTTGTATAGATTTCTTCCGCATCATGCTCCACCCATCCTGGTTTAGGATAGTACTGCTGATGTGGCTTATTGACACGCTTTACCATTTCAAGTTGCTCGGTGAACAACATGGCCTTTGTAGCGCTTGTACTCTGATCGATTGCTATTATTTTGTGTGTCATTTCTTTAGATTTAAGGATTTGTTCTGTTCTTTAGGCCTAAAGGGGAAGGAGCAACCACTCTCCTTCACCCTTTTCTTATAAACCTAAAACCCAAATAACATTAATTTTTATGAGAACTATTATAAACCTATTTCTATATATTCAGTTAAAAATTCTCTGCAGCCTTTACGATGCCCTCAGCATCAAGGCCATAATGATGGAAGATTTCCTTATTTGTTCCATGAACGGCATTCTCATCAGGAATACCCAAGATTCTGACAGGAACAGGATTCTCAGAAAGAATCTCACACACCATTGCACCTAAACCGCCAAACTTACTGTGCTCCTCGACTGTAATAATCTTACCTGTCTCAGCTGCAGCCTTACGTACAGCCTCCTCGTCGCATGGCTTAATCCATGACATATCCAATACACGAGCGTGAATGCCCTTAGCAGCCAACTGCTTGCCTGCCTCCAGACAGTGATAGACAGTCTCACCAGCACCGATGATTGTCAAATCATTACCCTCCAGCAATGTATATGCCTTACCTATCTCAAAAGTGAAATTATCATCCTCATAGACATCTGGAACAGCGGCTCTACCTACACGTACATAAGCTGGTTCTGGGAAATCTACCAAGAATTTAACCAGTTTCTCTGTCTGACGTGCATCACAAGGCAGACAGATGTTCATGCCAGGGAAACAACGTAAAACAGCAATATCATGAAGGCTATGATGGGTAGCACCTAATGCGCCATAAGCCACACCACCACTCACGCCTAAAATCTTAGCCGGATTCTTGCTATAAGCCAGGTCAACCTTGACCTGCTCCAAACTGCGGGCTACATAGAAACATGCAGGACCACAAACGAATGTCTTCTTTCCAGAATGGGCCAAACCTGCAGCAATACCTACTGCATCCTGTTCTGCAATACCACATTCAACAAACTGCGCTGGAAGTTCTTTTGCAAAATCACCCAAGGTTACAGAACCACGAGCATCGGTGGTAACAGCTACAATCTGATCATCTTTCTTGGCAAGTTCCAAAAGTGTCTCAGTAAAACTCTTTCTACAAGCTTTCATTTCTTCTACTTAATTTACTGATTAAACAATTAGGCTTCAAGAGTAGCAATGCGCTCCTCTATTTCTTTCACAGCTTGCAAGTACTGCTCCTCGGTTGGAACACCGTGATGCCATGATGCGATATTCTCCATAAAACTTACGCCCTTACCCTTAGTAGTTTCGCTAATGATAAGATGTGGCTTACCGTTGGTATAATCGATATTGGCAAAAGTGTCCACAATAGATTGCATATCATCGCCATTCATGGTGACTACATCCCATCCGAAAGCCCCCCAACGTGCAGTAATATCATTGATTGCCATAACATCCTCTGTATTACCGCTGATCTGTAGGTGATTTCTGTCGATAATAGCCACCAGATTATCCAATTTATATTGGTTACCTGCCATTGCTGCTTCATAGATAGAACCTTCTCCCTGTTCTCCATCACCCATCAGGACAAAAGTACGCCAGCTTTCCTTATTCATCTTAGCGGCAATGGCCATTCCAACGCCAATGCTCAAGCCATGTCCTAGAGCGCCAGAGTTCACTTCGATACCTTCTACATCAATAGTAGGGTGACCAGACAAAATGCTATCAAACTGGCCTAAAGTATCTAAAACCTCTGGCTTCAAGAAACCTTTAGACTCCAGAACTACATACAAAGATTCCACACAGTGGCCTTTGCTCAAGATGAAACGGTCACGCAGTGGGCTGTCCTTCAAAGCTGGGGAAATATTCATGACTTCTGCATACAATGCAGTTAAAACATTCAAACAAGACAGGTCACCACCAATATGTCCTGCCTTTGCATTATAAACGACCTCCATCAACCTTTTTCGGTTTTTTTCGGCACTAATAGTTAGCTCTTTCGTTTGCATCTTTCAAAGTTTCGATTATTTTCGTTTGCAAATAAATTAAAAAAGGTTCAAAAAAGAATCATTCGTAATTAATTATTTTCGCTTGATTAACTTTATTTAATATTACAGATAGCTATTATAAATAGAATTAACACACAATTACACTTTAAAGGGGCAAAAGAAATAATTTTATTTCGTTTGCTTTCGTTTTACGCAAACCCCACGTTTTACACAAAAAGAAAAGAAAAGAAAAGTATATGACGATATGAAGTTTCGATAAAAAGTAAAAAAACATTCTACACACACCTTATTTTATAATAAAAACAGATATAAGAAATCAAAGATTTATGCTAACTTTGCAGCCAAATTTAAACAAACTCATAAAATAATGAAAAAGATTGTATTAGGTTTGGCGCTTTTACTGGCCTTGCCTATTTGGGCACAAAATCCAAAGGAACTAAATAAAGCAGTTCCCGTAGGGAGTAAAAAAGGCAAAATAAACACTGAAGATTTTATTACACCAGCCGAGAAGACAAACTTCAACAAGACACCAAAATTTGAAGAGACCATGGCGTTTTTCAACAAGTTGGCAGACGTCTCCCCAATGGTTAACTGCACTTCGTTTGGTGTTAGCCCTCAAGGCAGAGAATTATCTTTAGTTATAGTGGATAAAGATGGATTAACCACCCCTGCAGAGATTCGTGCTAAGGGAAGAATCATCATACTAGTTGAATCTTGTATCCACAGTGGTGAGCCTGATGGCAAGGATGCTTGCATGATTTGGTTGAGAGATATGATTCTCAAGAAGAAGGATATCGGCTTGCTGGACGATGTAAGTTTCGTAATGGATCCTGTGTTCAACGTAGATGGTCATGAGGATTTCAGAGCGACCAACCGCATCAACCAGAATGGTCCCGATGAACTGGGTACACGAAACAATGCACAGATGCTGAATCTGAACCGCGACTTCCTGAAAGCAGATGCACCTGAGATGAAAGATTGGCACCGAATGTACAACTACTGGAACCCAGAACTGTTCATAGACTGCCACGTAACCAATGGTGCAGATTTCCAATACGTAATGACTTATGACGTGGAAAACCATGGCAAAGCGATGGCAGAACCTCTACGTGCTTTCTCAAAGGAAGTTTACGAGGCTGAGCTGAATGCCAAGATGACTAAAGCCGGGTTCCCTATGTTCCCTTACTGCAATTATCGCCGTACCTATGCTCCTGAACTTGGCGCCAGCCTGGATGTTTTCGATCCACGTTACTCTACCAGTTATGTGGCTTACAGAAATCGCTTGGGTCTTTTGCTGGAAACTCATATCTACAAGCCTTACAAGGAGCGTGTAGAAAGCACTATTGAAGCTATTCGCCAAAGTGCGTTCGTGCTGCAAGCACACAAGAACCAGTTGGTAAAAGCAATCAAGGAAGCAGACGACTTTACCGCCTCTCCTGCTTTCCGCAAGGAACCATATCCGTTAGAATATGAGGTAAACACAAACGACAGTATCATTGTAGATTACCTCGGCTGGGAACGTGATACCATTAAGAGTGATCTTTCCGGCGGTCAGTGGGTAAGACACAGATATGACAAGCCCAAAACCTATCGTGTGCCTTTGTTCAATAAACATAGGCCAACCAAATCCATAACTGTCCCAAAGGCATACATCCTTATGCCTCAATATGCCAATGTAGCAGAGTTACTAGAACTGAACGGATTGACATATACCCGCCTAGACGAAGCAAAGGAAGTAGAGGTAGAAACCTACCGATACACCGGTGGAACATTCTCTAAGAGACAGAGCGAGAACAGAGTACCTGTAGTAGAGACCAAATACACCACACAAACCGAGAAACTGGTTTATCCTAAGGGCAGCTACTACATAGACATGAACCAGCCGAATGCGAAATTAGCCATTTTCCTGTTAGAACCTGACGCACCAGGTTCACTCACCTATTGGGGTTTCTTCAATGGTCATGTACAGGCTGCCAACGAATTCTGGATTAATCTTTCTTACATGGAAGTGAAGGGTCGAGAGATGTTAGCGAAAGACCCAGAACTCAAGAAAAGATTTGAAGAGAAGAAAAAGAATGAGCCAGCATTTGCCAACAATCCAAATGCCATTTTGAACTTCTTCTATGAAATTGTAAAAAAGCAAGCACACCAAGATAACGAACTCCACCCAGCATGGAGAGTAATGGATTAAAACAATGAGAAACAAAATATTAGCACTACTTATCGTCTTTCCATCCGTGCTTCTTTCGCAAACAAAGAGCACGGGGATAGATGTAAAACAGAACATTTTCAAGCACGTTGAACTACACGGATTTGCACAAGCCACTTATACAGAAACCGATGCTCCTACTTCGAGCAACACGTTTGAGATGAAACGGGTTTACCTGATTGCAAAAGTACTCATCAATGACCGTTGGAAAGCAACCCTCATGCATGATTTCTGTAGTAAGTTTCAAGAATATTATGCTGAATACCAAGTCACAAAGGGAAAAGAGTTGACCATAGAGATGGGACAGTTCAAAACACCGCTAACCATAGAAAACCCCGTGACTCCATTTGAAATTGAAGGCATTGGCATTAACACCCAAGCTGTAGGCTATCTTGTAGGAGGTGGAGGCGACGGTCTGTATGGGCTAAGCCTAGGTCGTGACTTAGGAATAATGGTCAAAGGCGAATTGTTCAACGAGTTGGTTCACTACGATTTAGCCCTCATGAACGGACAAGGCATTAATGTAAAAGATGGGAACAACAAGAAAGATCTCGTCGGTGGCATTACCCTCAAGCCTATCCCTGGGCTGAAGATTGCAGCCTTCGGGCAGAAAGGTTACGGACACGCTATTGGAACCAATCCATTTAATCCAGGAATTAAGCCCGGAGAAGACTACACCCGCGACCGCATCAGTGCCGGTGCAGAATACAGACGAAAGGGATTCAGGATTCGTGGAGAATACATCACTGGTAAAGATGGTGAAGTCAAGAGCCAAGGATGGGACATTGCAAGCACCATTCCTGTGGCACCCAAACTGGATATTGTAGCCGTGTACGATTACCTAGACAAAAACAAGGACATGAAAGCCTATCAGACCAACTTGCTTGGCGGTGTCCAATACTGGTTCCACGGACTCTGCAGATTACAATTACAATACATGTATTGTATGCCTAATCTGACAGAATCCAATCACTTGCTGCAAGCCCAAGTGCAATTTGCTTTCTAATGTCAGTATTTTATTGTACCTTTGCACCCCAAAAGAATAGAGAATGAAAAGAGAAGAATTTGAGATAATGGCCCCTGTAGGTTCCCGCGAATCTTTTGCTGCCGCACTGAACGCAGGCGCCAATTCTATCTATTTCGGCATTGAGAACCTGAACATGCGCGCGCATTCAGCCAGCACGTTCACCATCAACGACCTGAAAGAGATGGCTGCTACTTGCGCTGAGCATGGCGTGAAAAGCTACCTCACCGTGAACACCATCATCTACGGTGAGGACATCGAGTTGATGCATACCATCATTGATGCCGCTAAGGAAGCCAACATTTCTGCAGTAATTGCCAGTGATGTTGCTGTCATGACCTATTGCAACAAAGTGGGTCAAGAGGTACACCTTTCCACCCAGTTGAATATCTCAAACATTGAGGCCCTGCGTTTTTATGCACAGTTTGCCGATGTAGTAGTATTGGCCCGTGAGTTGAATCTTAAGCAGGTAAGCGAAATTTACAAAGCTATCCAAGACGAAAAAATCTGCGGTCCTAAGGGAGAACTTATCCGTATTGAGATGTTCTGCCACGGTGCATTATGCATGGCTGTAAGTGGTAAATGCTACCTGAGCCTGAACAATCTGGGAAGAAGTGCAAACCGAGGCGAATGTATGCAGCTCTGCCGCAGGTCTTACATTGTGAAAGACAAGGAGAGCGATATGGAATTCGAGGTGGATAATAAATACATTATGTCACCAAAGGACCTCAAGACCATTGGTTTCATGGATGAGATGATGAAAGCGGGTGTACGTGTATTCAAAATAGAAGGCCGTGCCAGAGGACCAGAATACGTTCACACCGTGGTTCAATGCTACAACGAAGCCATTCAGGCTGTCTTGGAAGACCGTTGGAGTGAAGAGGTTAGCAAGTCTTGGGACGAGCGTTTGAAAACCGTCTTCAACCGAGGTTTCTGGAATGGCTATTATTTAGGACAAACCCTGGGCGAGTGGAGCGAACGCTATGGCTCTGAAGCTACAGAAAAGAAGGTTTACGCAGGAAAAGGCATTAAATACTTCTCCAAACTAGGCGTTGCAGAATTCCTTATTGAGGCCTACGAGATCAAGGTGGGTGACAAACTGTTAGTCACAGGACCTACCACCGGGGCAATGTATCTAACCTTAGACGAGGCACGCGTAAACTTAAAGCCTGTAGAAACCGTGAAGAAGGGAACCCACGTGTCTTTCAAAGTCCCAGATAAAATCAGACCAAGTGACAAACTATATGTCATTCGTGATTCTGAGGAACTTTTGCAGGAACGTATCAAAAAACAGCCATTTGTCATCCTCACCGACAAAGCCAAACAATAACATAGAAGCAGATTAACAAAAATATATGGAAGAATTTCAACTGATAGCCAAAACGTTTCAAGGCCTGGAAGATATCCTGGCTAAGGAACTGACTCAATTAGGTGCTAATAATATCGAAATCGGACGACGCATGGTGTCTTTCACTGGCGACAAGGCCATGATGTATAAGGCGAACTTTGCTTTACGCACCGCTGTACGCATCTTGAAACCAGTAAAAGTTTTCGATGCCAAAGATGCGGATGATGTCTATGAAGCCGTAAAATCATACAACTGGGATGAAGTGATGGATGAGAATAGCAGCTTTGCTGTGGATGCTGTGGTATTCAGCAACGAATTCCGCCACTCTCAATATGTAGCTTACCGTGTAAAGGATGCCATTGTGGATCATTTCCGCGAGAAGACAGGCAACCGTCCTAGTGTCAAGCTGACAAACCCAGACTTATTTATCAACATCCATATTGCAGAAAATACCTGTACCCTCTCACTGGACAGTTCCGGTGAATCACTCCATAGACGTGGCTATCGTCAAGAAGCAGTAGAAGCTCCACTGAACGAAGTGCTGGCTGCTGGTATGATTCTGATGACCGGTTGGCAAGGCGAATGTGATCTGATAGACCCAATGTGCGGCTCTGGTACTATTCCAATTGAAGCAGCCCTCATTGCACGAAATATCGCTCCTGGTGTATTCCGTAAGGAGTTTGCGTTTGAAAAGTGGAGAGATTTCGACAAAGATCTGTTTGAGGAAATCTTTAACGATGACTCTGAAGAGCGCGACTTTGACCATCATATCTACGGCTATGACATCAAACAGCAGGCCAATATCATTGCAACACGCAACGTAAAGGCTGCAGGCTTGAGCCAAGATATCACCCTGGAGGTTCGTGATTTCGCAGAATTCACCCAGCCGGAAGAAAAGGCTATCATCATTACCAACCCTCCATACGGAGAGCGTATCTCTACTGATGACTTGCTGGGCCTGTATGAAATGATTGGTTCCAAGCTGAAGCATGAATTCAAGGGTAGTGAGGCCTGGATCTTGAGCTATCGCGAAGAGTGCTTTGCCAAGATTGGTCTGAAGCCAAGCTCACGCATTCCACTCTATAATGGTGCATTAGAGTGTGAATTCAGAAAATACGAGATGTTCGATGGCAAATACAAGGATTTCCGCGCAGAAGGTGACCATCTGGAAAAAATGGAACGTCCACTCAATTCTCGTTTCCGCAAACCACTGAAAGAAGACAAAAAGCCTTTCCGTAAGAGAGAAGAGGAAAACGAAGAAGAAAAGCCATTTGGTTTCATGGATTCTAACGATTTTGGAGACGATGAGAAAAACGAGCGCTATCGTGCTCTGCTTGCTAAGAAGCGTTATCTAGAGAAAGAGCAGAAAGCCTTTAACGACTCTAAGAAAGAAGCCAAGAGAGCTGCGGAGAGAGAAGAGAGAGAATTCACTCCTAGAGAAGATAGAAAGCCTTTCCGCAGAGACGATAAGGCTCGTGGAGACCAAAAACGTCCTTTCCGCAAGGATGACAAGAAACGCCCATTCAAGAAAGAAGACGGTAAGCGTCCTTTCCGTAAGAATGAAGGCGGCAACCCTTCAGATAGAAGAGCACGCCAAGAAGAAAGAAGAAAGATTTTCGGTAAAAACAAATAAGCTAGTTATGAAAAGACTTATCGCTATTTTATGTATCCTGTCATTCGGAATCTTACCCAATATGGCACAAGAAAAAAAGAGTTTTACCCTTGAAGAAATCATGGGTGGAGGCGCAAGAGGCCCTATGTCACAAGGTGGCGTAACCGCATGGTGGGGCGACAAATTGGTGGAAATCAGTGCAAATGAAATCCAGAACATTGATTTAAAGAATGGTACTAAATCAAAACTTCTCTCTCTAGACCCTATCAAGAGTGAACTGAAAGAGAAAGGATTAGGCGAGATGATGGGCAACAGCATCCAGTTCATGAAAGAACAGAACAAGGCGCTTATTAACACCCGTACTCACCGTGTAATCTACAATTTAGACAAGAAGGCTGTTGAGATGTCTGTTGCCAGAGTAAGGGGTGCACAGAACGAAACTGTAGAGCAGAACCATCTGACAAGCGCATATACCAAGGGCAACAATTTCTTTGTCATGTACAATGGTAAGGAACAGCAGGTAACCAATGACCCAGAGGGATGGCTGAATGGCCAGAGCGTACACCGCGATGAGTTTGGTATCCGCAACGGTATCTTCTGGAGTCCTAAGGGTAATTTAGTTGCTTTCTATCGCATGGACCAGAGTATGGTGACCGACTATCCACAAGTCAACACCTCTACACGTATTGCAACCTTGGCTCCAGACAAGTATCCTATGGCCGGTATGACTAGCCATAAGGTATATGTAGGAATCTACAACCCTGCAACCCAGAAAACCGTATTTATGAAGACTGCAGATCCTACCGATCGTTACTTCACCAACATCAGCTGGAGTCCTGACGAGAAGAGCCTGTTCATCATTGAGTTGAACCGCGACCAGAATCATGCAGAGTTGATTCAATATAATGCAGAGACTGGTGAAAAGATGACCACCTTATACGAGGAGACTCATCCTAAATACGTGGAGCCACAGAATCCATTGACCTTCTTACCTTGGGACGACAGTAAGTTCATCTATCAGTCTCAGCGCGATGGCTACAATCATTTGTACCTCATGGATTTGAAGCAGCCTCAGCAGGGTGATTGGAAAGCATGTGCTGCAGGTGGTAAGTGCTTGGAGAACATAAAAGTTACCCCTATTACCAAGGGTGATTGGTTGGTAAAGAGCATTGTTGGCTTTATCCCTGCTACAAAGGAAATTGTAGGTACTGGCACACAAGAATCTCCGTTGAACACCAATCCATTCGTGGTAAGTGTAGTGAATGGCAAGCAGCACACAATTGGTAATACCGATGGCAACCACCGCGTAACCCTTTCAGGTTCAGGAAAGTATGTCATTGACTCTTATTCATCAGCAACCAAACTGACTACCGTTGATGTCCTGGCTACCAATGGAAAGGGTAAGACTCTGAATCTTTCTACAGCCACAGAGGACCCAATGGCAAAATACAAACTGCCAGAGATTGAATTGGGCACAATCAAGGCTGCAGATGGTGTAACCGATTTGTACTATCGCCTCATCAAGCCTGTTGATTTTGACCCAACAAAGAAATATCCTGCTGTAATCTATGTTTACGGTGGACCTCATACTCAGCTTATCACTAACACACGTAACTATGGTGCCAATGGTTGGTTCCTCTATATGGCCCAGTTAGGCTATGTAGTATATACCGTGGACTGCCGTGGTAGTTCAAACCGTGGCTTGCTGTTTGAGAACTGCACATTCCGCCAGTTGGGTACCGAGGAAATGAAAGACCAGATTAAGGGTGTAGAGTTCCTGAAATCTACTGGATTTGTAGATCCTGCCCGTATTGGTGTACACGGTTGGAGCTATGGTGGTTTCATGACAACCAACCTGATGCTGACTTACAATGACATATTCAAGACCGGTGTTGCTGGTGGCCCTGTTATCAACTGGGCACTTTATGAGGTAATGTACGGAGAGCGTTACATGGATACTCCTGAGACAAACCCAGAAGGATTCAAGGGTAATAACCTGTGCCTTCGTGCCAAGGATCTGAAGGGTAAGCTGCAGATCATCATCGGTGGCAATGACCCTACCTGTGTACCTCAGCATACCTATTCCTTCCTGCGCGCCTGCATTGATGCCGGCACACAGCCTGACCTGTTTGTCTACCCAGGTGATGGTCACAACATGGGAGGCAAGGACAGAATCCACTTGTATAAGCGCATTACCCAGTATTTTGAAGATTACTTGAAATAAACAAAAAACGACATAGAAGAAATGAAAATCTTATTGTTAGGCTCTGGTGGCCGTGAGCATGCCTTGGCTTGGAAGATCAGCCAAAGCCCTAAAGTTGAGAAACTGTTTATTGCTCCTGGTAACGCAGGAACAGCAAATGTTGGTGAGAATGTTGCACTGAAAGCTGACGATTTTGATGGCATCAAGGCATTCGTGCTTGAGAACGGAATCAACATGGTTGTTGTAGGACCTGAGGATCCATTGGTAAAGGGTATCTATGACTATTTCAAGAACGATGCAGAATTAGCTGCCATCCCAGTCATTGGTCCATCTAAACAAGGTGCTGTTCTAGAAGGCTCTAAAGATTTTGCAAAAGGATTCATGCAGCGTCACGGTATTCCTACTGCAGCATATAAGACCTTTGATGGCACTACACTGGAAGAAGGACTCAAGTTCCTGGAAACCCTGGAAGCTCCTTATGTCCTGAAAGCTGATGGTCTTTGTGCTGGTAAGGGTGTACTCATCCTCCCTACATTAGAAGAGGCTCAAAAGGAACTGAAAGAAATGCTGAACGGTATGTTTGGCAATGCATCTGCACAGGTTGTCATTGAGGAATTCCTGAGTGGTATTGAGTGTTCCGTATTCGTACTTACTGATGGCAAGCATTACACTATCCTTCCTGAGGCTAAGGACTACAAGCGTATTGGTGAAGGTGATACTGGTCTGAATACAGGCGGTATGGGTTCTGTAAGTCCTGTTCCATTTGCCGACAAGGAGTGGATGCAGAAGGTAGAGGACCGCATCATTCGTCCAACCGTAGAAGGTTTGGCAGAGGAAGGTATCGAATACAAAGGTTTCATCTTCTTTGGCTTGATTAATGTAAAGGGCAACCCTATGGTTATTGAATACAATGTACGTATGGGTGACCCAGAAACAGAAAGTGTCATGTTGCGCATCAAAAGTGATTTGGTAGAGCTCTTTGAAGGTGTAGCTGCTGGCAATCTGAACGAAAAGACATTGGAAATAGACGAGCGTTCTGCTGTTTGCGTCATGTTGGTTTCCGGAGGTTATCCAGAGGCATACAAGAAGGGCTATCCTATCTCTGGTATCGACCAGGTGGAGAATAGCATTGTATTCCACGCTGGAACAGCCCTGAAAGATGGCGAAGTGGTTACCAACGGTGGCCGTGTCATTGCGGTAAGTTCTTACGGCAAGGATAAAGCAGAAGCTTTGGCACAGTCGTTCAGTCAGGCACAGAAAATTACATTTACCGATAAATATTTCCGTTCCGATATAGGCGCTGATTTATAAGAATGTACACCAAAAAAAGATTACAGAACATAGTAACGACGAGCAGTTTATTACTGCCCGCCGCTACTGTGATTTGTGCTTTACTTTGGTTCTTCTACAATAGCAAGGGAGAACTCTCTCAATGGATAGGACTCGCATGTTGTGCCATCTGCACAGCGTTGGTTGTGGAACTGAACAACACCCATGTGCTGATACGAATTCGCACGCGCATGGTCTCTACCTTGTTCTTGCTTATATGGAGCTGCAATGGCTACTTACACCCATTCCAACACGGGCATGTACTTATTCTATGCATGCTCATCTGCTATCACGCCCTGTTCTCTGTTCAGCAAGGCGTGAAAAGTACAGGAGTGACCTTCCTCATTTTCCTGAGCCTGGGTTTCACAAGTCTCTTGATACAGCCCATGTGCATACTTATCCTCCCGTTCTTCCTAGCTCTGAACTATTTCCGATCACTGTCTTTCCGTTCTTTCTTAGCAGGAATCTTAGGATTCATCTTGCCTGCCTGGTTAGTGTTCTCATGTTGTTTCTTAACGGACAACATGCCTTTGGTTTCAGCCTATGCCTCAGACACCAGCCAGTGGGTTCCCTTCCAATACACCACAGTAGACTGGCATCAGATAGCAGCTATGGCCTTACTCTTGGTATTGCTTGTGCCTAGCATCTTACACTTCCTGCAAAATAACTATCAAGACAAGATTCGTGTACGCATGCTGTATTACTTCATGCTGTGGATGCAGATCTATCTGTTTGTAGGATTATGCATCTTGCCCCACTTGTTCAATGAATTGTTCTTGCTGATTGTATTGAATAGTTGCCCGCTCATTGCGCATTTCTTTACTCTCACAAATCACAAATTCAGCAACATATTCTTTATGGTTGCCTGTGTACTCGTTTTACTCTTAACCGGTTACAACCTATGGATGCCTTTGTAGATCTATTGCTGAACTATGGCTATGTGGGCATGATGATTGCTGCATTTATGGCAGGAACGGTATTCCCATTCAACTCTGAGTTAGTGATGCTAGGGTTAGCAGCTGCAGGTTTGGATCCTTGGGGACTAATTATCTGGGGAACTATAGGAAATACAGCCGGTGGCATGACTTGCTATGCCATGGGCTGGTTAGGGAAGACAGACTGGCTAGTTAAATACTTCCATGTCCGAGAAGACAGACTAGAAAAAGTGCAAGGATTCGTCCAGCGATTTGGTCCGTGGATGGCTACTGTCTCTTTCTTACCCGCTTTTGGAAGTGTCATCTGCATTGCCTTAGGTTTGCTACGTGCAAATCCTTGGCTAACATTAGCAGCGATGACGATTGGCAAGGGTACACGTTATGCACTCTTTGCTTTTGCACCCGAATTATTCCGTTAAGATATGAAAAATAAGATATTACTCCTTGTTTCAGGTTTGGCCATGATGGTCTGTGTGTTCCTTGGGGCTTGTAAGCCTAAGCAGCATTCAGGCAAGCCTGTAGTCTATGTAACCATAGAGCCTCTCCGCTTTTTTGCCGAGCAGATTGCAGGTGACCACTACCAGATACAATCTATGGTCCCTAAGGGCAGCAGCCCGGAGACATACGATCCAACCCCACAACAGCTGATAGAGCTTACAGAAAGCCAAGCATTCCTTTTTGTGGGTAAGCTAGGCTTTGAGCAACAATGGCTCCAGAAACTCAAGGAGAATACACCTACCGTAAAATTCTGCGAAGCTGGAATTGGGATTAGATATATTGAGGGACATCACCATGAGGGAGAGGAAGAGGGATTAGATCCCCATATCTGGACTACTCCATCAAACGCCATCCAGATATCTCGTAATATTTGCAACTTATTCTGCGAATTGGATACAGCCCATCAAGAAGAATACGTAAAGAATTTAGGACAGCTCGTTACACGCATTCAACAAACTGATGCAGAAATACGCCAGATTACAGAGGAAGGAATTCAGAAAACTTTTGCGATCTACCATCCATCGCTTACCTATTTTGCAAATGATTATGGACTAACCCAGCTCTCCATAGAGGAAGAGGGGAAAGAGCCTTCTCCTGCACAACTACAGGCATTGATAAAGCAATGTAAAGAAGAGGGAGTAAAAGTTATCTTCATCCAACAAGAATTCAACACCCATAACGCAGAGATTATTGCCGAATCTTGTGGAGCAAGACTTGTGCAGATAAACCCACTGAACTACGATTGGATGGAAGAAATGGTCAACATAGCCAATAGCTTGAAGAAATGAATACCATCATAGAATTAGAGCATATCTGGGCCGACTATGGCAAACGAAATGTCCTGAAGGATATTTCACTGACTGTAGCAGAACATGATTTCATAGGGGTAATCGGACCAAATGGTGGAGGAAAAACAACCCTTATGAAAGTGCTGCTTGGCCTGATGAAGCCATCGCAAGGAATCATTAAATATGCAGAAAATGGCCATGCAGTAGAGCAACTGAATATAGGCTACCTGCCACAATATGCACAAATAGACAAGAAATTCCCCATTTGTGTAGAAGAGGTTATCCTTTCGGGACTATCACGCAAGAAATCTCTGCTCCAGCGTTATACAGAGAAGGATATGCAACGTGTTCAAGAGGTAATAAGATTATTGGGATTGTCAGGATTAGAAAAACAACCTATTGGCCAATTAAGTGGAGGACAATTGCAAAGAGCCTTTTTAGGCAGGGCACTGGTAGCTGAGCCCACTGTAATTGTACTTGACGAGCCAAATACCTACCTAGACAAAGAAGGAGAAATGCAGCTTTATACGCTGCTGCAAGAACTCAACAAGAAAAGCGCAATCATCTTGGTCAGCCATGACAGAACATCGGTTGAACGATATGCCAAACGCATAATATATGTTAGCGAAAATCTTGAAATCATAAAATAAGCGAAAGAATATTAGCAAACCACAAAGGCTATCATTATATTTATTATCTTTGCAAATTATTTATAGAATATAAATTAAGAATGAAAAATTACAATTTCGTCAACAATCTCTTGGGTTGGATTACTTTTGCCATTGCGGCATTTGTGTATTGCTCCACCATAGAGCCGACAGCCAGTTTCTGGGACTGTCCGGAATTTATCACCACGGCCTACAAGCTTGAAGTAGGTCACCCACCAGGCGCACCATTCTTTATGCTTACAGCGAACTTGTTCTCACAGTTTGTAAGCGATCCAGCAAATGTGGCAAAAATGGTGAATACCATGTCTGCACTCCTTAGTGCTGCATGTATCCTTTTCCTGTTCTGGTCAATCACACATCTGGCCAAGAAACTGATTTGCAAGGATGGCAATGAGCCTACCCTGGCACAGACGATTGCTATCATGGGTTCTGGACTCACCGGTGCTTTAGCCTATACATTCAGTGACACATTCTGGTTCTCTGCTGTAGAAGGCGAGGTATATGCCTACTCTTCACTGTTTACCGCGGTGGTATTCTGGTTAATTCTGAAATGGGAAGACCAGGCCGACGACCCACATAGTGATCGCTGGTTGATTCTCATTGCATACCTTACCGGTTTGTCTATCGGTGTACACTTGCTGAACTTGCTGTGTATCCCAGCCATTGTATTGGTATTTTATTATAAGAAACATCCTCATGCCGACCTGAAAGGATCGTTGGCAGCCCTCTTTGTTTCTGTAGTCCTAGTGGCAGCCGTACTCTACGGTATTGTCCCTGGCGTAGTAAAAGTGGGAGGCTGGTTTGAGTTGTTCTTTGTAAATACACTAGAATTCTCTTTCAACACAGGCTTGTATATCTACATTGCCCTGTTGGTAGCGGCATTAGTCTGGGCTATCTATGAGACTATTCAGAATACCAACCGTACTCGTATGAATATCTCATTCTTGCTGAGTATTGCGTTGCTGGGTATTCCATTCTACGGCTATGGCTTCACCAGTATCTTAATTGGTGCAGTAGTACTTGCTGCTTTAGGATTCTTGCTTTGGATCAAGGCTGACAGTAAGTGGCACATCACATCTCGCGTAATGAATACCAGTTTGCTCTGCTTATTCATGATCATGATTGGTTATTCCTCATATGCCATTATTGTGATTCGTTCAACGGCCAATACTCCAATGGACCAGAACTCACCAGAGGATATCTTTACCCTAGGAGAATACCTGGGACGTGAGCAGTACGGTACACGTCCTTTGTTCTATGGTCCAGCCTATACATCTAGAGTTGAGTTTGTTCCAAACAATGGTTACTGCACGCCTAAACAAGTTGAAGGTGCTCCTGTATATCAGCGTAAAGAAAAGGCTACCCCTGATGAAAAGGACAGTTACGAGCTGATTCGCTATAAGACCGACTATGTCTATGCACAAAACATGCTCTTCCCACGCATGTGGTCAAGCGACCATGCAAATGATTATGAAAGCATTATGGGTGGTATAGAGGGTTCAGAGGTTCCATATGACCAGTGCGGAGAAATGATTATGGTAAAAATGCCTAGTCAATGGGACAATATCCGCTTCTTCTTCCAGTACCAGATGAATTTCATGTACTGGCGCTATTTCATGTGGAACTTTGCCGGAAGACAGAACGATATCCAGAGCTTAGGTGAAACAGAGCATGGCAACTGGATCTCTGGATTCTCATGGCTGGATAACCTTATGTTAGGTGACCAGGACTTGCTGCCAGACGTTCTCAAAGAGAACAAAGGACACAATGTGTTCTACTGCCTACCTTTGCTTTTAGGCCTCATCGGTCTATTCTGGCAAGCTTACAAGGGAGAGCGTGGTATCCAGCAGTTCTGGGTTACATTCTTCTTGTTCTTCATGACAGGTATTGCAATTGTACTCTACTTGAACCAGACGCCTGGCCAGCCTCGTGAACGAGACTATGCTTACGCCGGTTCATTCTATGCTTTCACCATCTGGATTGGCTTAGGCGTGGCAGCAATCATTGAACAGTTGCAAAAGAAGCTTAATCCAACTGTAGCATCAGCTGTAGCTAGCGCAATATGCTTGCTTGTCCCAGTACAGATGGCAAGCCAGACTTGGGATGACCATGATAGAAGCGGACGATATACCTGTAGAGATTTTGGACAGAACTACCTCATGTCTTTGTCAGAGGAGGGAAATCCTATTATCTTTACCAATGGTGATAATGATACATTCCCATTGTGGTACAACCAAGACGTAGAGGGATTCCGTACCGATGCACGTGTCTGCAACTTGAGTTACTTGCAAACCGACTGGTACATTGACCAGATGCGACGTCCTTGCTATACCTCTCCAAGCTTACCTATCAATTGGAACCGTCTGGAATTTGTATCGGGTACCAACGAATATGTACAGGTACGTCCTGAAATGAAGGAAGAGGTTCGCAAGCTGTATGCAAGCCACCCAGAGGAAGCAAAGGCTCATTTTGGAGAGAATCCATTTGAACTGAAAAACATCCTAAAGAACTGGGTTCGAAATAGCGATCCTGATTTGCACTGCATTCCTACCGATACCTTGGAAATCACCATTGACAAAGAGGCTGTCGTTCGCTCCGGCATGATGATTCCTGGCGATTCAATCCCAGAGAAGATGATTATTCCTTTGGCTAAACGAGGTCTCTATAAGAGTGAGCTCATGATGCTGGAACTGTTGGCTAACACCAACTGGGAGCGGCCTCTCTATATGGCTATCACCGTAGCCCAAGAGAACCACTTGGGACTGGACAAATTCTTCTTACAAGAAGGTTTGAACTACCGTATCACTCCATTCAATTTCGAGGAATTAGGCATCATCTCTGACGGTTCTTCTGAACATGCTATAGATTCCGAAAAGATGTACACCAACTTGATGACCAAATTCAAGTTCGGTGGCATAGAAAGCAAGAATGTCTATCTAGATGAAACCGTACTGCGTATGTGTGCTAGCCATAGAAGAATGTTCTCACTCCTCATTAACCAATTGTTGAGAGAAGGTAAGAACGATAAGGCTCTGAAAGCATTGGAATACTGCGAAAAGGTTCTTCCTGCCAGCCAGGTTCCTCATGCACACCAGTGTGGTTCAATAGAACTGGCCAAGGCATGGCTCATCTTAGGCAAAAAGAAAGAAGGAAACGAGATTTTGGATCAGATTGCTAAGACTGCAAGTCAGTACTGCAGTTATTACCTTTGCTTGGATCTCAATCGTCTGGCATCTTCCAGCTTCCAGTATTACCTCTCTGTCATGAATGAATGTGCTAAAGACCTCCGCCTAGGTGGTTCTGAGAAAGCCAAAGACTATGAATTGTTGACTAGCACTTATTTCGACGCATACAACATTCGATTTGGCAGAACAGTCAAGCACGATGCAGAGGACTTTGAAGAAGAATATCTGGAAGAAGAACCTATAGAAGAAAGCGCTGAATAAATATGATCATTGAGCAACCATCAATCTATCTCCGCTGGATGTTTCCCAAGGCTATCTGGAGAATGGATCCAAGCCAAAAGGTACTTTACCTGACCTTTGACGACGGGCCCATTCCAGAAGCTACGCCTTGGATCCTGGATATACTTGACCGGTATCAGATAAAAGCCACCTTCTTTATGGTAGGAGAGAATGCTTTCAAACATCCTGAACTGCTAGAAGAAGTGCGAAAAAGAGGCCACCGGATAGGCAATCATACCTATAACCACCTAGGTGCCTTCAAACATCTAACCCGGACCTATCTAAAAAATACGGAGAAGGCCAATGAGTTGCTCAAGACAAACCTGATGCGCCCACCACACGGTATCATGCGTTGGCCAGAATATACCTTGCTACGCAAGAAATACAATTATAAGATTATCATGTGGGATTTGGTTACCCGTGATTACAGCAAGAAACTCACAGCAACCGATGTCCTCTGGAATGTAAAGCACTATGTGCGAAACGGTAGCATCATCACCTTCCATGATTCTTTGAAGAGCATTGATAAACTTAAGCAAATGCTCCCCGAAGCTCTGGAGTGGTTGCTCCAACAAGGTTATACCTTCAAGACACTAGATTAATGGAGGAGAAACAGATGATAACTGCAGATATCAAAGCCGAAGCTTTACGCCTCGGCTTTGATGTTTGTGGCATAGCTAAAGCCGAACCTGTACCACTTTACCTGCAACAAGCCTATACCCGATGGATAGCACAAGGAATGCATGGTAACATGGACTACCTGGCACGCAATTTAGATAAGCGCTTTGACCCTACCCTATTAGTAGAAGGCGTAAAAAGTATAGTGTGTGTGGCCATGAACTATTACCCAGTGACAGAACTCGATGCAGACACTTACCAACTAGCATGGTATGCCTATGGAAAGGATTACCATGAAGTCTTGAAGGAAAAAATGGTTACCCTGTTTGCCACTTTAAAAGAACGTTATCCCCAATTAGAAGGAAGGTGCTTTTGTGACACTGCCCCCGTATTAGAGCGCTATTGGGCCCAGCAAGCAGGTTTAGGATGGAGAGGGAAAAGCACCCAGCTCATTATTCCCCATCATGGTACATCCTTTTTCTTAGGGGAGTTATTCCTAAATGTTGAATTAGACTATGACAAGCCCACAGAGAACCATTGTGGAACTTGCATGGCTTGTCATGAGCAGTGCCCTGCACAAGCCCTTTATATGGACGCAGAAACGGGATTAGGATTCCTAAATGCTAATCGCTGCCTCTCCTACCAAACCATAGAAAATAGAGGGGAACTCTCCCAAGAGGCACAGCAAAGCATGGGCACGTCTATTTATGGCTGTGATCAATGTCAAAAAGCTTGCCCTAATAATCGATTTGCTCAACCAAACACGCATGCTGAATTCCAACCCTCGGAAGAGTTGAGACAAATGAAGCGCTCCGATTGGGAAAAGCTGAGTGTAGAACAATATCGTATACTCTTTAAAGGCTCTGCTGTAAAGCGCGCCAAATACGAAGGGTTGGTACGCAACATCAAGGCTGCGAGTAAAAAATAGGATACGAAAAAAGCAGCATACTCAAAGAGCATACTGCTTTTTCATGGGTTGGACTACCAAGATTCGAACTTGGACAAACAGAACCAAAACCTGTTGTGCTGCCATTACACCATAGTCCAATCCTAAAAGCCTTTTTGCAAAGACGGTGCAAAGATAAGAGGAATTTGGGAAATACCCAAATTTTAGTTCTTATTTTGCTATAATCAAGAAATAATTCTTCTTACCTTTCTGAACAAGCAGATATTTCTCATCCAGCAAATCTGCAGCTGTAATCTCCTGATCAAATGCTGACAATTTCTCCTTATTCAAAGAAACACCACCACCCTGAGTCAGTTTACGCATCTCACCTTTAGAAGGGAAGATATTTGCTTTTTCTGTGAACAGATCAACAGCCTTGATACCTGCATTAATCTCTTCCTTAGCAACCTCAAACTGAGGAACACCTGCAAATACATCCAACAATGTAGCCTCATCCAGCTTCAGCAACGCATCCTTTGTAGCCTTACCAAACAATATACCAGAAGCCTCAACTGCTGCATTATAATCCTCTTCAGAGTGAACCATGATGGTTACTTCCTTTGCCAAGCGCTTCTGTAAAATACGCTGACCAGGATCCACCTGATGCTCAGCAATCAGAGCATCGATTTCCTCCTTTGGAAGAGATGTGAAAATCTTGATATAACGCTCAGCATCTGCATCGCTCACGTTCAACCAGAACTGGAAGAACTTGTATGGAGAAGTATATTCACGGCTCAACCAAACATTACCACTTTCAGTCTTACCAAACTTACCACCATCGGCCTTGGTAATCAATGGACAAGTCAGTGCGTATGCCTCACCACCAGTAGTACGGCGAATCAATTCGGTACCAGTAG
Source organism: Bacteroidales bacterium (assembly GCA_030523705.1). Taxonomy (GTDB): domain Bacteria; phylum Bacteroidota; class Bacteroidia; order Bacteroidales; family Bacteroidaceae; genus Minthousia. The sequence continues at coordinate 26,304 of JAUNHZ010000003.1, forward strand.
TGATATTACCCCACTGATCTGAACCGCCCATCTGAAGTTTACAGTTCTTGTTCTGGTTCAAGTACAAGAAATCATAACCCTGCAACAACTGGTAGGTAAACTCTGTAAATGACAAACCATCACGAGCCTCACCATTCAGACGCTTCTGGACTGAGTCCTTAGCCATCATATAGTTTACAGTAATATGCTTACCAATTTCACGAGCAAAATCAAGGAAGGTGAAATCCTTCATCCAATCGTAGTTGTTTACCAACTCTGCCTTATTTTCTGCATCGCTATCAAAATCCAAGAAACGGCTCAACTGCTCCTTGATGCATGCTACATTATGGCGAAGAGTCTCTTCGTTCAGCAAGTTACGTTCCTGACTCTTACCAGAAGGGTCACCAATCATACCGGTAGCACCGCCAATCAAAGCCAATGGCTTATGGCCACAGCGCTGGAAATGACGAAGCATCATAATACCACAAAGATGGCCAATATGCAATGAATCTGCTGTCGGGTCAATACCCACATAAGCAGTTACCATTTCTTTCTCTAACAGCTCTTCTGTTCCTGGCATCATGGTATGTACCATACCACGCCATTTCAGTTCTTCTACAAAATTCATCGATGTATAATCTATCTATTTATATTTGAGTGCAAATTTACTACTCTTTTGCATAAGAAACAAATCTTTACGAAATCTTTTGCCGAATCGCTCAGCGAAGTGCCAGTATTCTTTGTGCGATTTCTTGAATATCAGCCATTGAGTCATCTGTTTCCATATAAAGATAAGCATCGGGACAAGCTTTCACCGAAAGAGGGTTAAAATGTTCTCCAAAACTAAGGGATATGCCTTTCTGTACCAACTGAGCTACTTGTTGGGGATTACCCCTGAACCCATGCCAGATCCAAGGCTGCTTTGGACGGATTTCCCGATGCAAGCGCAACAAATCGTCGGCAGCTTTTACACAGTGTATAATCAAAGGTTTCCCTACTTCTTCGGCCAATAATGCATGAGCCACAAATGCTTCTTCCTGGCAAGGTGTGGCATGGAGACGGTCGAATCCCGTTTCCCCTATCGCCTTCACCTGAGGTAAGGAAGCCCAGATTCTCACCCAATTGAAATCCTTTTCCCATGCCTGAGTAAGGTCCCAAGGATGCAATCCCACACTGATCCATTGCTCCCCATCTGGATAAGGAGGTTGCTGGCGTAGTTCCTCTAAAGTAAGGTTATAAACAGCCCCAGCCTTAGGTGTATGTGAATGGATATCTATCATGGTACAGGATCATATCCAGAACCACCCCAAGGATGACAACGCAAAATTCGGCGAACTGCCAGATAAAACCCTTTAAAAGGCCCATGCTTGCGAATAGCCTCTACCGCATATTGAGAACAAGTAGGAGTAAAGCGACAAGCAGGAGGAGTCAATGGAGAGATGCAGCGCTGATAAAAATAGATGGGATACAACAAGCACTGCGACAAAAAATGAGTTAATCCCTTAATCAACCTGTTCATCTGTGGCTGGCAATTTTTCTTCATTCAAAAAAGCAGGAAGTTTCTCCACAATGCGCTTGAGCAAAACTACTACCTGGCGGTCCACGACACTAGAATCATACAGTTTGTCGTCCAACCAGATAAAAGCCAAAGACAATGCTTTGGAATGTCCGTTCAGGGCATCCCAAAGCATATATTTGTTCTTACGATAAGCTTCTCGAATCTGCCGTTTCACTCGATTTCGCTTCACAGCACGATGGAAACGTTTCTTAGATACAGAAACCAAGACCTCAACAGCCTGTTCCGGTGCATCATCTACACGATATACCACTCGGATAGGAAAAGCAGACAGTGATTTGCTCCCCCCATTGAAGAGTCGGTCAATCAGTATTTGGCTACAGAGTCTTTCCGACTTCTTAAATGTCAGTCTTGGCACATTTGGCATTAATCCTCCAGGTTCTGCTTGATAAATTCCTCCAAAGCTGCAGTCATAGAAGGAGCAGTCTTGGTAGGAGCCTGTAAATCCAGACGGAGGTTTGCATCAGCTACAGCCTTAGCAGTTGTTGGACCAAAGCAAGCAATAGCAGTTTCTCCCTGCTGATACTCTGGGAAATTCTTCATCAAAGCAGCAACACCTGCTGGGCTGAAGAACACAAGCATATCATAATCGAAAGCCTCACCCTCTGTGAAGTCATTGCTTACAGTACGATACATAACCACTTCTTTGTGCTGAAGTTTGTTTGCATCGAACATCTGGGCAATCTCATCGGTATGCACATCACTCTGAGGAACCAGATATTTATCAGTCTTACGCTTCAACATGGCTGGAAGCAAAGCATCCATCTTACCTGTTGCTCCAAAGAACACCTTACGCTTACGATACTGTACATATTTCTGGATATACAAGGCAACAGCCTCTGTAATACAGAAATACTTCATATCTTCAGGAATGGTAATACGCATTTCCTGAGCCAAATGGAAGAAATGATCTACAGCATGGCGTGATGTGAAGACAATCGCCGTATAGTCTAAGATATTTGTTTTCTGAGCACGGAACTCTTTCGCAGACACAGCCTCTACTTTAATGAAAGGGCGGAAAACAATATCCACATCATACTTCTTCGCAATGTCATAGTATGGTGACTTGTCAGACGCCGGTTTTGGCTGCGAAATTAGTATTTTCTTAAGTTTCAATTTCCTATAATTTTATGGTCCAACTTGGGGTTATCTCACTGATGACCTTTAGCAAAAAAAGCAGAGGTATCATTTCGAGGGTGCAAAAGTACAAAATATTGGTCAAAAGGCCATAAATTTTTCCAAAAAATATGCTAAAGCTCTTACAAAATAGTAACAATTTGCTAATTCCGAGTACTACTAGGAGTACTATTAAGCCCGTTTTTGTGTCAAAATCAAAATATGCCAAGGCGCAAGCCAACGGGAAAAGAACAACTCCCTGAAGAGAGATTACCAATGCATAAACCTCCATCCACCGCTCGCATTGGGAATGTGTAAAAAACACCCAGTTCACAAACGAATAGGACAAAAATTTAAACGCGTATAAACTAGCGCAAGCGAGCAGACAGACCAAGATGGAAATCCACGAAGGATACAAAGATCCAGTTCCCGAAGGTTGCAAAAACAAGATAAAAAGAACCAATCCAAGCATCCAAGCGCCATGGGAAATCAAGAAAAACTGATAGCGGAACTCGGATTCAGTTTCTACAAACATATTCCCACGCTTTCTCTCTACAAAGAAATCCTTGAGTTGATGGAGGATGAGCGACTGCCCTTTATTCAAGACAAAGCAGAGCAGCAGAAAACTAAATACAAGGATTCCACTGACTAGCAAATCGTTTTTCAGAGCATAAGGAATCAACTCACCTTCCATTCCTGGGATAGGTCGTCCCACAGCATGGAAGGCTGACTGTGTATCAAAATAAGTACCCTTCTCAAAAAGGGTACTTATTGAATCTAATTCCAAAAGCTCGGTGTACGCCATTTACAGACCAAAAGCCTCTTTGATTTGTGCTACGTAATCCAGTTTTTCCCAGGTAAAGAGTTCTACCTCTACAACCTTCTTCTTGTCGTTATACATAGAATCGTAAACCTTGGTTACAACCTTTGGCTCGCGACCCATGTGACCATAAGCTGCAGTCTCCTTATAAATAGGATTACGCAACTTCAAGCGCTGTTCTATTGCATAAGGGCGCAAATCGAACAGTTCATCTATCTTCTTTGCAATCTCACCATCGGTCATGTTTACATGTGCACGTCCGTAAGTGTTCACATATATATTGATAGGTTTAGCCACACCGATAGCATAACTGATCTGCACCAGCATTTCATCTGCAACACCTGCTGCTACCATATTCTTAGCAATATGACGTGCAGCATATGCAGCACTACGGTCCACCTTACTTGGGTCCTTTCCTGAGAAAGCACCACCACCGTGTGCACCCTTACCTCCGTAAGTATCCACAATAATCTTACGGCCTGTCAGACCGGTATCACCATGAGGACCACCAATCACGAATTTACCTGTTGGATTCACATGATAGATAATCTGGTCATTAAACAATGCCAGTACCTTCTCATTATGAATAGAAGCCTTCACGCGTGGCATCAAGATTTCAATGACATCCTTGCGGATCTGCGCAAGCATCTCTGCATCTGCAGCCTGCTGGGCCTCAACAGTACCATCTACTGGCTTTACGAAATCATCGTGCTGTGTAGAAACCACGATGGTATCAATACGAACAGGATTGTTATTGTCATCGTACTCTACAGTCACCTGACTCTTTGCATCTGGGCGAAGGTAAGTCATCACTTTGCCTTCACGACGGATATCTGCCAGAATCATTAGCAACTTATGAGAGAGGTCCAGAGACAATGGCATATAGTTTTCAGTCTCATTTGTAGCATAACCAAACATCATGCCCTGGTCACCAGCACCCTGGTCTTCAATCTTCTCACGAGACACACCCATATTGATGTCACCACTCTGCTCATGAATAGCACTGAACACTCCACAAGAATTACCATCAAACATATACTCGCTCTTGGTATAGCCAATCTCATTGATTACCTCACGAGCAATACGCTGCAAGTCTACGTATGCATTGGTTGTAATCTCACCAGCCAACACTACCTGACCTGTAGTCACCAAAGTTTCACAAGCAACATGACTCTGTGGGTCAAATGCCAAGATCTTGTCCAGAACGGCATCAGAAATCTGATCGGCCACCTTATCTGGGTGTCCTTCAGAAACGGATTCAGAAGTAAATAAATATCCCATCTTCTTTAAATTTATTAATTAAACAATAAATATAAGAGGAAATGGCTTGGGAAGTAAACCCCACTTGAGGGATAGAAAAATTATGTTTTTAGCATTTTTTTCTGTGGTTGCAAGCTACCCAAATCTTTCCACATTTTAAAATCGGGTGCAAAGGTAGAAAGTTTTTCGCATATAATGCAAGTTTTTCGCTAAAAAATAAAGGCTATACCACAGGGTACAGCCTTTACCTTTATTTTATATCTGAGTTCACTTTACATATTCGCTCAAATCTGTCAAGTGCATATCACCCTTGCGCAAGAATGTCTCGTGGAATGCAAGAGCTGCAGCCATGCTGTGGCAAGTATGGCCCTTAGCAGAAATCTTGAGGTAATCCCACAACAGGTTCTTATAGTCTGGGTGAGCACAGTTCTCAATGATAGCCTTAGCACGCTCCATTGGAGACTTTCCACGCAAATCAGCGATACCCTGCTCTGTAACAACGATGTTTACATCGTGCTCAGTGTGGTCTGCATGAGAAACGAAAGGAACAATAGAGCTAATCATACCGTTCTTTGCTACAGAAGGACAAGTGAAGATACTGATGTAAGCATTACGGGTAAAGTCACCAGAACCACCGATACCGTTCATCATCTTAGTACCACAGATCTGAGTAGAGTTCACGTGGCCATACAAGTCAACCTCAATAGCCGTATTGATAGAGATAACTCCTAAGCGGCGGATAACCTCTGGGCTGTTAGAAATCTCAGAAGGACGGAGAACCAACTTATCCTTGAAGAAGTCCATATCCTCATAGATACCTTTCAGACAGTCGTTAGTAACAGTTAAAGAACAAGTTGAACCGAACTTAACGCGACCTTCACGGATCAAGTTAACCACTGCATCCTGAAGCACCTCAGTGTACATTTCGAATGCTGGAATGGTAGTATCACGACCCAAAGCACCGAGTACAGCATTAGCAATGTTACCCACACCACTCTGCAAAGGCAAGAATGTAGAAGGAATGATACCACGCTTCATGTCAGCAACCAAGAAGTCTGCCACATTCTGGCCAATTTGGTCTGTAACAGGATCTGGGGCGGTAAAGCTACGAGCCTCATCTGGCAAGTCAGTCTCTACGATACCTACCACCTTATTTACATCAACCTGTACATAAGGAAGACCAGCACGATCACTTGCATGCTCAACAGGAATAGCCTTACGGTAAGGAGGATCCAAAGGCTCGTACACATCGTGCAAGCCCATACTGCTCTTACTGTGGAAGCTATTCAGCTCAATGATGATCTTGTCTGCCATACGTGCAATGGTAGGAGAAATACCACCAGCAGCAGTCAGATAAGCCTTACCATCAGGAGTGAACTCACAGCATTCGATGATAGCGATATCCACTTTACCCATAAAGCCATAGCGCAATTCCTGAGCCATCTGAGACAGATGCAAGTCATTATAAGCAATCTCACCAGCATTTACGCGCTTACGGAACTCTGGGTTAGTAGTGTAAGGAGCACGATAACGGATAGCCTTCTCCATAGAGAGCAGACCATCTGTTGACATACCGGTAGAAGCACCAGTAAAAATACCAATTTGGAAAGGACGACCAGCAGCATGTTCTGCAGCTGCAATCTTAGCAACCTCTGCAGTAACAGCCTTTGCTGTACCAGCTGGAGTAAAACCACTCAAGCCAATGTTCATTCCGTGTTTAACAAGTGACGCAGCCTCGGCTGCAGTCAAACGAGCAAATTCCATAATAATTACCTTATTTGATTAACTTTCTATTTTCTTCCAAAATCAGCAGGCACCTCACCCCATTTCTCAGTTTCCCATTTCAAGATGGGTGTCGTGTAAGTATGCGTCTTCAACCAGTTTTCAGCCCGAGCAATCAACTGAAACAGTTTCTCCGTTTGTGGTGTCCGCTCCAAGGTTGTCTTAACCTTTTTCTGCCGGACCCAGCACTGGGCCGTCTTGCTGTCAGAATAGACGGTCATGCTCAATCCTTTCTGCTGAATCAGCGCTAAGGCGTGTACAATAGCCAAAAACTCACCTATATTATTGGTACCTTTAACCGGGCCGAAATGAAATATCTCTTGTCCAGTTTTCAGGTAAACTCCTCTATATTCCATAGGCCCAGGATTTCCACTGCAAGCCGCATCCACAGCCACTGCATCTGCAGTCACCTCCATAGGAAGAGGCAAGACCGTATCGTGCCTGTAATCTGGCGGATTGATCAGTTTCTCCTTCGCCATACCTTTCTTACATTCTTTCTGGTACCTCAATGCCTAAGAGTCCCATGCCAAGGCTGATGATCTTAGCCACATTGGCAGAAAGAGCCAGACGGAAGATTTTCTTCTTCTCATCTTCCTCACGAAGAATGCTGAAGTCATGATAGAACTGGTTGTATTCCTTTACCAATTCATAGCAATAGTTTGCAATTGCACTTGGACTGTAGTCTTTACCTGCAGTCTTTACTGCTGCAGCAAACTCTGCCAGCAATTGAATCAAGCCTTCCTCCTTCTCGATCAACTCCACGTCGAGACCCAGCACTGCAGGAACGGTAATGCCTGCCTCATTGGCCTTACGCAAAACGCTACGGATTCGAGCATAGGTATACTGAATGAATGGACCTGTATTTCCATTGAAGTCGATACTCTCCTCTGGGTTAAACAGCATATTCTTGCGTGGGTCAACCTTCAAGATGAAATACTTCAAAGCGCCAAGACCTACTACGCGAGCAATCTCATTCGCTTCTTCCTCTGTAATACCAGTTAACTTATTGATTTTGTCCGCGCTCATCTGCTTGGCATCCTCAATCATTTTCTCAATCAAGTCATCGGCATCTACTACAGTTCCCTCGCGACTCTTCATCTTTCCATTTGGCAATTCCACCATACCGTAAGAGAAATGAACTAAGTCTTTACCCCACTCAAAACCAAGTTTATCCAACAAGATAGACAATACCTGGAAATGGTAATTCTGCTCATTTCCTACTACATAGATCATCTTGTTGATAGGATAATCCTGGAAACGAAGCTTAGCGGTACCGATATCCTGTGTCATATAAACCGAAGTACCATCGCCACGGAGCAGCAGCTTATGGTCTAAGCCTTCTGCGGTCAGGTCTGCCCAAACAGAATTATCCTCCTTACGATAGAAGAAGCCCTTATCCAAACCTTCTTGAACCTTGTCTTTACCTTCAAGATAGGTGTTGGATTCATAGTAGATCTTATCAAATGTAACACCCAAGGCCTTATAGGTCTCATCGAAACCTGCATAAACCCATTCATTCATTCTTGCCCAAAGGCCACGAACTTCAGGGTCATTCTGCTCCCACTTCACCAGCATTTCGTGAGCCTCCTTCATCAATGGCGATTCCTTCTCGGCCTTAACCTTAGCCTCTTCCTCACCCATACCTTCTGCCATATACTGGCTCATGAGTTCCTTGACCTCAGCACGATAATGCTTATCAAATGCTACATAATAGTCGCCAATCAAGTGATCGCCCTTCTTTCCAGAGTTCTCTGGAGTCTCACCATTTCCATATTTCAACCAAGCCAACATGGACTTGCAGATATGAATACCACGGTCGTTCACAATATTGGTTTTCACCACCTTATTGCCATTCGCAGCAATGATATTTGCCAACGCCACGCCCAGAAGGTTGTTACGCACATGGCCCAAGTGCAAAGGCTTATTTGTGTTTGGAGAAGAATACTCAATCATGACCAGTGGAGATTCCTCGGTAGCTGGAATGATACCATAGGAAGGTTCTGCCTGAATGCCATTCAGCAGTTCAACCCATGCGCCAGAGGCAATGGTCAAGTTCAGAAAGCCCTTAATGACATTGAACTTAGAAACCACATGCTCATGCTGAAGCAGATATTCACCAATTTCTGCCGCAGTATCTTCTGGTTTCTTCTTAGATATACGTAAAAATGGGAAAACCACCAATGTCAGGTGTCCTTCAAACTCTTTTTTTGTTTTCTGCAACTGTACTTGTGCAGCAGGAACTTCCTGTCCGTACAAGGCCAAAATGGCACGTACAACTGCCTGAATCAATTTTTCTTCGATATTCATGCTTACATTTAGCTAAATTTGGTGCAAAGATAGCGCAATTTAACCGAATTATAAAATATATATAAAAAAAAGAGATGCCCTAAGCACCTCCTTTTTTTTAGTTTTCTTCTTAAATCAATCAACCTTCAATTGCATCGGTTAATTCTACACCAGCCTTAAACTTGGCAACCTTCTTAGCAGGAATCTCAATTGTCTCCTTTGTAGCTGGGTTAACACCTGTTCTAGCACTTCTCTCTGCTACTGCAAAAGTACCGAAACCTACCAATGCTACCTTCTCACCTGCCTTCAAAGCATCAGTTACTGCTGCGATAAAACCATCGAGAGCCTTCTTTGAATCTGTCTTGGTCAGACCAGATTTCTCAGCAATTGCTGCTACTAATTCATTCTTGTTCATAATGCAATGCGCTAATCGTTTTATAATATATTGTTAACTAGTTGGATTCAAAACACAAATATAAGTTAAGTAATTGGAAATTCAAACTAAAAACCACAAAATTTACAGGTTTTGCAAAAAAAAAGTAATTGAAGGTCATATTTCATGCCAAATAGCAGAAAAATGCGTACTTTTGCCAACAGTTATCAAATTTTAGAAAAAGACTGTTATGTATAATATGCCCCCTGTTACCAAGAACCTCATTTTTATCAATGTGCTGTTCTTTTTGGCTACCAATGTTTTAGTCAAATATGGTTATGACCTAAACGATATGTTTGGGCTCCATTTTTTCATGGCCTCCGACTTCAAATTCTACCAATTGTTGACCTATATGTTCATGCATGGTAACCTTATGCATATTTTCTTCAATATGCTTGCCGTATGGATGTTCGGACGCATTGTCGAAGTGGCATGGGGATCCCGACGCTTCTTGATTTATTACCTCATTTGCGGCATTGGAGCAGGCTTATTCCAAGAAATTGTACAATGGATTGATTTTCAAGCAAGTGGAATGGCTGCTTATGACAGTGTAAACATGGGTGGAAGCATCATTCCTATGCAGGCTTACTTAAACCTGATGACCACTGTTGGAGCTTCTGGAGCGGTCTATGGCATCTTGCTTGCTTTTGGCCTTTCTTATCCAGACGAACGCATGTTTGTTTTCCCAATCCCCGTTCCAATAAAGGCGAAATATTTCGTGATTGGATATGCTGTCATCGAGCTCTTCTCTGGCCTTAACAGCAGCAATGACGGAGTAGCCCATTTCGCCCATTTAGGTGGCATGATAGTAGGTTTCTTGCTCATTTTGTACTGGTCCCATGGGAACCGTCTAGACAGTGAGGGATACATTGCCAAAATTAAGAAATTCTTTAGAGATCGCAAAAAGCCTAAAATGAAAGTTCACTATGGTGAAAGGGAGCAAGATTACCAATATAATGCCAAGACCCAGGAGGAGCAGGCAGAGTTAGACCGGATTCTGGATAAGCTACGCAAGTCTGGTTACCAGAGCCTGACGGTTGACGAGAAGAAAAAGCTCTTTGAAGCCAGTCATAAATAGGCTTTTTACCTAAAAAAACGCGCATTTATTTAAAATAAAAGGCAAACCAAGCAAATATTTGGGTTCAGAGAAGATGAAATGTGAAAAAATTCATTAACTTTGCGCCCTCGTAACGACGTGAAAAATAATAAATAATAATATAAACAACAAAAAAGATGCAAAACAAAGGATTTGTAAAAATTTTAGCTGTATTGCTGACCCTTGTTTGCTTGTTCTATCTTTCTTTCTCTTTTGTGACAAATCACTATGAGAGCAAGGCCGCCAAGATGGGCGAAGAGAGAGGACAGGAATACTTGGACTCACTGCGTAATGAGCGTGTATACTTTGGAGCATACACCTTGAACGAGTGTCAGAAAATGCAGATTGGCTTGGGTCTGGATTTGAAGGGTGGTATGAACGTCATCCTGGAAGTTTCAGTTCCTGATGTTGTTAAGTCTTTGGCTGACAACAAGACTGATGAGCCATTTGTGAAGGCTGTAGAGATTGCTGCAAAGCAGGCAGCTCAGAGCCAGGACGACTTTATTTCCCTGTTCGTTAACGAGTATCACAAGCAGGCTCCTGGAGCTGCACTTGCTGAGATCTTCGCTACCCAGCAGCTGAAAGACAAAGTCAACACCCGTAGTACAGATTCAGAGGTAGAGAAGGTACTTCGTGAGGAGGTTGCTGCTGCAATCGACAACTCATTCAACGTACTTCGTACCCGTATCGACCGCTTCGGTGTGGTTCAGCCAAACATCCAAAAACTGGAGAGCTCTTTAGGCCGTATCATGGTAGAAATGCCAGGTATCAAGGAGCCTGCGCGTGTACGTAAATTGTTACAAGGTTCTGCAAACCTGGAATTCTGGGAGACCTACACCAGCGCAGAGGCAATTCCTTACTTGCAGTCATTGGATGCACAGTTGGCAAACAATGGTACTGCTGCTGTAAAGGAAGATGCTGAAGCTACTGAGGAAACTGCAGAAGTTGCAGAGGCTGCAGATTCAACAGCTAATGCATTGGCTGGCTTGAAGGCTGCTGCATCAACTACAGAGAATACTACAGCAGAGCCAGCTCGCGCTACTGAAGAGATGAAGGCTGCTCACCCATTGCTCTCTGCTCTGCAGTTGGGTGGTAACGGTTGTGTAGTGGGTGTAGCTCACTATCGCGATACCGCACAGGTTAACATGGCATTGGCAACTGAGGCTGCTAAGTCAATCCTGCCAAAGGAAATGAGCTTGAAGTGGGGTGTTAAGGCATTCGACCAGAAGAACGAGTTCTATGAGCTGTATGCTATCAAGGTTACCGAGCGTAATGGTAAGGCTCCTTTGGAAGGTAGCGTTGTTACCGATGCAAAGGATGAGTTCGACCAGTTTGGTAAGGCTGTAGTAAGCATGAGCATGAATCAGGAAGGTGCACGTATCTGGGCTAACCTGACCAAGAATAACATCAACCGCGCTATTGCTATCGTTCTGGACAACTATGTTTATAGTGCTCCAAACGTAAACTCTGAGATTACCGGTGGTAACTCACAGATTTCTGGTAACTTCACTATTGAAGATACCAAGGACTTGGCAAACGTATTGAAGTCTGGTAAGATGCCTGCTCCTGCTAAGATCGTTCAGGAAGACATCATTGGTCCATCTCTGGGTCAGGAGTCTATCAACCAGGGTATCATGTCATTCATCGTGGCATTCATCCTGTTGATGATTTATATGTGTGCAATGTACGGCATGATTCCTGGTATGATTGCAAACTGCGCACTGATTGTAAACTTCTTCTTCACTCTGGGTATCCTTACCTCATTCCAGGCAGCATTGACCATGAGTGGTATTGCCGGTATGGTATTGTCATTAGGTATGGCTGTGGATGCTAACGTGTTGATTTATGAGCGTACCAAGGAAGAGTTGGCAGCTGGTAAGGCTGTTAAGCAGGCAGTTGCTGCAGGTTACAGCAATGCATTCTCTGCAATCTTCGACTCTAACTTGACATCTATCATCACCGCTATCATTCTGTACTACTTCGGTACAGGACCTATCCGTGGTTTCGCTACTACCTTATTTATAGGTATTGTATGTTCATTCTTCACTGCAGTGTTCTTGACTCGTATCGTTTATGAGCACTTCTTGAACAAGGATAAGTGGACTAACCTTACATTTGTCACTAACTTGAGCCGCAACTTGATGAAGGGAACTCACTTCAACTTCATGGGTAACGCTAAGAAGTCATTCATCACCTTCGGTGCTATCATCGCTGTATGTTTGGTTTCATTTGCAGTACGTGGTTTGAGCAAGTCTATCGACTTTACCGGTGGTCGTAACTTTACCGTACAGTTCGAGCAGCCAGTTTCTCCAGAAGCTGTACGTGCAGCATTGGAGCCAGCAGTAACTGCAGCAGAGGCTAACATCCAGTGTATCGCATTAGGTAACGATGGCCAGACCGTTCGTGTATCTACTAACTACCGTATCGCTGATGATGGTGTTGAAATCGATGGTGAAATTGAACAGTTGTTATTTGAGAACTTGAAGAAGGCTAACCTACTTGCAGAAGGTGTAACATTGGATCAGTTCATTGACCGTGATAACCGCGCAGGTGGTTCTATCATCTCTTCACAGAAGGTAGGTCCTTCTATTGCAGAGGATATCACTTATGGTGCAATCTACTCAGTGCTCATTGCATTGGTAGCTATCTTCTTGTACATCTTGTTACGTTTCCGCAACGTGGCTTACTCTGTAGGTTCTACTGTAGCTCTGGCTTGTGATACCATCATCATCATTGGTATGTACTCTTTGTGGTATGGCATCTTGCCATTCTCACTGGACATCGACCAGACATTCATTGGTGCAGTCCTGACCGCTATCGGTTATTCTATTAACGATAAGGTGGTTATCTTCGACCGTATCCGTGAGTTCTTCCACTTGTATCCAAAGCGTGACCACCAGTTGATTTTCAACGAGTCTCTGAATACTACTTTGGCTCGTACCATCAATACTTCAGTTTCTACTCTGATTGTATTGTTGTGTATCTTCATCCTGGGTGGTGAGAGTATCCGTAGCTTCGCCTTCGCTATGATCTTAGGTGTTGTTGTAGGTACAAGTTCTTCACTGTTCATTGCAGCTCCTTTGGCATACATCACCATGGGTCGCCGCATTAAGCAGGCAGAGGAAAAAGCAGAAGAGGCTAAGTAAAAAATAAAGCCCAACATACAGATATCCCATCTTGCGAGAGTAAGATGGGATATCTTCTTTTTTTGTGGACGATTCCAATTTTTATTTTGTTATTTTGCAATGTAGAAATTGCAAATTGGGTCGTTTTTTCTTCTTTATCTCATATTTTATGAGTAGATTTGCAAATTAAAAATTGTAAACTTATTAATAACCCTTTTAACCAACAATTTATAATGGAGAAAAAAAGAGTTTATACCTTCGGTAACGGACAGGCTGAAGGTAATGCCCAAATGCGTGAGCAGTTGGGTGGTAAGGGAGCAAACTTGGCAGAAATGAACCTTATTGGTGTGCCAGTTCCTCCTGGATTTACTATTACTACCGATACTTGTAATGAGTATTATGCAATTGGTCAGGATAAGATTGTTGAAATCTTGAAGGATGACGTAAACAAGGCTGTTGCTCACACCGAGGCCCTTATGAACTGTAAGTTCGGCGACGTAGAGAACCCTCTGTTGGTTTCTGTACGTTCTGGTGCTCGTGCTTCTATGCCTGGTATGATGGATACAATTCTGAACTTAGGTCTGAACGACGAGGTTGCAGAAGGTATGGTTAAGAAAACCAACAACCCACACTTCGTATATGATTCATACCGCCGTTTCGTACAGATGTATGGTGACGTTGTATTAGGTATGAAGCCTGTGAACAAGGAAGATATCGACCCATTCGAGGCTATCATTGAAAAGGTAAAGGAAGAGCAGGGCGTAACCCTGGACAAGGACCTTTCTGTAGAGTCTCTGAAGAAATTGGTTGGCCTGTTCAAGGCAGCTATCAAGGAGCAGACCGGCAGTGACTTCCCTACTGACCCAATGGAACAGCTTTGGGGAGCTATCTGCGCTGTATTCCGCAGCTGGATGAACGAGCGTGCTATCCTGTACAGAAAGATGGAGGGTATTCCAGATGAATGGGGTACTGCAGTTTCTGTAATGGCCATGGTATTCGGTAACATGGGTGACACATCAGCTACAGGTGTATGCTTCTCTCGCGACGCTGGTAACGGTGAGAACCTTTTCAACGGTGAATACCTGATCAACGCTCAGGGCGAGGACGTAGTTGCAGGTATCCGTACTCCACAGCAGATTACCAAGATTGGTTCTCAGCGCTGGGCTGAGCGTGCCGGAATCTCAGAGGAGGAGCGCGTAGCTAAGTATCCTTCTATGGAAGAGGCTATGCCAGAGCTGTATGCAGAGCTCGACGCACTGCAGGACAAGCTGGAGCACCACTATCACGATATGCAGGATATGGAGTTCACCGTACAGGAAGGCAAGCTGTGGTTCTTGCAGACCCGTAACGGTAAGCGTACCGGTACTGCCATGGTTAAGATTGCCATGGATCTTATCAAGGAGGGTCTCATCGATGAGAAGACTGCTATCCTTCGCTGTGAGCCAAACAAGCTTGATGAGTTGCTTCACCCTGTATTCGACAAGGCTGCCCTGAAGTCGGCTAAGGTCATCACTCAGGGTCTTCCTGCTTCTCCAGGTGCTGCTTGCGGTCAGATTGTATTCCACGCTGACGATGCAGAAGCTTGGCACAAGAATGGACATAAGGTTGTCATGGTACGTATCGAGACTTCTCCAGAGGACCTCGCTGGTATGTCTGCTGCAGAGGGTATCCTTACCGCTCGCGGTGGTATGACCTCACATGCTGCCGTTGTGGCTCGTGGTATGGGTAAGTGCTGCGTATCAGGTGCAGGTGAAATCGTTGTTAACTATAAGGCTAAGACCGTAGAAATCGGTGGCGTAGTATATAAGGAGGGTGACTACCTCTCACTCAATGGTACTACCGGTCAGGTTTACGCTGGTCAAATTGCTACTAAGGAAGCTGAGGTTTCTGGCGACTTCAAGGAGCTCATGGATCTCTGCGACAAATACACCAAGATGGAGGTTCGTACCAATGCAGATACTCCACACGATGCACAGGTTGCTCGCAACTTTGGTGCTAAGGGTATCGGTCTTACACGTACAGAGCACATGTTCTTCGATGGTGAGAAGATTAAGGCTATGCGCGAGATGATTCTTGCTGACACCGTAGAAGGTCGCGAGAAGGCTCTTGCTAAGCTCCTCCCTTACCAGACAGAGGACTTCTATGGCATCCTCAAGGCTATGGATGGCTGCCATGTTAACATCCGTCTGCTCGACCCACCTCTCCATGAGTTCGTACCTGCTGACGATAATGTACAGGGCCAGAAGGATATGGCAGAAGAAATGGGCGTAACCATCGAGGAAATCCAGCGTCGCGTACACTCTCTCCATGAGAACAACCCAATGCTTGGTCACCGTGGTTGCCGTCTGGGTGTTACATTCCCTGAGATTTCTGCAATGCAGACACGTGCCATCATCACAGCCGCTTGCCGCCTGAAGAAGGAAGGCTTTGATCCACATCCAGAGATCATGGTTCCACTCGTAGGTATCCTCTACGAGCTCAAGCAGCAGAAGGAGATCATCAAGAAGGTTGCTGCAGAGGTAATGGCAGAGATGGGTGTTGAAGTACCACTGGAAATCGGTACGATGATTGAAATCCCACGTGCAGCCCTCACCGCTGACCGCATTGCGACTGAGGCAGAGTACTTCTCATTCGGTACAAACGACCTCACACAGATGACCTTCGGTTACTCTCGTGATGACGTTGCTTCATTCCTTCCTGACTACCTCAACAAGAAGATCCTTAAGGCAGATCCATTCCAGGTTCTCGACCAGAAGGGTGTTGGCCAGCTCATCAAGATGGCCGTTGAGAAGGGTCGTGGCGTACGCCCAGGCATGCGTACCGGTATCTGTGGTGAGCACGGTGGTGAGCCTAGCTCAGTTAAGTTCTGCGCTAAGATTGGCATGAACTATGCTTCTTGCTCTCCATTCCGTGTGCCTATCGCACGTTTGGCCGCCGCCCAGGCGAGTGTTGAAGAAGAGCGCTAATACTCTGTATATCAGATGGATAATTAGAGGAGTTGGACAGTTTTTTAGCCTGTTCAACTCCTTTTTACATACAAAAACACAGGCGATATTCCATGTTCCAATAGCATAAAATGACCATAAATGCTATTATTAGCAACATAAGATTTATATTATAAGACCTACTGTTTCCCGTTTTAAGACTATATAAGACTATTTCTAATATAAACTTAAAGATTATGAAAGCAGTAATAATGAAGCCTGTAGTCCAGAAGCCTCGTAAGGATGGTTTTTGGGTCGTGTACATTAGATTTACACACAATGGTCAGTGTCTGTTCTACAAGACATCGAAGGTCGTATCATCTCATTATGTTGTTAGCAAGTCTGAGATAACTGATCCGTATGTCCTCACTTATTGCAACACTTTGATTCTTGAATGGATGGAGAGACTCAACCATGTTGATTATTCAACGTGGAAGATTAAAGAAATCGTAGACTATGTTACGACAGTTGGCGAAGCTGTCTCGTTTAGTGAATATGCTCGGGATTATATTGCTAAAATTAGGCATCCAAGAACAGCTGGAAATTACCTCTTTGCGCTACGCCATATAGAAAGATATATGGGCACGAATGAGTTAACTTTCACTTCTCTAACAGAATCTAGCCTGAATGGCTGGATTGATTCAATGATTCAAGAAGGCAAGAAGCGAGCCAAGGAAATGTATCCAGTGTGCATCCGTCATATATGGAGAAATGCTATGAAGGAACTGAATGATCCAGAAAGAGGAATCATTAGAATAAAAAGTAACCCATGGGAAAGAATCTCTATACCCAGATCAGATGACACTGCAAAACAAGCAATATCTCCAAATGCGTTGCGCATATTCTTTTCAACTCCAATACCCACAAGACCATTGGCTGTTACTCCCATGGAATTTGGTCGAGATGTAGCAAAGATATCCTTCTGTCTCGGTGGTATGTATTGTGCAGATCTTTATGATCTGAAGAAGGAAGATTATAGCGATGGTGTAATACATTATAATAGAGCAAAGACTAAACATTGTAGAAGAGACACTGCCTACATGGAAATGCGTGTACCTGATATCATAAAGCCTTTGTTCAAGAAATATAAATCCTCGAAAAAGAAAGGTCCTTTATTTTGCTTTAGTGAGCTTTATACCACAGAAGATAGTTTCTGTGCCAACGTAAATACTGGTATTAGACAGATTTGCCAGAAGATACTTGGACTAAACAAAGAGGAGGACTATAGTATACTTTCTTTTCGTCATTCCTGGGCAACCATTGCGTTTAACGAACTCGGTTTGGATTGGCAAGCAGTAGCTTTTGCAATGAATCACGGTTCTGCTCATCGTGTTACTCAAACGTACGTGAAGAAAGATTTTAGTCCTGCGTGGGAGTTGAATGAAAAAGTTGTTGAATTCATCTTTTTCAGCGATAATCCGGGAAAAGAAGAATTGCGTCGCGAAGAGAAGAAATTGGAAACGGACCGAATCTCAAAATTAAACTTACTCCGTGGAACTGCATTTTACAAGGGCAAAGTTGTTGCAGAGGAAGAAAAGACAGGCTTCACCAACAAAGGTCAACTTGTAGCCTTGCTTATAAAACGACTACCAAAAGATATACCGACAGGAGCCGTTGTACAGTTTGTCGTAGAGAATTTGGATAAAGGTGGCAAGTGGATGTATGAGCATCAGAAAGGAAAAGGATTTTAGTCATAGTTATTGCCAATTGCGCTTAAAGTTATGTTTGCATCGTGTGTGGAGTAAAATAATGTTATATTCCGTAGTATAATTACAGAAATATACTGCATTATTTGTAGATATAAAACAAAAACCTTATTTTTGTAGCATATTTACGTAAATTACCAATAAAAACTTTCAGCAATAGTCATGATAAGAGAATTTTGGGTTAAGAATTATTTGTCCATCCGAGACAAACAAGAGATAAATTTCCTGGCTAAAGGCCCGGCTTCAGAACTGGTGACTGAGGTTGCGGAAGGAGTCTTTGTCTATAAACTTGGTATTCTATACGGATCGAATGCTTCTGGCAAGTCGAATATGCTGATTGCATTGAATGAAGTGTTCCGTCTTTTGGTGTTGCCAAAGTCAGATGCAAACAAGCATATAAATGGTTTTATGCCGTTTGCACTGACAAAAGATGAGCCTACAGAGATGCATGTGTCGTTCTATGCCCATGGAGTGAGGTATGATTATGATGTAAAATTCAATAATCGATTTATCCTTGCGGAGACTTTGAATTACTATCCAAACAATTCAAGGGCCCTTTTCTATGAGCGTACATTTGTTAGTGAGAATGTTCAAGCTGAGATTAAGTTCGGTTCGACATTGAAATTACAGCAGAAGACGCAACAGACGATTCGTGAGAATACGTTGAACAACCATAGTGTTTTGTCTGTATGCCGGAAGATGGCACTGACTGAGGATATTATGCCTTTCAACAGGCTGCATGGTTGGGTGATGGAGAACTATCACGATGTGGATGGTGATGGTGGCAAGGAGAAAGGTCTTGTCGAGATTCTGAAGGATGCTTACAAGGATGAGAAGAAGAGGAGGTTCTTTAATCAGATGCTCCAGAAGGCCGACTTGAATATCATTGACTTCAAGCCTGTTCAAGAGGACAGATTCATTCCTCAGGATTTTCGGGAGCGTGTTCAGCGAGAGAATATTCCGGATGATATGAAGGAGGCGTTGCTGAGACCTACTACTGACTCGGTGGATTTTGGAAATCACTCAGAAGAAGGCAATTTTGATATACCTTTGGGCTGGCAATCGAAGGGTACGTTGAAGTATATAAGAATTTTGGATGTGCTGTATGACTTGATCACGGGCAATCATGTGTATTATCTGGATGAATTGGGTGAGGATCTTCATTATGACTTGTTGTTCTATTACCTGAATGTATTCTTGTTCAACTCGGAGAAATCACAGTTGATTATCACTAGTCAGGAGACAGCTTTGCTGCAACAGGATTTGATTAACGAGAATCGTGGAGTAGTATGGTTTGTGGAAAAGAATCGTGATAGTGCAAGTTCAGAATACAACCGTGGTGATTCTTTTGGTCTGCACAAGAACTTGTCGCTTTACAATTCGTATCGCATCGGTCGATTGGGTGCAAAACCTGAGCTTGGTTCTATCTTTGTAAATCTAGAGGATTGATATGGGGAGGTTGAGGAATACGGCATTGATATTGGGCGAAGGTCCAACGGAGTTCTACTATTTCAAGTCGTTGTGCGATGTGTTCAAGGGATTGACAATAAAGCCTGACTATCCGAAGCACACGAATATCAAGGATTTGGATGCTAAGATAGCAGAAGGTGTGGCTATGGGCTTTAGCCATATCTTCTGTATCATTGATATGGACACCAAGGATAAGGAGCCAGAACGCTCACAATATGATCGTTTTAAGAAGAAGTACGCTCAGCCCATTAATAAACCCAAGAAAGGCATCTACTGTGTAGTGAAGTTCTTTGAAACTCATCGTTGTACGGAGTTGTTCTTCCTCTACTACTTCCGCTATACATCGCGTATGTACACGGATCAGGAGCAGTTGTTGAAGGACCTTAACCAGAATGTAGAGTATCGAAAGACGGCAGAGTTTTTCATCAAATGCAAGGGCTTGCATTCGTACTTCGAGCGCAACGGTGGCTCTTTGGCTACTGCTATTGCCAATTCAAATCATTCGATGGATGAGAAGTTGGCTTCGGGAAGAGATTATACTTACTCGGAACTTGGAAGTCTGATGGAAAAACTGAAGGGGTTGGAAGGGTGATATAAATTTCTTATGACAATATATACGGCAAATATTATGAAATTTGTAATTGACGAAGAAATTGTTCTAAAAAATAGTGAATGCGAGCGTACAGACTTGCTGAATACTTCTGTCTATGCAGACATGTTGATTAAAACAATAGAGTCCGCAGATAATTCTAAGCCATTTACCATAGGACTCTTTGGCGAATGGGGAAGTGGAAAGTCTTCTGTCTTAAAAACTGCACAGAATAGGCTTGAAGCAAAACCAAATGCTCAATATAGATTTGTTACATATGATGCTTGGAAGTATGCTGGAGATTCTTTTCGCAGAATGTTCTTGTATGAGCTTCAACATAAACTTGGAGTGAAACCAACGGCAATGTTGAAACGCTTTTATGACAACATCAACGAAGATACAGAGGTAAAGCACGAAACGAATACTCACTATTGGATGTATTGGGTCTTGTTGCTTTTCGTTGTTGGACTCATTTTCATTTGTGATAGTGAAGTCCTAAAATATTGGGGATTTGGTTTTACTACAATTACTGGATTGGTTACCATCCTAGTGAACCTTAAGAAGAATTCCACTGATGACTTGAAGGTTACAGTTCAGAAATCTCGTCTATTTGCTCCAGAGCAATTTGAAGAGTGCTTTAACGAGATTATTGAAGGCGCTAGAAAGACTCCGTCTATTACTCAGAGAGCTTGGAATTGGATAACAGGAGTCGAGAAGAAGAGTGACAAGTTAGTTATTGTTATTGACAACATTGACCGTTGCCATAACGATATGGCTTATACCCTTCTAACGGACATTAAAAACTTTTTGGGCTGTAAACAACAGGATTTGATATTCGTTATACCTGTTGATGTGGATGCACTGAAGAAGCACATTATCAATAAATCAAAGGCAAATGCGGAAGAATGTAATCAGGCCGATGAGTTCTTACGTAAGTTTTTCAATGTGTCTCTTTGGATAAAGCCATTCCATTCTGATGAAATGTTTGAGTTTGCAGAGAACCTTAACAGCAAATATGAACTCGGGCTTCAAAGAGAAACACTTAGCATCATGGCTCGTGAGTTCGCTACGAATCCAAGGCGTTTGATACAATTGTGCAATAACTTGATAATTGAGTTTGAGTCATTCGAGGATGAATATTTCGTTCGTGATAATCAGCCTATAATATGCAAAATGACAATTATGCGAGAGGAGTTCCCTGAGTACTATAGGAAAATCCAGCATGATGCAACCCTTTTGTTCTCTAATCAATTTGATGATTTTAGTAATGACCGGTTGAGACTATTCCTTCAACGCACATTTTATGTATCAAAGCCATACGAATTCCGTCTGACTATTATAGACAAGATCCTTTCAAATAGCAAGACTTCTGGCTCGTTGACTACAGCTATAAAAGAGCATGTAGCGATACCTGGTTCGGTTGAAGAAATCAAAGCTTTCATCGCCAATGATGAAACCAGACGAAAGGATGTGGTCGCCTATCTTCTGTCTGAAATTCGCAAGACGGCCAACAGAAAACTGTTCAATGCGGATATGGTTAATCTGTATCCTGCATTCCTAAATCTGTATTCGGCAGGTATTGTCGAAGATGAAGAATGCTGTATGCTGGGCAACTTGATATCATCTGAGAATGATTGGGGAACTTTGCTGCCATTAATACCAGATTACCTTGAAATGCACATTCCTTTCTCCCATCACATGTGTAAACTTGGAAATGACCAACCAAAGGATTGCTTCATTCAGTATGTATCATCTTGGAACAAGGATGATTCTTTCTCTGAACCAGTGAGACATTCTGTGTTCCAAGCTTGCAAAGAATTTGGAGCTGAATGTACAGAGGAATTGGTAGAATCGTTCCATAAAGCGTATAAAGAAGATCCTACATCATCCTTTGTGTTTCGTTATCCTGAAGCTTCCGAATTATTCAGCGCTGAATTGGTTGGTGAGGTTATAGAAAGCATGAAGCAGGATAATGCTAAGGGTACAGGATCGCCATATAGTCAGTTTATGATGATATGTTCGCAATTAGAACCAAAGGAGGATGACGCATTCGTACTGAAGTTTTTTGAAAAGCTTCATACTCTAATTCCGGAATACACTCATCAGAATAACAATGCTGACGACATCTTTACGTTTATGGCATTCTTAGAAGAGTTCTTTGTGACAAACAATAAGATTCGACTTTCAGACAATTCAAAATTGAAAACAGCTCTTTCTAGAATGACGAAGGATAGTAGGGTTGGTAACATGTCTCGTTCATATCTTTATGACAAT
>JAUNHZ010000003.1:48809-49584 GCA_030523705.1 Bacteroidales bacterium
GGTGACAAGCAAATAATGCATAATTTCTTCAACTTGTTTGAGATAACAGCATTAAATACAAATTCCCCAACAATTGACGAGTCTGTTATTACACACTTTGTCAATATGGCAGAATGGTGTGACAAGACGATTACGGTATTGGATAATCTTCTTGCGAACGGTTTTGATGTATCCTATTACAGAGAAGCAATTCTATCCGTTGAAACTTATTCTGATGCGCATCTTCGACTTATATCGTTCCTATGTTCTGACAGCTGCCCAGAGGATAGACGTATAGATATCATTACGATAAGGGCACAGATTTCAAGCATCCTTACTCAGATGGAGAGCCCAGATGTAGACCATAGCGATTTCCTGGTAAATGAAGCGAATAGCAAGGAGACTTTTAAAGAGCAATTACTTGCATGTCTTGAGGGAAAACCTGTTGAATACCTTGCTCAACTTGACAGCAAACTACAACGTTTTGTCGTTAAAAAGTTCGAGGCAAGATTTGAAGACTATGAACAGAATGAAGCGATTCTAACATTAATTGCCACAACTGGTACTAAAAGCGGATTACATAAGCTTGTCAACTTGATTAGTACTAAGCTAATGCAAGGTAGTAACACCCTGAATTGGAGTGGCCTCATGTGTAAGATTCGTGAAATTAATCAAAAGGAATTTAATCAGTTATCCTCGACTATTGAGAATTTAAGCGATTCACACTGGTCTGATGAAGATTAAGTGGGCATGATTGAAACAATAAAAATATTAATAAAATAAGAGAGCGCGAAAA
>JAUNHZ010000264.1 GCA_030523705.1 Bacteroidales bacterium
GACTCTTCGGCTTCAAAGAGTCCTTTTGAAGTTTACTTGCGGATTTGAGGATTAACTAAAAGGTTTAGTTGAATAACGAAAACTTTTAGTTACTTTGCACTCGTAAATTCGTTTATTATGGAAAAACTGACAGTAAAAGAAGAGGAATGCATGGAATTTTTCTGGGTGAAAGGTCCATTGTTTGTGAAGGATTTGTTGGAACTCTATCCAGAACCCAAGCCCCATGTGAATACCTTATCTACAGTAGTGAGAGGCTTATAGGCCAAGGGTTTCCTGAACCATAAGACCTATGGAAACACCTATCAGTATTTTGCCGTAAAGAGCCGTGAAGAATTCAAGAAAAGTTCCTTAAAGGATGTAGTGGTGCGTTATTTCAACAATTCCTATATGAGTGCCGTGTCTACCTTGGTGAAAGATGAGAAGATCAGTGTCGATGAACTGAAGGAACTCATTAAAATAATAGAGAATCAGTAGTATGGGTGCTTTTTTAGTCTATATGATAAAGAGCAGTCTCTGTGTTTTGGCCTTCTATTTGGGGTATAAGGTTCTGCTTTCAAGAGAGACGTTCCATCGTTTGAACCGCTTCATGCTCTTGGCCTTTATGATAGGCTCTTTTGCGCTGCCAGCCTTGCATCTGTCATTGAGTGTAAGTCCTGTAGTGCAGTCTCCTCTTATTGTTATAGAGGACTACCTGAATCAAGCCGATGTGGTTACAAATGCTTCCGTTGTTGCTCCACAGTCTCCTTCCGTATGGATTTCTGTCGTGCTATGGGGTTACCTGTCGGGCATTGTTCTTGTTTTCGTCAAGAATACTTGGTCTATCGTAGCCCTTTACCGGCTGATACGCAGGGCGGAAGTAGTGGATGATACACCTGCCTACACCCTTCTCAGGACTGTGAAAGATGGTGCGCCATTCAGTTGGATGCGCTATATCATCTTCTCTGCAAAAGATTTCGATGAACAGCGTGATGTCATTCTGGAACATGAGAAAGCGCATGTCCGCTATGGTCATTCTTGGGATTTGCTGCTTGCCGATGTCTTGACCATCTTGCAGTGGTTCAATCCTGCCGCATGGCTTCTGAAGCAAGAATTGCAGCAAGTGCATGAGTACCAGGCCGATGAACAAGTGTTGGCACATGGTGCAGATGTGAAAGGCTACCAGATGCTTTTGGTGAAGAAGGCTGTCGGCGCTCCATTCTTCGCCTTGGCAAACAGTTTCAACCATCGCTCTCTTAAGAAACGCATCCGTATGATGGTGGTGGAGAAGTCGCATGCATGGGCAAGTGCCAAGTATGTTTTCGTTGTGCCGGTTGCCTTAGTGTCGTTGGCTGTTTTTGCCCAGCCGGAGGTATCAGACTTCTCTCGGAGGATGAGCTATGCCAGCATGGTGTCTTCTTTGGAATTCCCAGGTGGCAGAAATGCCATGATGGCTTATCTTTCATCCCACGTCTCTTATCCTGCAGAAGCTTTAGAGGCTGGTGAGGAAGGGCCTGTGACCATAGGATATACTGTTGATGAGCAGGGAAATGTGACTCATCCGCAAGTGGTGAATAAGTGCTCCCGTTCTCTTGCACGCGCCTGCTTGGATGCAATATCTTCCATGCCTAAGTTTGAAATCTCCGGCCAAGAATCAGGGTTGTCAGTGAGAACTGAAAGGACACAGACCTTTTATTTCACCATTCATGGCTCTGGTTATGAGCCTGTTCTGGGAGATGACGACATAGAGGTGTGTGGTTATCTGAACGACGGGCCTGTAGTCACTTCCTACAAGAAAGAAAACCCGGATAACCAGAATTTGATGAAGGGGTCCATGA
>JAUNHZ010000093.1 GCA_030523705.1 Bacteroidales bacterium
TCCATCAGAATGACAAGGGGGTTCTCCCTCAGGGATTTTACATTACTTATTATACGTCCACTTTTTAGGGCTTGAAACCGTTACCCACACTGCTTCGCCGCGTTTCTGGGCTGCTTCCAACACAGCCATCAGCTTATCAAAGCAGGCTCTGGATTGACTCAGGACACCGTTGTCTTTTGAGCAGTAGCCCACCAAGATGCAACCTTGACTGTCGCCGGGCGTACCATCGGGTTTGGTAGCCACATTACCGATGTGGATCATGATTCCACTAAAGTTTGGAACATCCTTCAGGTAAGGCATACGGCGCTTGAACTTGGCGCTTACAGCTATCTCTATGCGATAGCGGCCCTCGGGAATGGCTGTCAGCTTAGCCTTCTTTCTCTCTTTCTTCCAGTTAATGGCTCTTGGCTCCAGTGTGTCACAAAAGTGCTCGCCATTTACTTCCAGGTACCCCGCGCACTGGTGGGGACCAAAACTGTATCTACTAATTTCTAATTCCATATTAAGAGTCTGTATTTGTAATCAACATAAATTATGTTGATTATGTTGATTATCTAACGTAACTTTCTTGTAAACACCTCTTTTCACACGAACAAGTCTGCCTTTTTTTGCATAACGCGAAAGAATATTCAATACCTCTCCACTTTGTCCACTGCGAATACGTTCATCCTTAAATTGTTGCATGGTAAACACTTCTGGCATCTTATCCAGCAATGGCTCTGCTGTCTTTCTGCCATCTAAGCGAACAGTTAAGATTTCATCGGCCTTTGTCAAATCCTTCTGGACACGCTGTCCAAAGAGCTGACTCATTCCATAGTGTGCCATTTTGCCTACCCACACGCAGAAATCCACAATTTCTTTAGTTTCCTGACCATAAAGGGCGATGAGCGGTATGGCTGCACGCAACATGAACTGACCGCATCGATGTGAAAGGTCTGCCTCTGCATCGGTCATCTCACCATCGTTATAGACAACCTCCAGGCTGTCGTACCATTCGCCAATGGCCTTCAGCATCATCGGGCATTCTAATTCCAATGTGGATTTACCAAGCGACAAGTCCTTCTGATAGAGATCCATGATTAGCGCATCACGTTCCTTCTTCTCGTCATCATTCAGGTAGTTCACTCTTGGAGGTCTGAATGTACGTTGCGTCTTAGGAATGAGCACCGGTATGCATCGCTGCATGAGTCCACCCTCACAGTTGTTGTCGTTGAACATACGTTCCAGCATGGATTTTACCGTACCTGCCATGAGCAGGGAGATGCACATGCGAGTGTGCGTGTTACAACTGGCATCGCTCATATAGAACTGGCGGTGAATGTCACCATCCCAAGCCTTACGGAGCAGCACACTGATGTCACTGTAAGCCGCTCTGGTCATTCCACTTAAACCATCCACTTCGGAGAACTGCCCTAACAGCATGCCGTTTTCACCCACGTTTGTCATCAATTCCAAGATACTGGATTTTGATGTGGTTTCAAATAGGCGGAGCTGCGGGTGATATTTAGCCGGCTTTTCTTTGGCATTGGCTTTCTGGTCTCGGAGTTCCGCATTCTGACGCACCTTTTCCCACTCACGGCTATCATTATCCTGTAGCGTGTACTGAATCATTTCAGAATACAGGTTCGTGGCATAACTCTTACCAGAACCGCTACCACCAATGATAGCAACAAACTGCTGTGGTCCAATGACTCTACCATCCAAGTATTGCGCTCGGAAGTGACTGGCATGTGCTGAAAGTACCGGCAAGGCAGAGAGCAGCAGCATGTCACGGAAACGTGAGTCATAGTTTCTGACCAGCAAGTCCATGATGCGCGGAATCTTTTTAGGAAGTGGTGGTGGGTTCCAGCTTTTAGTCAGGCTTTCCTCCATCTCCTTTTCTTCCATCTCTTCCGTTTCCTTTTGCTGTGCCTGGGCGTTAATGGTGCGCAAGTTGGAACTCATGTACCCCTTGTCTGCTGCATACTTCTCATAGAAATAATCTATCAAGTTTCTGCAATCTGCAGTCTGCGAGTAGTTGGGCAGGCGCTCCTGCACCACTGCCAGCAGCTGTTCCTTTGACATCAGCTTGGGAAGACCCGCTGAAAGCACTGCCATCAAGTTAGAATGCCAGTTGTGTTCCCCCCAGACATCCATCTTCTCCGGGTCTAAACCTACCTCTTTCACACAAAGGTCAAACGCCTTGAGGCTGTGAGTTGAGGGGACTGGGGGACTGGTACGTGTCCCCTTTTCCGTTTCAGAGGACTCGGGAGAAAAGGGGACATGTACCTGTCCCCCTGTCCCCTCCGCTGTCCCCGCGCCATCCGCATGGCCCGCATCCGCTTCCAAAATTTCAAAGATCGCTTGGTCCAAGAAAAGCAAATCATCAGGCTCATCAGTAGTTGTGAAAAATACTCGGGTAATATCTTTCGCCCCCTCATCGTATTTCACTCCAAGTAGCTCACTGGCTCGTTTCAAGTTGTCCTCTTGGTTCAGTTCTGGGTTACGCTTGAACACCAAGTGATAGCCCTTTGTAGCCGAACGCTCCAGCATGAGCAGCCCTAATTCCTCTTTCTTTTTTAGCACCCTTTCTGGCACGCTAGCCAGCTGGGGTTGTAACCAGTCCTCTGGATTCTCACAGTCTTTTGGAGGAACAAAATCCACATCCATACCTACTGTGGAACTCACTCTGGATGCACCTTTCAACGAATTATCTGGATTTGGTAAGCAAGAATAATTCATCTGAATGAGTCTAGTTTTCGCCGCTGCGTCACCCTTGTTACGGACTCGTTTCAGAATGGCATGCTGTTTCTCCGAGCCTCGCAATGCACGATATTCAGACTCCGAGGTGATGGGGCGCATTTTCTTAACCCCATCCTCGTAATAGATAATATGCACACTCATAGGCCATTAGAAATTAGTTGAGTTTTTCTGCGCATGGAAGAAAGCCTTCACTAGTGCAATCTCCAGCATGATAGTCTGGACAATCTTCTTGTTCCCCCAACGCTTTGGGAAACGCAATTCAATGATCACATCTTCTTTCGTGATCTTCACCTTACTGTGTGTGGAGCGGAAAGCCGTGTGGTAGCGTTCCTGTGCTATCATGCCCTTCGGTTTGCGTTCCGTTATGCACATGCCATCGCGCGTCACTTCCATCTTGGCACTGAACTTGCCGCAAAGCGCATTGGGCAGTTCGATGTACTCTCCATCCAGTGGATCATTCACAATCATTCCATTCTCCAGGAATGTGGTCAGGCTCAAAACAGAGCCTACAGCTTTAATTTTTTCTTTCATTTTTCGAGTTGTTGCGAGAGAAACATTGGAACCGGTGGCCACCTTTCTCGCGAGAATCCCTCTGCTTCAACTCTGAGTCTTCGACTAATTGATAATTGACAATTGACAATTGATAATTTTCTCTTCGCTTCGCTTGAGAGTAATAATTCTTAATAATTAATAATTGTCAATTAAATTCTCTCAAGAGAATTTTAGTTTCACAATATCCTCCACGGTAACGTCTTGGAACCACGCCCCACTGGTACTCTCATGCGCACGGAAGCGAAGCTCCACAGCTACCAGTTCACCTTCATAATAACTGCTGTTAGCATCATTTCCAAGCAGGGTGCATGCGTAGGTGTCCGCAAACTTGCCACCCAATTCCTTCACTATCAATGTGCTTTTAGCCAGCTTACCGCTCTCTGTCTTAGGTGCATCAACGTAACTTACTGCACCTTGTTTCACTACTTTAAAAATCTTCGTCATACTGTTCTGAATTTATTAATGAAATACTGTTGTCCTTTTCCGGTGACCAATGGAGTAATGCTGTAATGCGCGTTACCCTCCTTATCGTACCAGGGGCTTGATGTTTTGACCACAAAGTAGCCAGCCTCTATCCAGCGCTGCTGTGGTACGTTCCAGTGATGTCCCGATGTTCCCAAATACTTGAGGTCTCTCAGCATGCCGAACAGTCGGTTCTGCCCCATCTCAATACCCATGTTGCACATGAGCTTGGCTAATTCTGCCACAGTGCAAGTGTCCTGGCTTGATCCCACTGTCTGCGCAAACTCTACCAGCGGCTGTTGCTCTTCCAAGATGATGTTCTGCTCCCCAATCAAAAGGTGCTGCTCTTTCAGCAATTCAGCCTGTTCATCGATGATATTCTCCTTCTGCTTCACTGTGTTCATTAAAATCTCCACAGCCCTTTTCAAGACGGCCTCGTCACTATCATTCTCCAGCACCGGAATGTAACCGCCGGTCTTGCGAATCTGTGGAAGCACCACATTGGTAACCCATCGTTTGAACGCCTTAGCCTGTGGAAGCTTGCTGGAGAGGATGAGGGAGTAAAGGCCGGACTCGTTGATGATCATCATCTCTCTTCGCTGACCTGACGTCCCAATTTGGGACCTCAGCTTATCATCCTCATCCACATGTACCAGAATAGCCTTCTGTGTGTTACTGTACCCCAGCACCTCGGCCACATCCTTACCTACAAACCCTACCTGTCCATCAGGCAGTTCCATCGTGCGGATCTTACCGAACTCAGGGTTTTCAAAAATTCTAATTTCACTCATTTTTTCTTTTTTTAAATTTGTTTTTTCTGTTCTTGAGGAGAAGTTTGCTGGCCAGCTTTCTGCGCCTCTTTGTCCTTTTGACAATGCAAAGGTAAGGGCATAAAAAGCCCTCACAAAGCCAAAACTCTGTGAGGGAATAATCTAGGGAATATTGTGGCACTCCGGGGAATATCTCAGGGAATATTCCACAAAAGAAAGCACTAATTCAGGCCAAATTGCAAGAGAATACGTCTAAGTTCCATGGTTATGACATAGCGTTCCTCATACGTTGTACTTGTCTTTTTCATATTTCTTTTCTGGAAAAGAGCCAGGGACCACTTCTCTGCAGGGAGCATGTAGACCCCCTCGTCAGCCTTCTTCAAGGACTCATAGTCGAATGGCACGCGATACTGATCCATGCCCATTCTCCTTAACAGTATCTCAAAACCCTTATAGTCGCCATCCATATTCATGCCAAAGTCCACGGCATTTCTGTACACAGCTTGCCAATGGTTTTTCTGGTTAAAAATGTAATTACCCTCGAAATCCTTGATTTCAAACAAGATATCAACAGATAGTTTCAAGATTTCCTCTTTTGTGAGATGAGAGTTCAGGCTGGCGTTTTTGTTCTTGGATAGATAGTGACAAGTCTCCGTAATCTTTCTCAAGATCTCAGCAGTATCAGTGGTGTGAAATGTTTGCAGTAAGTCATCATACTCAAATGCTATGTTTAAAGTAGCTTGCATATATAAAAGGTATTGGCGTACCACCCTCTAGAAAAGAAAGGTGAAATAAGTCTGGATCCTTAGCGTACACAGCAATAGACGTGGAATTTCTGACTCCATGTACAGATCCAGACCATTCACCCCCAGCCGAAGCTGTAAGGCATACTATCTGGAACTGCCGGGTAGAGTCAAAATTTTCCACGTCTATTACTACCAGACAATCAAATAGTTATATTGTTTGAAGCTCAGTCAAAACAATGTAACCTTTAAAAGTATGTTTATCTTCCTAAGAAGACGATACAAATTTATGTATTAAATTCGTAACTTCCTAATCTCAGCAGAAGAATCTGCTGAAAATGCACAAATTATAATACAAACCAGCCCTGTGCAATGCCCTTATGAGCAGCACCTGGATACAGTTAAACACTTGGTTTCTGCGTGAAACCAGTTCCCTTACCAAAAAGAAAAACAGCTTAATTTCTCTCATGGCAGCCGTACATTAGATGAGAAAAGCATTCATCTTGTACAGCAGCAAATGTCAGGCATGATGCCTGAAAAATGGAATTGTGAAGATAGGTGAGATAGAATCTCATACTTTAAATCATTTTTGCCCGTAACAAAAACCAACAGGCTCTGGACTAACGCCTAATCTCATCCCGAACACACGAAGATCTACAAGTAAAAGTTCTACTAGGATGAGCATTTCTTGTTAGCGGGCGCAAAGATAGTAAAAACTTGTGAAGTTAAGCAGGCAGATACGCAAATTCTGCCGGAGTGGTGTTAAAAAATCATTTTTCGACTAAAAAAGATGTTTCTCCAGGAATCCCGACTTCATTTCCGCTGCTTTTCCTGCCACTTCACCTTCTTCTTGTGGTTCATAGAGTTTCACAACCTTTGTTTGTGCTTGTTCCTCCACCACAAATACGCCATCGGAGATATCGTAGAAACGACCGAAGAAGTCGCGCAACTTATCCAGCACGGTCTGTTTCTTGACAGCACGCTTATTACCACCACCGCCAAACAGTTTCATCTTAGGCAGAATCTTGGTAATGGCCGTTCCTGTAGAACTAACCTCGCCATCCTGGAAGGCATCTTCCATGAACTTATAGGTTTCCTCAGGATTCAGGTTCTCTTCACTGATAATCTTATCCAGTTCCTCTTTTCGTTCCTTAGCCACAAACTGATCCCAGTCATCGTACACATCCGATGATTCCGGAGTCATGCGGTCAATGAACTTCTCTATCAGTTCCCGCTTGTCACGCATGTCAGGGCTGGAGCTGATGGCCTGCTTGATCTTCACGATTATTTCCTTATCCATGCAGTTGGATTCGTGGAACTTATTTACAAGGCGCAGGATGTAATCGATGTTAATCTGCACCTGCTTGATCAGGTCCATCTCAAACTCGATGTCCTCATTCACCTTCTCCGGTTCCTGCTTCTCAGGCTTGAACTCGTCACGCAAATCCAGATACCAGGATTTGTAATCCTGCATCTCACCCTCGGTTACAATGGCCTTTTCTGGCGTAAACTCGTCAAAAGAACTCAGCAGGTTCTGCAGTTTCAGGATGGCACCAAACTGACGGATGAACGCCAGTTTCTCCTCTTCGGAGGTGATATCTGCCAAACCACCCACTGGGAATTTAGCCAATAGCGCATCTATCAGTTCCTTGTATCCCGGAACCCAGTTTCCCTTCTCATCGGTATAGCCGTAATAGTAGTCGCGGAACGGGCGCACCAGGATAATACCGTTGGCATTCTCATCGCCAAACAGGGCAAAGCTGTCGTTAGTGGCCTTTTCCAAATTGCGGAAACACACGATGTTACCGCAATCCTTTACTGCATTCAGGATACGGTTGGTGCGACTGTACGCCTGCAGCAAGCCGTGCAGTTTCAGGTTCTTATCCACCCAAAGCGTATTGATAGTCTTGCTATCAAAACCCGTCAGGAACATGCC
Organism: Bacteroidales bacterium; assembly: GCA_030523705.1. GTDB lineage: Bacteria > Bacteroidota > Bacteroidia > Bacteroidales > Bacteroidaceae > Minthousia. The sequence goes on from JAUNHZ010000093.1 coordinate 7,206, forward strand.
CACCACAATCAGGATGTCCACCTCCTTGTATTTCATGCGCAGCGATACATCCTTATAGTAGTTCTGGAACTTCTCGCTGCTGGTGTCATAGCTGGTGCCAAACAGCTCATTGTAATCCTGGATGGCACGCTCCAGCGCATCCTTGCTCACCACATCCAGCTGGTCGGTTGCCTCTGGATTCTCATCCTCCAGTGTACCCATCTCATCCTCAGCCTCATTGGCGGCATAAGTAAAGATGGTGGCTACACGCAGGCGCTTGTCTGGAGCCAGCCCTTCCTGCTGCTTCTTGAATTCGTTGTAATATTTAATGGCTGTAGGCACGCTATCCACCGCAAAGATACTGTTGAATCCACGTTCCTGCACCTTTTGTTTCTTCTCTTCCGCACGCTTCACTACCGATGCCACATTGGTCAGCTTGCTGAACGCATAAGCGTTGGCCTGCTTGGTCTTCTGGTCAAAATGCTCCAGGATATACTTCACATTGTTAGCTATACGCCGAGGGTCATGCAGTACCTCATCGGTATCAATACCCCATACCTTTTCATCGCCAACCCCCTCTTTCATCTTCATGGTGGAGATGTAATCCACCTTGAATTTCAGCACATTCTTATCGTTAATGGCATTAATGATGGTGTAGGTATGCAGTGCCTTGGTAGGATTACCTTTCTCATCGGGCTCACCACCGAAAGCCTGAGCAGTAGTGCGTAGGTTAGGGTTCTTACCGGCACCGGCATTGACGGAGAAGATAGGTGTGCCGGTAAATCCAAACAAGAAATCCTTCTTGAACTTACGGGTGATAAGCACGTGCATGTCACCAAACTGACTGCGGTGGCACTCGTCAAAAATCAGGACCACATTCTGGTTCAGGGCCTTTACCTCCACATCCTTTTTCTTGAGCAGTGTAGCCAGTTTCTGAATGGTGGTGATGATGATCTTCACACTGTCATCATTCAGCTGACGCTGCAGGATGCGGGTGTTGGCATTGCTGTTGGCGCAATCCTTCTCAAAATTGTCGTACTCCTTCATGGTCTGGTAATCCAGGTCCTTACGGTCAACGACAAACAGCACCTTGTCCACACCTTCCATCTGGCTGGCCAACTGAGCCGTCTTGAAACTGGTCAGCGTCTTACCAGAGCCTGTGGTATGCCAGATGTAGCCGCCCGCCTTTATGGTACCCTGCCACTTGTTGTAGCTGGCCTGCTGGATACGCATCAAGATGCGCTCGGTGGCAGCTATCTGATAAGGGCGCATGACCATCAGGTTCTTATCCACGGTAAACACGCAGTACTTGGTCAGGATATTCAGCAGGGTATGCTTGGCAAAGAACGTAGTGGTGAAATCCGTCAAGTCGGGCAGGATGCGGTTCTTGGCATCAGCCCAATAAGAAGTGAACTCAAAGCTGTTGCTCTCACGCTTGATTTTCTTCTGCGGCTGCTTGTCCATTTCCTTTTCATGGGCAAAGCGAGTGGTATTGCTATAGTATTTGGTCTGCGTGCCGTTTGAGATAACAAAAATCTGTACATAGTCAAACAGCGCCCGTCCTGCCCAGAAAGTCTCACGCTGATAGCGGTTTATCTGGTTGAACGCCTCCTTTATGCTCACGCCCCTGCGCTTCAGCTCAATGTGCACCAGCGGCAAGCCATTCACCAAAACCGTTACATCGTAGCGGTTGCTGGCCTTACCACCCTCCGGAACATACTGGTTGATGACCTGCAGGCGGTTGTTATGGATATTCCTCTTATCCAGCAACTTGATATTCTTGGTCTCCCCATTGTCCCGTTGCAGGTTCAGGATATTCTCCCGCTGAATAACCACCGTCTTATCCTCTATGGTCATGCTCTCCCCGGCTATCTGTCCGTCAAACAGCCGTTTCCATTCCGCATCGGTAAAGGTGTAGTTGTTCAGCAGCTCCAGCTGGTGGCGCAGGTTTTCTATCAGCCCCTTCTCATCCTTTATGGCAGGATATTCGTACCCCTGAGCCTTCAGCTGCTTGATGAAAGCCCGCTCCAGCTGAGCCTCGCTCTGATACACCAGCACGTTCTCCTGCTGGCGCTCATACTTAGCCACCACGGTACTCTCTTCCTGTTCTACTACGATGTTATAGTTTTCGGTCATGGTTGTTCCCAGTCTATAGTATTAAGAGATGTGACTCTCTCAAAATGTTTACTGTTGTGAGTAACAACTGTCAGATTGTTTTTTAATGCAGTGCATGCAATCAGCACATTGGTGTCAAGAAGATATTTCATGTTTACCAAGCTTCTACATTTCTTGTCATTCTGCTATTATGGAGTTCATCAGAGATTACATGAGAGTCCTGATTACCACCCCAATCGTCAGATAAACAATCAAAGATGTGAATATCTTCTGCCTTTTCCTCTTTTGTTGGAGCGTATGAAACCAAAATCTTAGCGAATGCAACTAACTGATCCTGCAATGTCTTCCTATCGAACAATTTGCTGTCAGGAACATCAATTTTAATAGTCAATTCTGCCATATTAACTGCATTATAAATTTATGGTTACAAAAGTACGTTATTTTATTGAATGCAATATGTTTTTTGATCTTTTTTTATATTCTCGGGGGATTTCTTTATTTATTTTTATACCATTTGTCCGAAGGTATACAAATTTTTCTAATAGCATCGGACAAATGGTCTTGAGTTGTTCCAAATTCACCTAATCTTCCTTTTTGAAACTCAATCCTCTCTTCGCAAGCAGTTTCCGTGCTTCTTCTAATTGAATTTTTCCAGCCCTTGGGATTCTCAAGAAATCTTTTTCTGTCATTCTGCACAATTCGCTGACGGTCTCTATGTCTCCTCTCGTAAAAGTGCTTGACAGTCTGACAGACATTTCCAAATCTTTTAACAGGTCATTCTTGATTTCTACATAATCATCCTCTTCTATCTCCCCTGCGGCAATTTTCTCATCGGTAATTTCCTTTATCCTCAATCGGCATTCTGTGAGTTGAAGTGTCAGCTCATCCCGTTTTGCCTCCATTTCCTTGTAATTTCTGGAGCGCATGCCAGCAATCATCAAGCTGGTTTTTATGGCATTAGAAATGATATTGTTTACCATTGTCAGAGAAAGGCCGTATTTATCAGCTATTTCCTTTTGGCTATATCCATCACCAAGCATATGCAGAATATCTTGGCTCCGTTCATCTAATTCCAGGATCAGAGACTGCAGAAACGGCCATAATGCAGAGAATGCGATGGAGTATTCTCTCCTGCTGCGAGTATTCTTCTTCTCTGGCATATGCTCAGGAGATGGCTCTAACTTTATGGTAGGCTCCCCTCCGTTCAAGACATGCAAGATGAGATGACCATATTTTTGCCCCCTATTTTGCCCAAATCCTTTTACCATTACAAGCTCATCCATGTTGCTGGG
>JAUNHZ010000094.1:0-3641 GCA_030523705.1 Bacteroidales bacterium
AACATCAAAATTGCTCACGGATTCAACCTTAATAACAACCTCTCCACTCTTACTTGGTTTTAATACAGTTTCATACTTTGCACTGAAATCTGTAAGATTTACACCAGGTTCCCAATGATAATTGCCGGCTGTATTCTTCATGAAAGGAGATGAGTAATAAGCCACTGCTATGGGTTCACCCTCCATCTTCGTATTATTCCAATAGGTTCCTTTCATGCCTTTCTTACCATTATAAGAAAGTTCACCAAAAAGATCTGTTACAATTTTAGTATCTGTCAAATCACAGCCTTTCTGATAAAAAGCCTTCTTATTATATAAATAAATACCATCCAAAATTGTTGTCGTAGTCGTTGGAGTTCCATTATAGTTGCCCCAAAGCGTAACTTTGTCGTCTGCATTCGGACCAAGAACAGCTATTTTCTCAGACTTATTTAAAGGTAGTATCTGATTTTTATTCTGCAGCAGCGTAACGGTCTGACGAGCCATATCTAATGCCAGTTGTAAATGCTCCTTGCTTTCTAATACCGATGAAGGTATCTGGCTCCATTCTACTAATGACGGATCGTCCATCTCACCAAGATCAAAACGCCCTTCGAGTAAGCGTATGACATGTTTATCAACCTCTTTCTCCGTAATCAATCCACGTTTTACAGCATCAGGAATGCTCTGGTAAGCGTATGGTCCACCACATTCCACATCAGTTCCAGCCAAAGTGGCGCGAGCTGCAGCATGAGTAGCATCATTAGACACTTTATGGTGGAGGTGTATATCAGCTACTGCACCACAATCGCTTACCACCATATACTTAAATCCCCATTCATTGCGAAGGATATCTTGCAAAAGACGATCGTTTGAACAGCAAGGTTCATTATCAAAACTTTGATAAGCACACATGATTTCACGTACCTTGGCATCTTCAACTAAAGTTTTGAAAGCAGGGAGGTAGGTCTCATACAAATCTCGTGCCGAAATATTATTGATATCAGCCGTATGTCTGCTCCATTCTGGACCACTATGTACCGCATAATGCTTGGCACATGCCCAGAGTTTACGGTATTTAGCTTCTTCGGGACCTTGGAGACCACGAACCACAGCACTACCCATCAGACCTGTAAGGAATGGATCTTCTCCATAAGTTTCCTGGCCTCTACCCCAGCGAGGATCACGAAAGATATTTACATTTGGAGTCCACACGGAAAGACCATGGAAACGGGTCACATCCTGACCACTCTGCTGTAATTCATTCCATTTAGCTCGAGCCTCAGTGCTAACAGCATCAAAAACCTTCTCCACCATTTCATTATTAAAAGATGCAGCCATAGCTATAGGTTCTGGGAAATTAGTCACATGTCCCATATTAGCATATCCATGAAGTGCCTCGCTCCACCACTGCCATTTCTTAATGCCGAAACGTGGTATCGCAGGAGATTCATCAAGCATGAGCGATGCTTTCTCTTCTAATGTGAGCCTGGAAGTTAAATCCTCAGCACGTTCTGTATTGCTTAGATTTGGATTTTGGAATGGATATTTATCAGATGAAATAAGTGTAATCCAATCTACCTGTTCAGATTGATTACTTTGATTTTCTAATTTCAAGGTACTCAATCCATTAGACTGTGGAATAACTGTGAGTTTTAAACCAGTTTCAGTGATTTTTTTCAACGGTTTAACGCTGGTGTTTACCCAAACCTTATATGGCGTTGATGGCATCTTTACATTACCATAGGTTACCCATGAACCTGGAGGAAGTATAAGTTTCCAGCCCTGGAAATAGTCAAATTGATTGTTATATACTACATTAGCCTCACCACCTTTTGTAGAATAGCGGTCTATCTGAATCTTTGAAGTGGCATCAGTAACACCCACACCTCGTAGAGTTGGCTTTACCTCTTGTATAGTACCATCGGCATTAAAATAAAGAGAATCACAGCAAATGGAACGGTTCTTATCAAACTGTGGGGAATAATCATTATGATGATAGAACAGGTACCACTGGTTCTTATACTCTACTAAGGAGTGATGATTGGTCCAACAACGTGTAGGTGATTCCTGCATGATAATACCCGTAAACTTATAAGGGCCCATTGGATGGTCGCTCATGGCATAAGCCAGACACTCGGTACCTCCTTCATGACGTACCCATGGATATGTAAGGTAGAACTTGCCATTACGTTCAAACGCAAAAGGGCCTTCAGTAAATCCTGCAGGAAGATTTTCAACTTTCTGGGCTTCACTATCAAGCTCCAATAGATTATCCTTCATCTTAGCCATAAACAGCGATCCACCTTCTGCCCAAAATATATAATTATTTCCATCACTGGCTTGTAGGACCGTCGGATCTATGCCATTGATTCCTTTAATTTCTTCTTTCTCAGGGACAAATGGTCCAGAAGGTGAGTTGCTGATTGCCACACCCACACGAAATCCGTTTCCACTTTTGGGAGCATCGGGGAAGTAGAAATAATATCGTCCATCCTTTCCCTTTATGCATTCAGGAGCCCACATAGAATAGGCCTTCGGATTGCCCCAAGGCACATCTTTCTGATCAAGAATCCTTCCATGGTCCGTCCAATCCGTTAGATTCTCGGAAGAAAAACAATGATAATCGGCCATGCAGAACCAGTCCTGACGGAGTGTAGGATCTACTTTTGGCGATATGTCGTGCGATGGATAAACATAAATCTTTCCATCGAATACGCGTGCCGTAGGGTCGGCAGAGAACTGAGTGTTAAAAAGCGGATTCTGAGCATTTACTGCTACAGTATTTAACCCACATGCCAATAAGGTAATTAATAGCGTTTTAGTGTTGTGCATAGCTCATAGGATTAATGGTTTTCACAAAAGTAAGGTGTTTTTATAACTTAGCGAAATATAAATTAGTTTTTTGTGCTAAAATATAGTAATATTTGAGTATATTCGCACATCAAAATAGAAAACACATGAAAATACTCATATTAAATGCAAGCCCTAGACCTACTGGTAATATCAGTCAGATGCTGAATATCATCAAGCAGGAATGTGAGGAAAACGGAGCAGAGGTATTCTACGAGAAAGTCTGCAAGCTCCAGGTGAAACCTTGTATGGCTTGCATGAAATGTAGATCAAACCACGAATGTGTATTACCGCAAGACGATGCTCAGCGCATTTTAGCTCTGATTACGGCTGCTGATGCTATCGTTATTGGTGCTCCATGCTATTGGGGAAATATGCCAGGTCAGCTTAAAGTGCTCTTCGACCGTATGGTATATGGCATGATGGGAGAAAATAAACTGGCTATTCCTGTGCCAATGCATAAAGGGAAAAAGGCTGTATTAGTAAGTACTTGCAGCACCATGTGGCCATTCAACATACTTGCTAATCAAACACGAGGTGTTGTAAAGGCGCTGAAAGAGATTCTGGGCTGGAGTGGATTTAAGTTTGTGGCTACCATAGAGAAAGGTGGAACATTCAACCATCCAGAGTTTACAGAAAAAGACAGGAAGAAATGCCTGAAAGCGGCACACAAACTTTTGAAATCATGATAGAGACTGACACTATTGGGTTCAAGAGTTCACAGATTTTCTGTCTGGATGATTTTGCGAAGTCATTAGGAGAGAACCCCATCTATTATACACAAGATGAGATAGATGGAAAGGACTTTT
>JAUNHZ010000094.1:3651-10534 GCA_030523705.1 Bacteroidales bacterium
AACGAAATTTCAGTTGTGCCACTACGACGATTGCTATGAATTATCCATTGACCCTATGGCTTGCTATGAGGATTATAAATTCTTCCCCTATCTAGTTGATTCATTGAGCTTATATCTTTGCGGTCAGCCTTTACGCATAGAGGATAAGACTGCATACGATGTATTCGATGAAGATTGGATGTCATACCTCATTGGTGAAGAAGTGGCATACCTGAAATGTATGCTCAGTGTAGGTGAAAGGTACTATTTGGCATATCCTATTGAGATTGGTACGTATGTGGACATTGAGTCTTTACACAGTATGGGCGTTTCCATATATTCCTCAACTCCACGCATTTATGGCTATGTGCAGTATTTGATAAGTCATGATTTATTAGATAATGATGAGCCTACAGAAGCAGAAAGCTACTGGATTGACAATGAATTAATGATAGATGTGCCACAACATGATTCCATTGGGACAGTAAAATCCTGGCAGCTTGATGGATCAGAGACAATAGAAAGCTATTGCACAGCTGATATTGAGCTATTGCATAAACTTGCAGATAGATATCTGGAAGGTTATCATGTTCCAGGTGTAGTTTTGAACGACATTGCCACCATTCATCAATATGGCATAGGATGCCTGCAAAGTACAGAAGGGGCAATCTACTGGTACGAAGAAGCTATGCGAATGGGAGATATGATTTACGCTCCAACCAGCCTTGGGGACATCTACCGAAAAGGATGTCATGAGGTTAAGCCCGATCTAAAGAAAGCGTTTGAAGCTTATATGCAATCCGAGGATCCGTATGCATGGTACCGTATTGGCCAGGCAAACGAAGAAGGATGGGTAAAAAAACCGGATATCGAAATGGCTATGTATTGGTATGAAAAAGCGGCAAAGGTGGGCCACCATTTAGCAATCAAAAGATTACAACAAACTAACTAACAAATAAACACAAAAACTATGAACAAAAAACTGAGAACATTGGCAGCTTTAACTTTCATGCTTAGCATGCAGGCGCAGGCTCAAGACAAGGTGTACATGGTGTCCAATGCGCACTTTGACACCCAATGGAACTGGGATATCCAGCGCTCCATCAGGGAGTTCATTCCCAAGACAATGGAAAGTAATATCCTATTATTGGAACGCTATCCTAATTACATCTTCAACTTTGAAGGTGGTATTAAGTACAACTGGATGAAAGAGTACTTCCCATTTGAATATGAAACGGTTAAGCGATACATTAAATCGGGTCGCTGGCATATTTCAGGTGCCACATGGGATGCTACGGATACCAATATTGGTTCAACTGAGTCGCTAACGCGAAACATTCTCTATGGTCAGCAGTTCTATCAGCAGGAGTTTGGTGTGAAGAGTACAGATATCTTCCTTCCCGACTGTTTCGGTTTTACCTATGCTTTGCCTTCTGTGGCAGCACACGCTGGAATCATTGGTTTCTCAACGCAGAAATTACAATGGAGAAACAATCCATTCTATGGAAAGAGCAAAATCCCATTTGAGTGGGGTCTGTGGGAAGGTATTGATGGTGCACGAATTGGTTTAGTGGCTGATGCACACAACTATACCACCAAATGGCCAGATGAAGATTTGAGCAATAGTGAAAGCCTAAAGAAGATGACTGCTGCACAACCGCTGCATACCATCTATCATTATTATGGAACTGGCGATACCGGAGGCTCTCCTACCATGGAATCAGTACGTGCTGTAGAGAAAAGTGTGAACGGTAAGGGTAACATTAAGATTATCAGTGCTACCAGCGATCAACTCTTCAAAGATTACATGCCATACGAGAATCATCCTGAGTTACCTGTATTCAAGGGTGAATTATTGATGGATGTGCATGGAACAGGTTGTTATACCTCACAGGCAGCCATGAAACTGTACAACCGCCGAAATGAGCAGCAGGGTGCAGCAGCAGAACATGCTGCAGCTATTGCTGATTTATTAGGTGTAAAAACCTATCCTAAGCATGAACTTGCTGAGCATTATAAACGCTTCATTTTCCATCAGTTCCACGATGATCTGACAGGCACAAGTATTCCTCGTGCCTATGAGTTCAGTTGGAATGATGAGTTGATTTCTTTAGCAGGCTTTACCCAGGAGGTAGAAAGTGCATCAGGAGCTATCTCACAGTTGCTAGATACACAAGTAAAGGGTATCCCCGTTGTACTCTATAACGCCTCTGGTTTTGCTGCAAACGAAGTGGTAGAAATGGAAGTTCCAGTATCAAAGGCAATCAACAGCGTTAGCATATACAATGAGAAAGGAGCTCAGGTTGCATCACAATTAATTAGCTGTAACAACGGTAAGGCTACTATTTTGGTAAATGCTGCAGTTCCTGCAATGAGCTATTCTGTTTACGATGTCAGAACGAGTGGTAGCAAAGTAAAAGCTGGAGTAAGTATTACGGCTAATACATTGGAAAACAGTGTATATAAGGTTACATTAGACAAGAATGGCGACATCTGTTCTATCATAGATAAACGTGAGAATATGGAATTGGTAGAAAAAGGCAAGGCTATCCGTTTGGCACTGTTTACCAAGAATGCTTCCTATTCATGGCCTGCATGGGAAATTTTGAAGACAACCTTAGAGCAGGAAACAATTGGCATCACAGAGAATGTAAAAATTAGTGTGGCAGAACAAGGTGGAATCCGTGGTGCACTCTGCGTAGAGCGAACCTATGGTGATTCCAAGTTCAAGCAAATCATTCGTTTAACCGAGGGTGGACAGTCAGATCGTATTGATATTGTGAATGAAATTGACTGGCAGACTACCGATGCCTTGCTGAAAGCTGAATTCCCATTGAGCGTTTCAAATCCAGAGGCAAGCTATGACATCAGCTTAGGTCATGTAAAACGCGCAAACAATACCTTGACAGCTTATGAGGTTTACTCTCATTTCTGGACTGACTTGACCGATAAATCTGGTAATTATGGCGTTTCTGTATTAAATAATGGTAAGTATGGTTGGGATAAGCCTGCAGACAATCTTATCCGCTTAACCTTACTGCATACGCCAAGCACAAGATCTGGTTACAAGTATCAGAACAAACAGGATTTTGGTCATCATGTATTTACCTATTCTATTGTAGGTCATGCTGGTAGCTTGCAAAAGGCACTCATTCCTGAGAAGGCTGAAGAATTAAATCAGCCTATTGTAGCATTTATAGCTCCAAAACACAAGGGTACTATCGGTCGTCAGTACAGTCTTGCTACCGTAAGCAACCCTAACGTGGTAATGAAGGCATTTAAACAAGCAGAGAACGATGATACCTATGTAGTACGTTTCTATGAAACTACCGGTGAAAAATCACAGGATGTGAGCTTCAAACTGACTCCTGAGCTACTTAGTGCAGAAGAAGTTAATGGTCTGGAGGAACGTATTGGAGCAGCTACAGTAGCTCAGAATGAACTGAAATTCAACATTAAGCCATTTGGAATTAAGTCCTTTAAACTGAAATTAGGAGGCAAGAACAAAAAAGCCACAGAGACTGTTGCACTGGAACTCCCATATAACTTGAAGGCTGCTAGCTATAATGGTTTCCGTAGAACTGTGAATTTTGATGGCAAGGGTTATTCATACGCAGCAGAATTACTCCCAACATCTGTAAACTTTAAGGGTATTACCCTTCCATTAGCCGATCCTGATGCCATGAATGCCGTGAAATGCCGTGGACAGGAAATTCAGTTGCCTGCAGGTAACTACAATAAAATCTATCTATTGGCAGCAGCAACAAACCAGGATCAGATAGGCAAGTTCCAGGTAGGTACAACTACACAAAAGGCAAATGTACCATCTTACACTGGTTTCTATGGCCAGTGGGGTCATAAAGACCATACCGAAGGCTATTTGAAGAACGCAGATATAGCATGGGTTGGTACACATCGCCATGAAATGAGTAAGAACGAAGATTTGCCATACGAGTTCACCTATATGTTCGGTCTGGTATTAGACATCCCTGCAAAAGCACAGACATTGGTTCTTCCAGAGAATGCTAATATCGTAGTATTCAGCGCAGTAGCTGTAAGCGAGCAGATGAATGTCTTAACTCCAGCATCTAACCTATTAGGCATTGATCTCCCTAAGGTAGAGGCTGATGAGAATGCTCCAGCACTTAGAAATCTTGTTGCGGGTAAGCCTATCATCGACAAGAGTGGCGAGATTAACTATAGTGAGCGTGCTGATTTAGCATTGGACGATGACATTAGTACCAAATGGTGTGACGTGGGTTCTGCTAAGGAGAAATTCATCACCATAGATATGGGCAAGACCCAGGAACTGAATGGTTGGAGAGTATTCCATGCAGGTATGGAATCCCTGGACTATATAGCAAAAGAGTATAGCTTGTATGTAAAGGGTGAGAATGATGCTGAATGGAAACAGGTAGATAAAGTACAAGATAACACAGCTCTTGAAACCGAACGATTATTAAGCAGTCCGGTTAAAGCCAGATATGTGAAACTGGTGTTCACCAAACCAGACCAAAGCGAGGGATCAACCGTTCGTTTGTACGAATTCAGTGTTTATTAAACCATACATTATTATATAATGAGGGCAGATTTATCGTCTGCCCTCCTTGTTTGTAGATAGAATTAGCCTATTCGTCTAAACCATTTATCTCTATGCTACTTATTTCCTAAATTTGTATGCGGTAAATAATAGGTATTAAATAAATATATCAAATTATATGCATATAAAAGGATTAGCAGGAGGTGTTTTAGGACTTTTCCTTATCTCCTGTGGAGAGCAGAGCACAACAGTTACACAAGAGACAATTTTTAGTGGAGATTCCGTTACCATCAAAAGTGACTCCCCTATTTTATCTAAAATCAAACTGGCTACTATAGCCGAGGAACCCTTCAGCGCAGAATTCCGCACCGTAGGAACCGTGCAGGCAGAAACAGGCAAATTTGCCGAGGTTTTTGTCCCTTACGATGGAAGAGTAACCAGTGCTGCCGTACGCTTAGGCGATAAAGTTCGTGCTGGACAAGCACTTTTCAGTATGAGCAGCAGCGATTTTGCTGAAATTTCAAAAGCATATTTCCAAGCTGTACGCGCTAATGACTTGGCACAAGCAGAGTATAAACGCAAGCAAACCTTGTTCAATCATGGCATAGTGGCACAGCGCGAACTGGATGAAGCGAAAGTGGAAGCAGAGAATGCACAGCACGAGAAAGCATCGGCCGAAGCAACTCTTCGCATCTATAATGTAAACCCTTCCAACTTGAAAATGGGACAGCACATGACTGTTTCCTCTCCTATCAGTGGAGAAGTAGTAGCAAGCAATATCACTCCAGGTCAGTTGGTTAAGGCCGATGACGATGCCATTGTAACCGTAGCCGATCTTAGCTCAGTTTGGGTTACTGCCCAAATCAAGGAGCATTACTTGGGTAGTGTGACTATGGGTGGTAAAGCCGAAGTATTTATGGACGCTGATCCAAACCAGATTATCCAGGGTAATGTTTTCAATATAGGTAACATGGTGGATGAGGAGACTCGTTCCGTTCAGGTCATCTTGAGCTGTAATAATGAAAACAGAGCCTTGAAGCATGGTCAGTTTGTAAGTGTACATTTCATAGCAGAACCAAAACCTGCAATTGTCATTCCTTCTACTGCAGTCTTCCAGGGAGAACAGCATAGCTACGTCTTTGTTGCTACCAATAAAACCAACACTTATGTCCGCAGAAAGGTGGAAGTAGGAAGCTCAAACGATGATAATAATCGTGTTAGTATTATTAGCGGACTGAAGAACGGTGAGAAGATTATTGCTGAAGGTGGACTTTATTTGAACGACTAACGCATGAATAAATTAATAGAATTAGCATTACGCAGACGTTGGCTTATTGCGGTAGCCTTCTTGCTGATATCTCTATTTGGCGTCTACGCATGGCGCCAATTGAATATCGATGCCTATCCTGATATTGCAGATACCACAGTGCAGGTAGTAACACAGGTTCCTGGTCTCGCTGCTGAAGAGATTGAACAGCAAATTACTATCCCATTGGAACGTGCATTGAATGGAATGCCTTCTCTGGAGATGATGCGTAGCAACAATACCTTTGGTATCTCTACCATCATGTTAGTATTCAAGGATGGAACAGAAGATTACTGGGCACGTCAACGCGTTCGTGAGTGTATAGGCGATGTGGAGCTTCCATACGATGCCGTTCCGGAGTTGAATCCACTTACTTCGCCTACTGGTGAGGTGTTTAGATATATCTTAAAAAGTGATAACCACACACTTAGGGAGCTTACCGATTTGAATAAATGGGTTATCATCCCTCGTCTTACACAGATTCAGGGTGTAGCCGATGTGAGTAATTATGGTGGCATCACTACACAGTTCCAGGTGGAAATCAATCCTGATAAGCTGGCTAAATTTGGCATTTCCTTAGGAGAGATTGAGGAATCTATCAACTTGAACAACTCCAATGCTGGTGGTAGTACACTCACACGAGGAGACCAGAGCTATGTGGTTCGTGGCGAGGGTTTGATTACTGACCTAAAAGATATGGAGGGTATTGTAGTCAAGAGTGTGAATGGTACACCTATTTATCTAAGCGACTTAGGCACACTGAAATACGGAAACCTGGAGCGCAAGGGTATCCTTGGCTATTTGGATGATGATACAGATTACCGTGATGGTGTGGAAGGTATTGTTCAGATTCTTCGTTACCAGAATCCGTCGGATGTATTGGACAAGATTCATGAGGCCGTAGATGATATGAATAATGATATTCTCCCTCATGGTGTAAAGATTTACCCATTCTTAGATAGAACTCAGCTGGTTAACACCACATTGGACACTGTATCGCATACATTGTTCTTTGGAATGATTCTGGTCATCGGCATTCTGCTCATTTTCTTAGGAAG
>JAUNHZ010000095.1 GCA_030523705.1 Bacteroidales bacterium
GGTTGCCCCACTGGTGTTTGAGACCAGCGCGTCTACCGATTCCGCCATCTGGGCAATTGAGTTGTAATGCTTAATTGCGCTGCAAAGGTACTACATTTTTCTTAAACTCCAAATAAAAAGACGAAAAAATGCAAAAAAAAGTGCTTTTGTTAGGCTGTGTTAGGGGGAATACCTATCTTTAAATCGAAAACTAGACCTAATATGAATAATAAACGAAACGAGCACAACTATTGCGTAATTCTGGCAGGCGGACAGGGTACCCGTTTCTGGCCAGTAAGCAGGTTGGGGAAACCTAAACAATTCTTGGATTTCTTTGGCATGGGTAGGACTTTGCTACAGCAGACGTTCGACCGTATGGCCCGATTTATTGATAAGGAGAATGTATATGTGGTAACACAGAAGGAATATGTGGACCTGGTGCATGAGCAGCTGCCTGTACTGAGCGAGGAACAGGTGCTGCCAGAGCCTATGCGTAGAAATACGGCACCTGCTGCCTTGTGGGCTACCTTACACATCCGCTTGCGCGATAAGGCTGCTCGTGTGGTCTTTGTTCCTGCCGACCAGCTGATTACGAATGAGCAGCTTTTCCAAGAAGATATTCTCAAGACATTGGACTTTGTGGGCGAGAATCATGTACCAGTGGCATTGGGTGTTACACCGAACAAGCCTGAGACTAGTTATGGCTATATTCAGAAAAGTGAGGAACAGCTGGACGAATTCTTTAAGGTGCAGTCGTTCACCGAAAAGCCTGAGCTGAATTTTGCGCAGTTCTTTGTAGAGTGTGGCGAGTTCTGCTGGAACACGGGTATCTTCCTGTGGTCCACCCAGGCTATCTATAATGGCCTTTCCGGACATATCCAGGCTTTGTTGAACATGGCCGACGAGAATAAGCTTCGCGAAGCACCTACCCAGGAGAAGATTGCTTTCCTGGGACAGCTATATACCATGCTGCCTAACCTTACACTGGATAGCGCTGTGCTGGAAAAGACAGAGAGGGTGTATGTAAAGGAGTGCCAGTTTGGATGGGCCGATGTGGGTAACTGGGATTCTTTCTATCATCTGTCTCCAAAAGATGACAATGAGAATGTGGTGCCTAATTCCAATGTGGTGAGCTATGGTGCCAGACGGAATGCCATCATGGTGCCAGAGGGCAAGACGGTGATTGTAGAGGGGTTAGACGACTTTGTGGTCATTGATGACGACAACTTGCTGGTGATCTGCCCACGGGGGAAAGCCCCAGAGTGGCGCAAGTACGTGAATGATGCGCAGATGAACTTGGGAGAAGATTTCCTATAAATAAAAAAGGACTCGCTTGATTGCGGGTTCTTTTTTTTGTTATTCAAATGCAGCGGAGATGGCTGCAGCAATTTCTTGGAATTCCTCTGGGGTCAGCTCCAACTTAGGGTTGGTAAAGAGCATGTCTTTCTCTTTCTGCATAGGTACCAGGTGAATGTGTGCATGTGGCACTTCCAGACCTAATACGGCTTGACCTACCTTGATGCATGGGAACGCCTTCTTGATGGCTGTGGCTACTCGCTTGGCAAAGATTTGCATCTCACCAATCTCCTCATCGGTAAGGTCGAAGAAATAATCTACCTCGCGCTTTGGGATAACCAGCGTGTGGCCCTTTACCAGTGGGTTGATGTCCAGGAATGCGTAGAACTTATCGTTCTCTGCTACTTTATAGCTAGGGATATCACCTGCTACAATCATGCTGAAAATAGTTGCCATAGGTCTAAGTGTTTAGAATGAGATACTGATAATCTCCAGGGAGATGGTACCCTGTGGGATCTTGATGTCCACTACATCGCCTACCTTCTTGCCCAGCAGACCCTGTGCAATAGGGGTGCTTACGGAAATCTTACCCTGACGCAGGTTAGCCTCACTCTCTGAAACAATGGTATAAGCCATCTTCATGTTATTCTTGGTGTTACGCAGCTCTACCTTAGTCAGAATCTGTACGGTGTCAGTGTTCAGTTTAGAAGGGTCAATAATCTTAGCGGTGTTGATGACCTCTTTCAACTGGTTGATTTTCATCTCCAGCATTCCCTGAGCTTCTTTGGCTGCATCGTATTCTGAGTTCTCGGAAAGGTCGCCCTTATCGCGAGCCTCTGCAATAGCAGCACTGGCCTTTGGACGCTCTACGGTCTCCAGCTGATGGAGCTCGGCTACGAGTTTGTCGTAGCCTTCCTTAGTCATATATGCCATAAAACTTTTATCTTTTAGGTTACTTACAGGAGCTTTTTGATTTCGCTCTCAATATCTTTGATGTTATCGTTACGTAATTTCAACGTGTTGTCTCTGTCTATCAGGAAGAAGGTAGGCAGGTTGGTAACGCCGTAAACGGCTACGTTACTTGAGTAGATGCCGTTTGCATCGCGTACGCAAATCCAAGGCAGGTTGTCTGCGTTAGTCTTCCAGAAGTGCTCATCGGTATCCAGTGAAATCTGGTAGATCTCCAAGCCCTGGCCTTTGTACTTGTCGTAGATCTCACGCAGCAGCATGTTACGCTGTGCAGAGGCGGCATGTGAGTAGATGGTGAAATCCAGCAGGACTACCTTGCCCTTCAAGTCGGTCAAGTTACGGATCTTGCCTCTCAAGTCTGGCAAACCAATGTTGATTAGGTCTGTCTCCTTTACCTTCTCTGGGTCAATCTCTA
This sequence comes from Bacteroidales bacterium, assembly GCA_030523705.1. Classification (GTDB taxonomy): domain Bacteria; phylum Bacteroidota; class Bacteroidia; order Bacteroidales; family Bacteroidaceae; genus Minthousia. The sequence goes on from JAUNHZ010000095.1 coordinate 2,660, forward strand.
CCTCCTTAATCACAGGTCCGCGAACATTCTTCAGACCACGGATGGCAATGTTATGCAGGTTCTGTGCACGGCTGGCATGTGGATAGGCATTATCCCAGCTGGTAGCCACGGCAGCAAAGCACTGAACGTCTTTCTTGTCGTTTACTGGGTCGAAAATCAGGTATCCAGTAACAGTCTGGAACAATGCAAAGTAAGCCGATGCATCGGTAGGGTTAGCAAAGATGTAGTTGCGCTTCACCTCATCCTTGTAGGCTGCCAGTGAATGCATAATGCTGTCCTGCTTGTCGCCAGGAGCCAACTTAGAAGAGCTGATGGCCATGATAGCCTTCTCCAAGGCAATCTGCTTAATAGCCAGTTCCTTGATTTTCTGATTGCTCTCAGAACCTTCAATGACATAGTCGGTTGGCATGGTAGGGAGCTCAGCCTGTACCTTGACAGTCTCTGTAGAGTCAATGGTAAAGTTGATGATTCTATCCTCGATGCGCAAACGATAGAACTCAGGGTTATTTGGAGCAGCTACCTGGAAATCAAACTTTCCGTTCTTTCCCAGCTTTACTGAGTCGAGCATGCTGACTTCTTCCAGACCCACATTCTCCAAGTAGAGAACTTTGTCTTCGGCACTGGTAATTGTACCCTCAATGCCGAATTTAGGGGTGCTGTCACAAGCAGCAAGAGCTACGAGCGCCAGTCCCATACAGCTAATGATTTTCTTCATTCTTTTGGTGTTTTTTCAAATTTGAATGCAAATATATAATCTCTTTGTGATTTTTGGCTCATTTGAAACTTAAAATTACCAAAAAAAGGTTTGAAAACTCAACTTTTTCTCATTTTGCATGATTATATAAGGTGATTTTTGTATATTTGCGCAATTTTTGAGTTAATTATTTTTTTCAAACAATATTTTAGATGAACGTTATTACAAAAACTATCGAGTTGCCTGATGGAAGAACCATCAAACTCGAGACCGGGAAAGTGGCGAAACAGGCTGACGGTGCTGTGATGCTTACCATGGGTAAGACCGTGTTGCTGGCTACTGTTTGCGCCGCAAAAGATGCAGTTCCCGGAACAGATTTCATGCCTTTGCAGGTAGAGTATAGAGAAAAGTATGGTGCTTTTGGCCGTTTCCCAGGTGGTTTCACCAAGCGTGAGGGAAAGGCTTCGGACTATGAGATTCTGACCTGCCGTCTGGTGGACCGCGCTTTGCGCCCATTGTTCCCAGGTAACTATCATGCAGAGGTTTATGTCAACATTCTGATGTTGAGTGCCGATGGCATTGACATGCCTGATGCATTGGCTGGTTTGGCTGCTTCTGCAGCACTGGCTGTTTCAGATATACCATTCGAAGGCCCTATTTCTGAGGTTCGTGTGGCTCGTATCAACGGTGAGTTTGTGATTGATCCTACTTTCGAGCAGCTGGAGCAGGCTGACTTGGACATCATGGTTGCTGCTACTTATGACAACATCATGATGGTTGAGGGTGAGATGAAGGAAGTTTCTGAGCAGGATTTGCTGAATGCCATGAAGGCTGCTCACGAGGCTATCAAGGTTCACTGCAAGGCTCAGATGGAGCTGATGGAGGAGTGCGGTACAGTTACCAAGCGTGAGTACTGCCATGAGGTGAACGATGAGGAGCTGCGTGAGGAGGTAAAGAAGGTTTGCTACCAGCCAGCTTACGATGTGACTAAGCAGGCACTGGAGAAGCATGCTCGTGCTGCTGCCTTTGAGCAGATTGTAGAGGACTTCAAGACTGCTTACCATGAGGCTCATGCTAACGATGAGGATATTGATCTGGACGAGAAGGATAGCTTGATTGACCGTTATTACCATGATGTAGAGCGCGATGCTATGCGTCGTTGCATCTTGGATGAGGGTCAGCGTCTGGATGGTCGTAAGACTACTGAGATCCGTCCTATCTCTTGTGAGGTTGACGTATTGCCAGGCCCTCACGGAGCATCTCTCTTCACTCGTGGTGAGACTCAGTCTATCACTTCTTGTACCTTGGGTACCAAGAGCGATGAGAAGATCATTGATGATGTATTGACTCAGGGACGTGAGCGTTTCCTGTTGCACTATAATTTCCCTCCATTCTCTACCGGTGAGGCTAAGGCTCAGCGTGGTGTTGGTCGCCGTGAGATTGGTCATGGTCACTTGGCATGGCGTGCCTTGAAGGGCCAGATTCCTGCAGACTATCCTTACACTGTACGTTTGGTAAGTGATATCCTGGAGTCTAACGGTTCTTCTTCTATGGCTACCGTATGTGCTGGTACACTGGCACTGATGGATGCAGGTGTGAAGATGGTTAAGCCTGTTTCTGGTATTGCTATGGGTCTGATCAAGAATCCAGGTGAGGACAAGTACGCTATCTTGAGCGATATCCTGGGTGATGAGGACCACTTGGGTGATATGGACTTCAAGGTAACTGGTACCCGCGATGGTATCACTGCTACTCAGATGGATATCAAGTGCGACGGTTTGAGCTATGAGATTCTGGAGAAGGCATTGATGCAGGCTAAGCAGGGCCGTGAGTTTATCTTGGGTAAGATTACTGATTGTATTGCTGAACCTCGTGAGGATCTCAAGCCACATGCTCCACGCATTGAGGCTCTGACTATTCCAAAGGAGTTCATTGGTGCAGTAATCGGCCCTGGTGGTAAGATTATCCAGGGTATGCAGGAGGAGACTGGCGCTATCATCTCTATCGAGGAGGTTGACGGTGTTGGTAAGATCCAGATTGCTGGTACAAATAAGGAGTGCATCGATGCTGCTTTGGCTAAGATTAAGGCTATCGTGGCTGTTCCTGAGATTGGTGAGGTTTACGAGGGTACCGTACGCAGCGTAATGCCTTATGGTGCATTTGTAGAGTTCTTGCCAGGTAAGGATGGTCTGCTCCACATTTCAGAGATTGACTGGAAGCGTCTGGAGACTGTAGAAGAGGCAGGCATCAAGGAAGGTGACAAGCTGCAGGTTAAGCTGCTTGAGATTGACCCTAAGACCGGTAAGTTCAAACTGAGCCGTAAGGTGCTCATGGAGAAGCCAGAGGGTTATGTAGAGCGTCCACAGCGTGAGCGTCGTCCTCGTCCAGAGGGTGGTGAGCGTCCTGAGCGCAGAGACCGTGGCGAGCGTCGTCCACGTCCTGAGCGTCATGAACCAAAAGCTGAATAAGCTATAAGGCTTACCTTATTTAATATAAATAGAGCGGTTGAGAGGTGACTTTCAGCCGCTCTTTAGTTTTTTGGTCAATAATAATAACGAATAAGTAAATTTCTGTGTATATTTGCAAACTGAATATATTCATTTTTAACATAAAACCATGAAAAAGAATTTGTATCTCTCTGCAGTCCTGGTAGGTGCTGCAGCAGTTTTGACAGGTTGTGGTCCTAAGTATTCCATCGAGGAACACGGACAGTATAACCTGGTGATTCAGCAGGGTGGCCAGACTTTGGGCTATTCTCCTGAGAGTGGCATCCAGCTCATTGAGGATGGAGGCTACATGTTTAAGGATTTGAACAAGAATGGCGAGATTGACGTTTATGAGGACTGGCGCAAGACTCCAGAGGAGCGTGCCAAGGACTTGGCTGCACAGTTGTCTATTGAGGAGATTGCCGGTCTGATGCTGTATTCTGCTCACCAGTCTATCCCTGGTAATCCTGGCGGTGGTCACTTCAGAGGCTCAACCTATAATGACACTACACTGGAGGCAAGTGGCTTGCAGAGCTATGACTTGACCGACCAGCAGAAGAAGTTCTTGAAGGAGGATAACCTGCGTGCGGTATTGGTTACTTCTGTAGAGAGCCCTGAGGTAGCTGCTAAGTGGAACAATAACGTACAGGCATTTGTAGAGGGACTGGGACATGGTATTCCTGCAAACAACAGCTCTGACCCTCGTCATACTTCAAGATCTGATGCAGAATATAACTATGGTGCAGGTGGTACCATCTCTATCTGGCCTTCTTCGTTAGGTATTGCTGCTACTTTTGATCCTGCTGTCATGAAGCAGTTTGGTCAGATTGCATCTACCGAGTATCGTGCACTGGGTATTGCTACAGCTCTTTCTCCACAGGTTGACCTGGCTACAGATCCTCGTTGGTCTCGTTTCAGCGGAACCTTTGGTGATGATTCCGACTTGGCTACCGATATGGCTCGTGCATATTGCGATGGTTTCCAGACTTCTCCTAAAGACCAGGCTATTGATGGCGCATGGGGCTATAACTCTGTGAATGCTATGGTGAAGCACTGGTATGGTTACGGAGCTCAGGAAGGTGGCCGTGACTCTCACTACTGCTATGGTAAGTATGCTGTTTATCCTGGTAACAACCTGGAGGAGCATAAGAAATCATTTACCGAAGGTGCCTTCAAGCTGGAAGATGGTACAGGTATGGCTTCTGCTATCATGCCTATCTACAGTATCTTGTTCAACCAGGATCCTGATGGTAACAATGTAGGTGGTAGCTACAGCAAGTGGATGATCCAGAAGCAGCTCCGTGAAGAGGCTGGTTTCGATGGTGTGGCTTGTACCGACTGGAACATCATGTTCGACAATAATGCCGTTGAAGCTTTTGGTGGTATGTGCTGGGGTGTTGAAAATGTGCCAGTTGCAGAGCGCCATTTTATGATCCTGGAGGCTGGTGTAGACCAGTTTGGTGGTCAGAATGACAAGGGTCCTGTATTGGAGGCTTATAAGATCTGGTGCGACAAGTACGGTAAGGAAAGTGCTGACGAGCGTTTCCAGAAGTCGGCTTACCGCTTGCTGCTGAACGTGTTCCGTGTAGGTTTGTTTGAAAACCCATACCTGGATCCAGAGGAGACTAAGGCTACCGTAGGTAAGCCAGAGTTCATGCAGGCTGGTTACGAGGCCCAGCTCAAGTCTATCGTTATGCTGAAGAACCACGGTAATGCACTTCCAATGGCTGAGAAGAAGAACGTGTACGTAGCTAAGCGTCACTTTGTCCGCACAGTAGGCATGATGGGCGCAAGCGGCGAAGACAAGTGGGACTACCCAGTTAGCCTGGATTTGGTCAAGAAATACTATAATGTAGTAGAGAACCCAGAGGAGGCAGACTTTGCTTTGGTATTCATCAATGAGCCTTCTTCTGGTGCTGGCTATAGTGTAGAGGATCGCAACAAGGGTGGTAATGGCTATGTTCCTGTAAGCTTGCAGTATAATGATTACACTGCAGAGTTTGCACGTGAAACCAGTGTAGCTGGTGGCGACCCTAAGGAAAGCTTCACCAACCGTTCTTACAAGGGTAAGACCGTGAAGACTGCCAATAAAGACGACATGCAGGTTGTCCTGGATACCAAGAAGCTCATGGGCGACAAGCCTGTAGTAGTAGCTCTCAGCACTGGACGCCCAGTTGTTGTCTCTGAGTTCGAGGCTGCAGCCGATGCATTGCTCGTTACCTTCACTGTAGGAAACCAGGCTGTATTGGATATCGTAAGTGGTAAGGCTGAGCCATCAGCATTGCTTCCTATGGATATGCCAGCAAGCATGAAGGTGGTAGAAGAGCAGTTGGAAGATGTATCACACGATATGGAGTGCTATAAGGACGCAGATGGTAACACCTATTCATTCGCCTTTGGTATGAACTGGAAGGGTGTCATCAACGATGAGCGTGTGAACAAGTACAAATAAGACATCATTTCTATAAAAAGCAAAACCACCGTTGTGAAATACGACGGTGGGTTTTTTAAACATTACACTCAGCAAAAAAAAGAGATACAAAATGTATCTCTCTCTTTCGCGCTTCAAGATGGGCTTGAACCAACGACCCCCTGATTAACAGTCAGGTGCTCTAACCAACTGAGCTATTGAAGCAGTTTGCATTTCGTTCTTGATAGCGCTTCAAGATGGGCTTGAACCAACGACCCCCTGATTAACAGTCAGGTGCTCTAACCAACTGAGCTATTGAAGCAGTTTTTCTTTCGAAATGCGGTGCAAAAGTACGGCGGATTTTTTAATTATGCAACATTTTGGGCAAAAAAAAATCTTTTTCTCATAAAATAAAGTAAAAAGTTGGGTCTAAACACCTAATATTACACTTGTTTGCACTATTTTTGCAGAAAATATGAAACGGATGAAAAAACTATATTGCATTTTTGCATTACTGATTCTGGTACTCCCTGCTAAAGCGCAGAATACCGGAGACCGAAACTTTGAGGTGGCTAAGAATATCGATATCTTTACAGCCATCTGCAAAGAATTGGAACAGTATTACGTGGATACCCTGGATACCAAGAAGGTGGTACGTAAGGGAATAGACTATATGCTGGGACAGCTGGATCCTTATACCGTGTATTATTCCGATGAGGATATGGGCGAGCTCAAGATGATGACTACGGGTAAGTATGCGGGTATTGGTTCCGTAATCCGTTTGTATCAGAAAGACAAGGTCATTATTTCAGAGCCTTATGCCAATAGTCCTGCTGCCCGTGCCGGTCTGAAGGCGGGTGATGTGCTGTTGAAAATAGACAATACAGACCTGACAGGCAAGTCAACTGCCGATGTAAGTGCTATGCTGAAAGGTGAGCCTGGTACCAGTTTCGTGCTCAAGGTGCAGCGCCCGGGTGTGCAGAAGCCTCTTGATTTTAAAATCATTCGTGAGACCATTGCTACCCCTGCCGTTCCTTATTACGGTTTGGTAAAGGGTGATGTGGGCTATATTGATTTCAGTGGATTTACCGAGAATTGCTCCAAGGATATCCGTAAGGCTGTGATTGAACTGAAAGGAAAAGGTGCAAAGGGTCTTGTGTTTGACTTGCGTAATAATGGAGGTGGTCTGCTGAGCGAAGCTGTAGAGATTGTGAACTTGTTCTTGCCTAAGGGAAAGTTGGTACTGAAGACCAAGGGAAAAATCAAATCGGCTGAGAGCGAGTACTTTACCAAGAAGGAACCATTGGATGCAGATATTCCATTGGTGGTTCTGGTGAATGATAATACAGCCTCTTCTTCGGAGATTATGGCAGGTACACTGCAGGATTATGACCGTGGCGTAATAGTAGGAACGCGTACCTACGGAAAGGGACTGGTGCAGACCGTGCGTGAAATGCCGTATAGCAGCAGTATCAAACTGACAACCTCTAAGTATTATATTCCAAGTGGCCGCTGTGTACAGGCTATTGACTACAAGAACCGTGATGGAATGGGCCGAGCTACCCGTATAGCCGATAGCTTGACGCATGTGTTCCATACAGAGATTGGCCGTGAGGTCAGAGATGGAGGTGGCATCCGCCCTGATGTGGAGGTGAAACTAGATACCTTGGCTAATATCACGGCATATCTTTCTGCTGCTGATGTGCTGGTGGATTTTGCTACCGATTACTATTACAGTCACCCTAACCTAGCTTCTGTGGCTGCCTTCCAGCTCACCGATGAGGATTATGCCAAATTCTGTGATATGGTAAAGAAGAGCGACTTTACCTACGATAAGCAGACCGAGAGTGTACTCAAGAGCCTGAAACAGATAGCCGAGTTTGAAGGATACCTGGAATCTGCCAAGGAAGAGTTTGATGCACTGGAGAAAAAGCTGAACCATAATATCGAGTTTGACTTGCAGCAGAACAAGGAGGAGATTCTCCGGTTGCTGAGCGATGAGGTCATCAAGCGCTATTTCTATCAAGCCGGTAGTGTGGAGCAGCAGCTGAAATACGATAAGGAGTTAGACAAGGCAGTGGAGATTCTTCACGATACTGCGCAGTATAAATCTATTTTGTCCCTGAAGAAATAAGTCATGAGTGGAGTAAAGCATTTAAATCATAATAAGCCTCAAATCCGCAAGTAAACTTCAAAAGGACTCTTTGAAGCCGAAGAGTCC
>JAUNHZ010000096.1 GCA_030523705.1 Bacteroidales bacterium
GTTGCTCAGGACCTTAAAATATGTTTAATGTTATAGTGCTGCGAAATTAAGGATGTTATGCAAATATACATATTTTGTTAAAGGAGTTCAAAAAAATGGCGCTTTTTTCTCTTCAAAAAAGTAGGCTGCTGATACTATTTTGTCTTTTTCTTGAGAAATTATAGCTTAATGGTGTAATAATAGTATTATAAATAGGAAATATATGTATATTTGTATGCCAATACATATATCATATGAATACGGAGAAAAGCAACGCAAATTCAATTGTAATACATGAGATTACACCATTGTCTGCTGGAGATTCTTTCTACATTGCAGATAGGCATAAGAAAGAATTCACTTATCCAATTCATACACATGAGGAGTTTGAATTGAACTTTTTAGCCAATGCTTCAGGAGCTCGTCGCATTGTGGGCGATAGCTCTGAGACTATTGGTGATCTGGATCTTTTCTTAATAACAGGAAAGGATTTGGAGCATGCTATTGTTCAGGAGAAGTGTAATTCTGAGGATATCCATGAGATAACCATTCAGTTTAAGTGGGATTTTTCTGATAAGGCGTTTTTTGGCAAGAATCAATTCGGAAGTATCCAGCGCATGATGAAAGAGGCTGAAAAGGGATTGTGCTTTCCTCAAATCACCATTCTGAAAGTCTATAATATCTTGGATTCTCTAGCCGAGGAAAAGAATGGTTTCTATTCTGTGATAAAGTTCCTGACTATTCTGTATGAGTTGTCTATCTGTACAGGTGCAAGAACGCTGTCTAGCTCTTCGTTTGCTAAGACTGCAGCAAACACCGAGAGCCGCCGCGTGAACAAAGTCTCAAAATATGTAAATGAGCATTACGCAGAGGAGATTCGTTTAAATGACTTGGCTGAATTGGTGAATATGTCCAGAACCTCTTTCAGTAGATTCTTTAAATTGAGAACAGGAAAATCATTAACGGATTATATTACAGATATCAGGGTAGGTCACGCAACGCGCCTCTTAGTGGATACTACAACCACGATTGCAGAGATTGCTTATGGTTGTGGTTTTAATAACCTGTCTAATTTTAATCGTATCTTAAAAAAGAAAAAAAAATGCTCTCCGAAGGAATTCCGGGAGCAATACCGAAAGAAGAAGTTGATAATCTAGTGAAAATAAGAAAAAGGAGGGAAATTCATTCCCTCCTTTTTCTTGTTCCATTGTAAAGCCAGTTACTGTTAAATATGATACTTTTTTGGCATGGAATAGTATGATGTTGTTTTTTTCATGATTGTCTTTTATATCCATGATTATTTTATATATATTTGCCGAGAAAAGGCTTAGAAGCCATTATTATGAATAAAATATAAAAAGATATGGATAACTTTTGTGAAAAAGTGAATAAGCTGCTCCGGGAACATGAGGAGTTTCTCAGCATCAAGAATGAACCGGTAGAAAAGACAAATGGTATTTTCACGCGTTTCAAGAATCCTGTTCTAACTGCCGCTCATACTCCTATAATTTGGAGATATGATTTGGATGAGAAGACGAATCCTTATTTGATGGAACGTATCATGATGAATGCCACCATGAATTCTGGCGCTATCAAGTGGAACGGCAAATACATTCTTGTTGTACGTGTTGAAGGTGCAGACCGTAAATCATTTTTTGCCATAGCAGAAAGTCCAAATGGTATAGATAATTTCCGCTTTTGGGATTACCCTGTGACCATGCCCGATGATGCGGTTCCTGCTACCAACATCTATGATATGCGACTTACAGCTCATGAGGATGGCTATATTTATGGTATTTTCTGTGCTGAGCGTCATGATGATAGTGCTCCTGTAGGTGATCTTTCTGCTGCTACTGCTACTGCTGGCATTTGCAGAACAAAGGATCTGGTGAACTGGGAACGTCTTCCTGATTTGAAGTCTAAGAGTCAGCAGCGTAATGTGGTTCTGCATCCTGAATTTGTAGATGGAAAGTATGCATTCTATACCCGTCCTCAAGATGGTTTCATTGATGCTGGTAGTGGTGGAGGTATTGGCTGGGCTTTGATTGATGATATCACTCACGCAGAAGTGAAAGAGGAGATTATCATCGACAAGCGCTACTATCATACCATTAAGGAAGTGAAGAATGGTGAGGGGCCACACCCTATCAAGACTCCTAAGGGCTGGCTGCATATGGCTCACGGTGTAAGAGGTTGTGCTGCAGGTCTTAGGTATGTGTTGTATCTGTATATGACTTCCTTAGAAGATCCAACTAAGTTGATTGCCTCACCTGGCGGTTATTTTATGGTTCCAGAAGGTGAGGAGCGTGTTGGTGATGTTAGCAACGTATTGTTCTGTAATGGCTGGATTGCTGATGAAGATGGTACGGTAAAGATTTATTATGCATCTTCAGATACGCGTATGCATGTAGCAGTCTCAACCGTAGATCAGTTGGTGGATTACTGTTTGAACACACCATCCGACGGGTTGACTACAACATCATCAGTAGAGACGCTTAAGAAGTTGATTGATAAGAATAAATTGATTTTGGTTAAATAATAGTTTAGGTATGAAGACTGCTGAATTGAAAAAAGAAGTCCAAGAAATACTGGAATCAAACATCTTGCCTTTTTGGATGAATCGTACCATTGATGCAGAAAATGGTGGTTTTTATGGTCAAATTAAGGGTAATAATGAGTTAAATCCTACAGCCCATAAAGGTGGTATTTTGAATGCCCGTATTCTTTGGACTTTTTCAGCAGCCTATCGTGTTCTTCAAAATCCGGATTATCTTACTGTTGCCACACGTGCAAAAGATTATATTTTGACCCATTTCTTCGATAAGGAATTTGGCGGGACCTATTGGGAGTTGGATTATAAGGGTAATCCAGTAGACACAAAGAAGCAGTTCTATGAGTTAGGCTTTATGCTATATGGCCTGAGTGAATATGCACGTGCTACTGGTGATAAGGAAGCATTGGAATATGGCATCAAACTCTTTGAGACCATTGAGAAATATTCTTTCGATCCCCAGCATAATGGCTACATAGAGGCATGTACCAGAGAGTGGAATCCGGTAGAAGATAACCGACTTTCTGATAAGGATGCCAATTATCCAAAATCCCAAAATACTCACCGTCACATCATTGAACCTTATACCAATCTCTATAGAATTTGGAAAGATGAGCGTCTGGAGAAGGCTTTGAGAAATCTGATACTGATTTTTACGAATCATATTCTGAATCCAGAGACACACCATTTGGATTTGTTCTTTGAGAACGACTGGACGCGAGGCGGTGGTAACCTGGAAAGCTACGGGCACGACATAGAGTGTTCCTGGCTTCTTCATGAGGCTGCTCTTGTGTTAGGTGATCCTGAGGTGCTGAAAGAGGTGGAACCCATCGTCCAGCTTGTGGCTAAGGCCAGTGAGAAAGGTATCCAAGCCGACCATAGCATGGTGCATGAGGCTAATCTGGATACTGGTGTGGTTGATGCAGACCGTCACTGGTGGGTACAGGCTGAGGCTGTGGTAGGATTCCTGAATATATACCAGCATTTTGGCGATGAGCATGCATTGAAGCTGGGTACAGACACGTGGGAATATATCAAGACGCATCTCATAGATTATGAAGAGGGTGAGTGGTTCTGGAGCTGTGACCCGGAAGGACATGTCAACCGGGTGGATGACAAGGCTGGATTCTGGAAATGCCCTTACCACAATTCCAGAATGTGTTTGGAGATTATTGAAAGATTCTAATAGATTTTATGATGCATAGATTATTATCCTTGTTGGTTTTGATTTGCTCTATCACAGTGCAGGCCAAAGTTGTTTTACCAGACCAGATTAGCTCACACATGGTCCTGCAGCAGCAGACCGATGCTAAGCTTTGGGGATGGACTAAGAGTGGAACCAAAGTTTCTGTAAATGTATCTTGGAACCAGGATACTTATACCACTAAGGCGGATGCAAGTGGAAGATGGGAGGTATTTGTTAAAACTCCTGCTGCTAGCTTTGTTCCACAGACTGTTACAATTTCCGATGGTGAGCCTTGTGTACTTGAAGATGTGTTGATAGGTGAAGTATGGCTGGCAAGTGGCCAGAGTAATATGCAGATGCCTTTAAGGGGTTTCTGGAACTGTCCGGTAGAGGAATCTGCACAAGTCATAGCTTTGTCTGCTCAGTACAAGAATCGCATCCGTTTTGCTACCATAGAGCAGCAAGTCTGCTTTGAGCCTGCAGACAAGGCCAAGGGAACCTGGAAGGTCTGCACACCTGCTAATGCAGGAAACTTTGGCGCAACAGCCTTCTATTTCGCAGAGAACCTTACCCGTATCCTGGATGTGCCTGTGGGTATCATCAATAATGCATGGGGTGGCAGTCTTATCGAGGGCTGGTTCCCAGCAGATATACTCAAGGAATATGGTGAAGCCTACACCAAGGAAGAAATCCTGAAGGAAAAGCAGGACTATCATCGTCGTGAAATCATGTATAATGGCGTGCATCACCCTATCATTGGCTATACCATCAAGGGATGCATCTGGTATCAGGGTGAGAGTAACGTGGGCAGACACACCACTGTTCCTGAGCGTATGTCTCGTCTGATTAATCTCTGGAGAAGTGAATGGAAGCAAGGTGATTTCCCATTTTATATGGTTGAGATAGCGCCTTACGAATATGGATATGACCCACAGGGAGCTTTCTTGCGTGAGGCTCAGCACAAGGTGTGCGATATAACGCCTAATACGGGAATCGTCAGTACGTCCGACTTGGTCTATCCATACGAAAAGAACCAGATTCACCCTTGCCAGAAGGAGAAGGTAGGCCAGCGCTTGAGCTATCTGGCGCTCACAGAGACCTATAAGGTGGAGGGTATGCCAGGCTATAGCCCAAAGTATAAATCCATGGAGATTAAAGATGGTAAGGTCTTGTTGACCTTTGATCATGCATGGGATGCATTTAATACGGTAGATGAGATGGAAGGATTTGAAATCTGTGGTTTCGACCGTAAGTTCGTTCCTGCCAAAGCGAAAGCCTCAAACAGAGACATTATCGTATATAGCGATGCTGTGAAGGAGCCTGTAGCAGTTCGTTATTGTTTCCATAATTTTGCTATAGGAACAGTTAAGGGAGCAAATGGCCTTCCTTTGATTCCATTCAGAACTGATAACTTCTAAACCTGTCATTCATTATGAAAAGATATCTTGTGCTGGCCGTTCTGCAAAGATATCATTATTATGTTACAAAATGATGAAGATGGTGTTACATCCTAGTTCTTCGTGTGAAAGTTTGATGGTAGGTATCACATAAGGCTCAGAGCGAAGGAAAGACAAAGTAACATTTGACCTTCTGCAATGGATGTGTGTCCTTTTTTCGTAAATAAAGTCGTGGAAAAAATAGGTTTCTCACTTTTGATTTTGTACTTTTGCAAAGCACAAAAAGAAAAAGAAGAAATATGGGCCGTTTTTTTACTTTTAGCCTCATGGCTGTACTGTTGCTGGCACTGGCTGCATGCACTACTAAACCGGTGGAGCCTGCCCCCGCGGAATTTGTTATGGAGCACTTGTCTAACTACGAGACTCCTGACACATGTTTCAACAAGGGAGTCTCTGCTGCGTATTGTGGTGTTTCAAATGGCTATTTGGTACTAGCTGGCGGATGTAACTTTCCCCATGTTCCTGCTGCACAAGGTGGTGAGAAAATCTACTACGACTATATCTGGGCATCTAGCCTTTCCGATGGTACTAAGCCTAACTGGAAATTAGTGGGTAGGATACCACAAGCATCGGCATATGGCATTACGCTGCCTTACCAAAATAAGCTCATTTGTGTGGGTGGTTTAGCTACAGGTGGTGAAAAACTAAATGCAGTCTATGCATTAGAAGTGAAAGAGGACCAACTCTCTCTAGACACGCTCCCTTCATTACCGGTTTGCGTGGATAATGCGTATGGAGCCATAGAAGGAAGCATGGTTTATGTGGTGGGTGGTAATGCCGATGGACAGGCTTCGGGTGCTGTGTACAAACTGGATTTGGGAGCAGAAAACCTTGCGTGGGTGCTTGAGACAGAACTGCCAGGTGCCCCTCGCGTACAACCTGTCTGTGCTATTTCTCACCATGCGCTCTATATCTTTGGCGGTTATACTCCAAAGATTTTTGAGAATATCCCAGCTTTCATGCCTTCCAATGGTATGAAGTATGATTTGCAGACCCAAACTTGGGACGAGGTGGAGGCACCTCTAACTCCTGCAGGTGAAATTATTGCTCTAGCTGGGGGTGCTGCCGTAGCTTCACCAGATGGAGAGCAGATCATTTGCATTGGTGGAGTAAACCAAGATATCTTTCCAAGGGCGTTGAATGGAGAACTCAGCGGCCCAAGTTACATGGAAAATCCAGTGGAATGGTATAAATTCAACCGTTATATCCTAGCCTTTCAGGTAGAGACAGAGCAGTGGCAGATTCTTAGTGAGTGTGAAGAGGGTGCACGTGCCGGTGCTAGCTTAGTAAACGACGGAACTTGGAACTACATTATCAATGGGGAACTGAAACCGGGTATCCGTACTCCAATGATTAGCCGTTTTAAATGAGAACAGGAATTTGCTTGAAAACTGATGCCACCATCGTTCGCCATGGTGGTGAAATAATCTGATATTCCTCCCTATTTTGTCAAGATTTGGTCATAAGTGAATTTGCTCTTTGTTTCACATTCCTTTCACGTTCGTTTCATGTTTGTTTCACCTAAGTTTCACTATAGATGAAAGAATCGTGAAAGAAACATGAAGTGATGTAAAAAAAAAGGAAAAAGGAAGAGCGAAGGAAGAACGGAAGAAAAGAAGCGGTTATTGCTTAGCAGTCATAAGTGATGATTAGAAAAGGATATGCAAACAGTATCATTTAGCTACACCCACCATGATGACCTCTGTGTGGTTCTTCTGTTTCATCAACTGCTCGATAGAACGACGGGCGTCATCGGTGGTGATGCTCTGGAGGGTAGGCTCAAAGTCGAGGGTGATGTCCACCTTGGTGTCAAGATAGGTCTCAAGGGCGGTTGCCCAGTAGCTGTTCTCGCGCAGGTTTTCGTTGTGGTTCTTGAGGAAATACTCCTTGCCCTTGGCGAGATTCTCTGCCGATGGGCCATCGGTAACGAACTGAGCCACAATGTCACGCACACGCTTGTTGAGGTACTCGTACTTGTCAGGACTTGCCTGATACGGAATCTGCATGTAAGCGGCAGGATTAGCCGCCAAGTCGCCATACGCTCCGATGCTGTATGTGCCACCTTCATTCTCGCTTTCATTGATGCAGATTCTCTCTATCTGGCGTATGATTGTTTTGTGCTTTACTCATTAGTCACAACAGGAGAGATGCGGTCAACACCTCTCCTGTCGCTTTTTATTCATTCGGATTCTTCATACAGTCATCCACCAACTGTCCTTCTTGTACATTCTTCTCCTTTGGAGGGAACGTCGCCTCGTATGCTTCGAAGGCATCCTTGTTCTCGAACGCAACGTAATAGCCCTTTGGAGTGTGGTAGGTTCCTTCTATTCCGTTGAGATAACCGGGGATGAGTTCCTGAGCGAGGAAGTATGGTACTTCAGCTTCTTTCGGCTCTGCGTGATAATGGATGCCCAATGTACTTGCCACAACGAAACCGGCATGCTTGTAGAAGTCGATGTTGCCCTCCATGCAGATGAAGCCGATGCCCATCGCCTTGGCTTTCTCTAAAGCATACTGCAATAGTTTCAGTCCATAACCCTTGCGCTTGTAGTCAGGATGAATACTGATAGGTCCGAAAGTCCACGCAGGGAAGGCAGAGCCGTCTTCCTTTATAATCTCCGCCTTTGAGAACATCACATGGCCAATGATCAGCTTTCCGTTTGGTGAGCTTGTCGAATCCACCTCAAGGACAAAGTCCAGTTCTTTGATGAAATCAGGATTGTTTCTGTACTGATTGAGCACATAATGCTCCACGCATCCTGGTGCATAAACATTCCAGAATGCCTCACGCGTAAGGTTCTCCACCTCACGATAATCTTCGGGTTGTTCTAATCGTATTTTCATTATTTTATGTCTTTGAAATTAATTCCATTTCATATCCTTGCCACTCTTCACCTTCGATACCTTCATCAGAATATTCGGAAGCCTCAAATTGCATGAAAACATGAAGTGCAAGGTCAAGCGCCCGTTGTTGGAGAGTTTTATCTAATGTCTTAAGTATCTTCATAATAATATTTTTTATTGTCAGACGAAATCAAGTCATGTATCTGTCCGAGATGCAGATTCAGATGGATCGTATAGCCTTCAATCATATTCAGTAATGTCACTCGGTTCCCTTCATAGTCGAGCCAATAGTTATTGAGCTTTGTCTTATCTACAGAGCGGATCACTTGGCAGATATGGAGGTTGTAATACTTCCAAAGCGAGAGGAGTGTGTCCCAATCCTCGTGCTGATAATCCTGAAGTTGTAGCCACAGATCATTGTCCTGCGTATAATCAGGGAAGACGAGCATCCCCATTTCGGTATTTGGCATGGAGTGTCCACATCGAGGAGCATACTGTAGTCGCACCATGCGCTGGTGATTATTGCTTGCCGAATCTATCAGATGACCTATAAGCATCTTGATGCTGCGATTCTGATGATTGAAACGCATTGAGACAACTTCTTCCGAAAGTGACCGGAGGAAAGGCTCCTCACGATTGATAATTTCTAAGATGTCATTGATTATATTGTTGACAGTAACCATTATAATTGTATTTCTTAATGTCCCTTATGCTTTTCCTTACGTTTGACTTGCTTGAGTTCAAACTTACGCTCTTTTTCCTTTTCTTTCAACGCTCGGTTGATGGTTTTGCGTTCCAGTTTATTCTCTTCCTGCTGTTGTTTCAGGGCTTGTTGCGACTTGGTGCCGATGCCTGTGCTCTTGGTTTGTTTTCTTGCTTCCCTTATTTGGCGTTTGGGGTTCTTGGGACTTAGTCTTAACTCTGTTTCGATGGGGCGGCTGTATTTCAGCTGATTCCAGTTTTTGTCCACAAACTCCAACACCTCCTGGTCTGTAGGTTCTGCACCAAAAGTCACTTTGCACACCTGCATCTGATTGTCTACAATCTCCTCAAAGAGACCAATCCAGAAAGGGGCTTCAAACAAGATGGTAAAAGTATGTTCTATTCTCATGCTACAAACGAGCTTATCTCTATCAGGTTGCCCTCGGGATCAGCAACATAGCAGGTGCGCTGGCCCCATGGCTCGGTTGTGGGCTCCATGATAGATTTGGCACCCATGCTTACTGCGCGTTCGTATTCCTCATCTACATCAGCGAAGGTGGGCACATCGAATGATATTTCCATAGTGCCGTTGATGCCAGAGGGGTATGTGAACTTCTGTCGTGTCATCTTCTCTATTGCTTCTCGTGGAAAAAGTAGTATGCGCATACCATCAAGATGCATCTCTACGTCAATATCAAGCCTGTTCCATTCCGTTTCAAAGCCGAAGATATCGCAGTAGAAATCCACCATCTTCTGGTTATCAGTTGTGAAGAACGCTATTGTATTGAATGCATAACGAGGTCGTGGAGTAAAAAGCCTCACCAACCCTTGTTTATTGAACTGGTAGTAACGCTCAGTCATTTCAGGAGAGTCATTCTCCAACAACAGTAGTAACTCTCTTGCAAATTCCAAATAACCAGATCCATTGGCGGTGACGATATTCCCATCGCTTACAGCTTGCTCGTTGATGTAGTTTGCTTCGTTCGTATAGTTATCACCACCCCAAAGCTTTAGTTGCTGAATACCATTGCCCGTATGCTTGATGTTATTGAGCAAACCATGCTTTGCCATCCATGATGCAGCATTGCAGATAGCTCCAACAATACGCCCCTTGGCAATAGCATCCTTTACTATTGGCAGTACCTCATCAGCCAAGGACTCATCTCTCCAACCATGACCACCTATCAGCACAAGAGCCACATAATCTTGAGGTGCAGTTTCAAACGTATAATCTGGTATCGTACGGGTACCACTAATCGAAACGACAGATTCCATGCTATGTGCCACCACCTTATTTTTATATTTAGGACACTCACGAGGGCCCATTTCGCCATCATTGATTGCTTGTGATAAGAATACCATCTCATGTGCAGCATACTTGTCAAGTAAAACGTATAGTATTTCTTTCATTTATTTGTGTTTTTAGATTTATTCATTATTCTTTGCAATGATTGCGGGTGCAAAGGTATTGCTTCCTGGACGAACGGATATGTAAAAAATGGACATCCTTGCTTCGTAGTGCAAGAATGCTGATAGGTAGAGTCTATTACAATAATATTAGTGAAGGTGTCTGATACAAACGTATCCACATGAATGCGGATGCTAAAACATTCATGAAAAGAAGAATTTCCAGCCTATGGTATGGACAAAAATAGAACAGATGATATGGGAAAACCGATTGTTTTCGCATTATAAAAAAAAGCGAATACGAGTA
>JAUNHZ010000265.1 GCA_030523705.1 Bacteroidales bacterium
CGAGGGACTTCTCTTCCTTGAAAGCCAGGCTCCCATCTTCCCGGACACTCATGACTACGGCTTTCTCTGCCTGTGTGTCATAGACTGTGAGGGTGCCTTCCGAATCATCCAGTTCCATGTCCGAAGGCATTCCTGACACCTCACCGGGGCCTTCGCCAATAGAAACATATTCGCCAAGTTTCTCTCCGGTGGACTTATCATAGGCATGAACTGCCTTATCTCCTGTAACAGACAGCACATAGATGCTGTTGGAGCCAACGGCAAGGCCTTGCGGTATTTTCAGTTCCAAAGGTTCTCCTATGCCGATTCCCTGGATATTCTCTGTATGAGCAAACTGAGGCTCTTCGAACGTCAGTTCTGCTTTCTCCTGCGAGCAGGAAGTCAACAAAACCAGAGTGATTACAATTGCAAATAAAAATGCTTTTTTCATTTTTTTACTTTAACTAGTTAATATTATTTTTTAATATTTGATTATGCCGTGAATCTGAATGCCCACCGGAAATTCTTCTGTGTTACAGAATACATACACTTCCCTGAAACACTCTCCGGTTACGTCAGGAGTGAATTCTATCATAAGTTCAGCATTTTCATTGCTCTAAATATACCCGGACCTCTTTTTCTTCTATCTCAGCTCATATCTCAGCAAGCATGGAACCTCACTGACAGATTTCCTGGAGCCACAGTACAGGTATCTCTCATCTTTGCTGATGGAGATAGAATTGACGAATCTGTCAAACCTATAGGTAGCCAGGAGAGTCCCGTCATGATCAAACTTGAACATCTCTACAGGAGTAAGATCCTCCATGTTGAAGTGGTCGTTTCCCTCGTAAATCAGGTAGACGTGGTCTTTCGTAATGAAATAGTCTGTATACGTGCGATATTCCTTCTCTCCGGAAAAAGAGACAAAGTTGACGGGAGCATTGCCATTACTAGACTCATAGGAGATGTTGAAACCATCGGGGCCTTCAATGCGCTTCTTCAAAGTCAAGTCCCTATTCAGAATCCGAATCTCGTCTTTATGGATATCTGCAACCCAATAGCTGTCGCTGCCCGGAACTTCAAATATCCTGGCACCGTTTACCGATGCCACAAAGTTTGAGAAATCCCCTATTCCCTTTCCCGAGTCTGTATTCTTCTGAAACAGCTCCACGCCTGAATCCATACCATTCTGATAGCCTTCGGCATCCAGGTACCACATGTTATATGCCAGATAGCTGCTGTCACTGACATCTATGATATCCAGCGTCTCAAGCACCTCTGATGAATAGGTGAAATACCTTCCCAGGCTGAAGGAGCCCGCGCTAAGCACATCATTTATGTCTTCTGTGTAGAAACGTTTCTTGGATGAATCCATCAGATAGATGTTGTCATCTGTATTGCTGTGGCTGTTCACGGTGCAGGAAAGCATCTCCGACGGACCTTGACCCCGATGGGCAAGATGGAACAGGAGCGTGTTGGTGCTAAGGGAATAGACATCCACAAAATTCTCCATGTTCTGCTGATTGGTGACAAAGAGGAGAGAATCATGTACCACACTGAAATAAGCAGGGTTCAGCATCTCTGGCATCTCTATCTCCTGTGGATTGGACAGTACGACTGCCTCTGGCATCTTGGCACGCTCCAGAGAGACAATGCCGTTCATTTCATCCTCAGCCTTGTTTGTCGTGCAAGAAATAAGCAAGGCTAGAACTGCAATGGGTAATAGTTGTATTTTCATATACGGGGAATTATTATTGCAAAATAAGCGAAACCTAAT
>JAUNHZ010000097.1 GCA_030523705.1 Bacteroidales bacterium
AATCGGTAGACGCGCTGGTCTCAAACACCAGTGGGGCAACCCATCCCGGTTCGATCCCGGGTCTGGGTACAAGGCTGAAAATCAAGTGATTGATTCTCAGCCTTTTATTTTTTTAAGAGATGGCATTTGTACCCATTTAGTTCCATTTAAGCATAAGAAAAACATCTTTTCTAATAATCTAGATTTTTCCGAACTAATACACAAAAGTTACCGTTCCAATCACAGTTCTTCCTCTCAGAAAATATATTTCTTGAAAACTGTTTATACCATCTTGGGAGTGAAGAATGTATTCCTGCTGGTTAAACAGATTATTGCAACGAGCAGCATCAAACGATTTAAACAGCACTGAAGTTCCATGGTAAAAGGTTTCAAACTTTTCCTGATTCTCTTTTCTACTCATAAACAGGCTCTGTCATTTTCACTGATGTTCAGTCTTTCTTGTTGGTAGCAGGTTGTGAAAAGCATGATTGCAGCAACCTTGGTATGTTGGTGTACGACTCTCCTGTATCGCTAAAAGCCAATGCTCTTGTGGTTGCAAGCTCCATTTTTCCGTCTGCACACAGATCTTCCACCCATTTCTGGGTATTCAGAAAACATTCTGTCTTTTCAAATTTAGGGATGTAGTGAAGCAATTCCTTGACTACAGCCTTAGAAGTTCCAAAGTAACGGTTTGTATTGAGGTGGTGCAAAAGGAACCAGTATTCAATAGAAGGGAGGCTATCGCATATAATTACACGCTCGTCCTTTCCGTATTTCTTCATGAATGCCTCGTAACGAGTCTTCTCACCAGCATCCCATGCCTGTACGTCTGTGTCGAATACGACTATTGCACGTCCTTCACTGGCAAGGACATGTTCAACATTCTTTACCAGGGCGTGCATGTGCTCGTCACCAAAGAAGCGAGGACGAATCTGTATCTGGAGTTCCTTTAACTTTTTGAGATGGGTGAAGTACCATTGCTCCGTTATGCCTGCACCGATAACCACTGGCATAGACGGACGTTTCTCTCTTTGCTTTCTGTCTTTACGTGCCATAGTGATTAGATGTTAGGATGAGCGCCAAACTGTCCATGACGATAAGCATTGCAGATGCTGTTTGGTGACATACGTGACAAGCCCTTGAAATCGGTAAGAGAATACAAGTCGGAAACGCCGGATTTGTCTTTCTCCACGAACCACACATTATCCTTGCGGATAAGATCGTCTATCTGACGAAGCAGTCCGTCATAGTGTGTGGTAAGCAAAAGCTGGCTGTTGCTGTCTGCACGCAAGAACTGCTGGATGACAAACTCCATCAACTCAGGATGCAGTGATGCTTCCATCTCGTCAATCATCAAGAGGGTATTCTTCTGTATAGCAGCAAAAACGGCAGCCTCCACACCAAGCACACGGTTGGTTCCTGCGCTCTGGTCTTCCATGCCAAGCTCATAATGCTCTGAGCCATTGTCGTTGGAAACGGTATGCTCAAAACCGATAACATCCTTCTTGACACGCATATTCGTGATGTTGAAGTCGGCATGACCGAGGAAGTCAAGGATGTAACTGCGGAAATTTACATTCTCTTCCAGCATGTCACGGCTATAGTCAGACAAATTACGCTCAGGTGCAATGACTGGCATGAACTGACGCATCCACAATCTGACGCTATCAACGTGCTTCATCTTCATGTTGACACGACCACGAGCAGCCATGAACGACATGTTAGGCAAACAATAAAGCAACAGAGCTTTCTGTTCATCGCTGCTTATCTTCTGTACATTGGCATTGTAACGCACTACAGATTGCTCTTCCTCCAACTGACGCTCAAAGACCATTATTGGCTGCACAGTCTTGTAGTAAGACAGTTTCTCGTATTGCACTCTGTTGCGTGTCATGGTGAGCTGATACCAGTAGCGGACACCATCAACCCAGAACTTCATGTTGAACACGGAAGGTTCCCTCGATGAAGTGGAATCCAGAAGGAATGGTTTTGTCATCGTCACTGAATCCATGTTCTGAGGCTCGGCAAACCAGAAACTATACAATGCCTCAATAGCCTTCAGTACGTTTGACTTGCCACTTGCATTGGAACCATAGATAATGCCCAAACGGAGCAGACGTGTTCCGTTTGGCATGACCTTAACATGGGCATTCTCCAAATTATCATCTGGCAATGCCTCAAAACTCAGTGTCACTTCGTTCTTGAAGGACAATATGTTCTTGAAGGAGATTTCCTCAATCATATCTTTTTGCGTTTAGATTTCTGCTGCAAAGTAAGGAAAATAATTGAAATATGGAAACAGATTTATCGAAAACAGCAAATCTAATCGCGATATTTAACAAAGAATAGCATTTTTAAGAAATAGATTTATGTATCCAGATATTTCTTGACTCCCTATATTTTGTTTATGGCCCGATGCATTATAACGCATAAACCTGGTCCGTCCCCACGGACTGCGCAGTCCGTAAGGATGGACTAAGGTGTCCGCAATGGCGGATAAGCCAGTCCGTTATAGCGGACTTTTTCTATCATAATAGAAGACTTCTCCTGATCATTACTTATGAATAGATAGCGCAACGTTTATAAAAAAAAGTTTTGCGTCCAAACACCCCACCACCTCACATTTTCCGTGTAAACCACATGATATCAAGACATTAAGTATGTGGGGTGTTATCTCAACACCTCACACAACACCTCACATGATCCATTCAACTATTTCTAGGGAAGTACATCGTGTGAGGTGTTGTGTGAGGTGTTAGGTGAGGGGTTAGGCAAACACCCCACATGCATATACTGCTTATTTACAGCGTATTAACCTACCCGATGTGAGGTGTTGGGTGTTTTTTTCAATTTGTGAAAGTTAAATTCACAAAGCCTTAGGCAAAGTAACCTTAAAGTCCGGGCTCTCCACATGCTGGCTTAGAATGATGTCCACCATCTTCTTCACTTGCTCTGGGTGGCTGTCGGCTATATTGTGGTCCTCGTGGATATCTACCGACAGGTCATACAGGAAAGGAACGCCTTGCTTCACTACCATCTTCCAGTCGCCCATGCGCAAGCCTAACTGGTTGGTCTCCTCAAACTCCCAGTACAGGAACTCGTGCTGCGGCTGACCTTCTTTCCCTAAGAGCGTAGGCGCAAAAGAGAGTCCGTCGAAATAATCCACCGCCTTTTTCTTGTTGGTGTATCTCTTTACGTAGTTCTTCACGCCAATGAGGTCGCAGAAGGTAGGCATGACATCGTAGAACGCCAACTGATGGTCACTCTCCTGCCCCGGCGCAATGGTGCCCGGCCAATAAGCGATGAACGGGATGCGGATTCCGCCCTCGTAGCACTGGCGCTTTAAGCCACGGAGCTTGCCGTCACGACCAAAGAACGCTGGGTCTGCACCGCCCTCCTCGTGGGGGCCATTGTCACTGGTGAAAATGACTAAGGTATTCTCTGCCAGTCCTTTTTCCTGCAGCTTGGCCAGCAGCTCTCCTACATAAGCATCCAGGCGGGTAATCATGCCGGCAAACTGTGCATGCGTGTGAGCGGTCTCTGCATATCTACTGCCCGGCTGACCGCCCCAGGTCTTATCGTTAAAGAATGCTTTCTTATAGGCCTTCAGGATAGAGTCGTTAGGCTGCACCAGTTCTGCATGTGGCAGCGTGTATGTCAGCACCCCGAAGAATGGCTGGTCTGCCGTCTGCTCATCCAGCCACTGCATGGCGGCCTGGTGAATCATGTCGGCTGAATACTGCGGACGCTGGTCGTAATCCTCGCCACACATGGAATATCTCACATTCTCCTCCAGGATGATGCGCTTCACCTCTGTATCCCCATTCTTTCTGCTGTACTTGTTCAGGAAGTTAGGGTAGTAGCTGTGTGCCTGAAACTGGCAGATGTATCCGTAGAACTCATCCACGCCACGCTTGTCGGGTGTAGATACAGAACCTTCATAACCACCAGCCCACTTTCCAAACATGCCCGTGGTATAGCCGTTGTCCTTCATGATCTCCGGCAAGATGACATGATCCGGGTCGTACGGGTGCTGTCCCACACGCGAGTATTCCTCTACCGTACCATATTGAACCATAGGCACATTCCGCCAGTATTCCTTGTTGCCCCTAACCTCGCAATGCCCCGTGTGCTGACCTG
Source organism: Bacteroidales bacterium (assembly GCA_030523705.1). Classification (GTDB taxonomy): domain Bacteria; phylum Bacteroidota; class Bacteroidia; order Bacteroidales; family Bacteroidaceae; genus Minthousia. The sequence goes on from JAUNHZ010000097.1 coordinate 4,120, forward strand.
TCATCAGGCTGGCGCGCGATGGTGCGCTCACCGGGCTTCCCGCATACGCTTGGGTAAAGCGGATGCCTTGCGCTGCCATGGCATCAATGTGAGGCGTACGGATAAAGGGCTGGCCATAGCACCCCAGGTCTCCATATCCCATATCATCGCACATGATGTAGATGATATTTGGACGTGGCTGTGAAGGCTTACCTGGCTTATCGGCAGCCTGTGCTACCGGATGACTGAGCATGACAATGCTTCCTAAGAGTGTAGATTGGGCTATTTTCATGGTACTGAAGGTTTAGTGAAAACAAAGGTAGTCTTTTTTCAGGGCTTATGCAAGTGGTGTCTCAAAAAACTTTAGTATGTAAAAAATTATCCTCCTGCTCTGGGCGCAAGACAAACCGTTTCCATCGGATAACAACGGGCATGGATCTGATTGAGTCACTGAAAAGAGTTGCTTTTTCGTTTGTCGGACGAAAGGCGGGTTTAGTCGAATAGTTCACGACATCCATGGGAAAAACTTTTCGGCGATAAAAAGTTTTCATTAGCTTTGCATCAAAACAAAAAACAAACAATTAAAAATGCAAAGAAGATGGTGAAAAAATTGATTCTTTTCTCTCTGGCCTGTTGCACCAGCTGTCTTACCCAAGCACAGACATGGAATTTGCGCCAATGCATAGATTATGCCTTGGAAAATAACATCAGTCTGCAGCAAAGCAAGATACAGCAGAAACAGTCGGAGACAGAACTGTTGAGTTCAAAAGCACAAATGTTCCCAAGCCTTTCTTTCAGCACCAGCCAGAATGTGAACAACTCTCCTTGGGTTGAGAGTTTCTCCTACACCGATGGCACAGGCAGCATGAAATCCTCAAGCACCACCTATAGCGGCAGCTATGGATTGAATGCCAACTGGACGGTATGGAACGGAGGAAAGCGAAAGATGAACATTGAAGCCAGTGAGATTTCCCTGGAACAGGCAGAGCTGCAGACCGAGCAGAGTGCCAATTCCATCCAGGAACAGATCCTGCAGTATTACGTGCAGATCCTGTATGCCAAGGAGGCCGTGAAGGTGAACGAGGAAATCCTGAAAACGGCTATCACACAGCGTGACCGGGCAAAAGAGCGTGTGGAAGTGGGCGACTTGAGCAAGGCTGACCTGGCTCAGTTTGAGGCACAGGTGGCTCAGAACCAGTACAGCGTGACCAGCTCCAAGACTGCCGTGGAACGCTACAAGATGCAGCTCAAGCAGTTGCTGGAGCTCACCGGAAGCACCGATTTCGACATTGCCACCTTGGAGGTTGCCGATGAGCGCGCCCTGGAACTGCTTCCTACGGTTGCTACGGTGTATGAGAACGCATTGACCAACCGCCCAGAGATCAGGAACAGTCAGCTAAGCATAGATGCCGCGAACCTGAACATTGACATTGCCAAGGCAGGTAAGCTACCTACCATCAGCATGAATGCCAGTGCCGGTACCAACTCTAACAGCGCCAACAGCTATGCCTTTACCAAACAGCTGAAAAACAACTGGAACAACATGATAGGCTTGTCTGTCAGCGTGCCTATCCTGAGCCAGCGACAGAACCGCAGTGCCGTGGAACGTGCCAAATACCAGTACCAAATCTCACAGCTGAACATGCAGGACCAGCAAAAAAGCCTGTATAATACCATTGAGGGATATTGGCTGGATGCCACCAATGCACAAGCCGAATTCCAATCTGCCACTGCCAGCCTGGCAAGCAGTCAGCAGAGCTATGACCTACTGAATGAGCAGTTCAACGTAGGACTCAAGAACATAGCCGAACTGCTTGACGGAAAGAACAGCCTGCTGCAGGCGGCACAAAACAAGCTCCAGTCAAAATATACCGCCATCATGGACCAGCAGTTGCTCAAGTTCTATGCCGGCGAACCTATCAACCTCTAAAATTCAAAACATTATGAAAAAGAAATATATATACGGCGCCATTGCCGCTGTGGTTGTACTTGGCCTGCTCAAATTCTGCATGGGTGGAGCCCCAGAACGCAAGGTCACATTTGCTACAGCTAAAGTAACCAAGGGAGAAATCAGTAACACCATTACCGCCACCGGTACCATTGAGCCAGTGACATCGGTAGAGGTTGGTACACAGGTATCTGGTATCATTGACCATATCTATGTGGACTACAACAGCGTGGTGAAGAAGGGTGAAGTCATTGCGGAGATGGACCGCAAGAACTTGATGAGCGACCTTACCACAGCTCAGAGCAACCTGGCCAGTGCCAAGAGTGCATTGGATTATCAGGAGGGTTATTACAACCGCTACAAGACCTTATATGAAAAGGGACTAATCAGTGCCAATGACTTTGAGAATGCCCGCAACCAGTACTATCAGGCTAAGGAAACCTACCGTTCCCGCCAGGAGAGCGTAAAGACGGCTCAGCAGAACCTTTCCTATGCCACCATCACCAGCCCTATAGATGGTGTCATTCTGGACAAGGCCGTAGAAGAGGGCCAGACCGTGGCTGCAGGCTTCAGCACACCTACCCTGTTCACCATTGCGCAGGACCTGACGGACATGCGTGTGATTGCCGATATAGACGAAGCAGACATAGGTGGCGTGAAGGACGGCCAGCGCGTAACCTTCTCTGTAGATGCTTATCCAGACATGACATTTGAGGGTCTGGTAACCCAAGTACGCCAGCAGCCTAAGACTGAAAGCAATGTGGTAACCTATGAGGTAGTCATCAGTGCCCCAAACCAGGACCTGATGCTGAAGCCAGGCCTTACCGCCAATGTAACCATCTACACCCAGGAGCTGAAAGATGTGTTGGTAGTGCCTACTAAAGCACTGAAATTCAGTCCAAACAAGACCATTGCAGGCGCAGATGCCAAAATCAATGACGTGAAAGCAGCCAAAAAGGTATGGACCAAGGAGGGTAACACATTCACTGCTCATGCCGTAAAGGTGGGCGTGACAAGCGGTTCACTCACACAGATCCTGGAAGGCGTAAGTGCCGGTACAGAGGTGGTTACCGAGATGGAGACCGGAGACGATGAGGAGATTCTGAAAGAGGCTCCAAACAATGCCTTCATGCCAGGCCCTCCGGGAGCAAGAAACAAGAAACAGACCGATAATGAATAAACGATACTATGGCTGAAGATACAAGAAAAGTAATCATTGAGCTGCAAAACGTGAAGCGCGACTTCCAGGTAGGTTCCGAGACCGTGCATGCCTTACGTGGTGTCAGTTTCCAGATTCACGAGGGTGAGTTTGTGACCATCATGGGTACTTCGGGTTCCGGAAAGTCCACGCTGCTGAATCAGTTGGGCTGCCTGGACACACCTACTTCAGGTGAGTATTACCTGGATGGCATCAGCGTGAGAACCATGAGCCGCAGGCAGCGTGCCCGCTTGCGCAACCGTAAGATTGGCTTCGTATTCCAGAACTACAACCTGCTGGCTAAAACCACAGCACTGGAGAACGTGGAGCTGCCGCTCATGTACAACTCGGAATACAGTGCCAAGATGCGCCATGAGGCTGCCGTGCAGGCACTTACCGCAGTAGGACTGGCCGACAGAATGGAGCACAAGAGCAACCAGATGTCGGGTGGCCAGATGCAGCGTGTGGCCATTGCGCGTGCCTTAGTGAACAATCCGGTCATCATCCTGGCCGATGAGGCTACCGGTAACCTGGATACCCGTACCAGTTTCGAGGTACTGGTGCTCTTCCAGAAACTGCACGCTGAAGGAAGAACCATTATCTTCGTGACACACAACCCCGAGATTGCCCAATACAGCAGCCGGAACATCGTGCTGCGCGATGGTAAGATTCGCGAGGATGTAGAGAACCAGCATATCCTGTCGGCTGCCGAGGCATTAGCCAACTTGCCGGCACCTCAGGACGATTAATGTATAACCCATGAACAAAAGCTATGAATTTCATTAATTTATTGAAAATAGCCATCAGAGCCATTGCCAACAATGCCTTCCGCTCCTTCCTCTCCATGTTAGGCATCATCATTGGTGTGGGGGCCGTCATCATCATGATGGCTATCGGACAAGGCTCCAAGAACAGCATCAAGGATCAGATTTCCTCCATGGGTTCCAACATGATCATGATACGCCCAGGCGGTGATATTTTTGGTGGCGTGCGTATGGATCCAAGTGCCATGCAGACGTTGAAAGTGGAAGACTATGAAGCTATCGTAAAGAACAAATACTATGTGAATTACGTAAGCCCTGAGGTTACTACTTCTGGTCAGGTCATCTATGGAGCGAATAATGCCTCTACCACCATGTACGGAGAAAGTGCAGAATACCTGGACATCAACTCCCGTGTAGTGGAGGAGGGCGACATGTTCTCCGATGAGGACATCAAGAAGAGTGCCAAAGTCTGCGTGGTAGGCCAGACCATAGTGGACAACCTCTTCCCTAACGGTGGAGACCCTATAGGCAAGACCATCCGCTTCAAGAACATCCCATTCCGCATCATAGGCGTGCTGAAAGCCAAAGGTTACAACGGTATGGGAATGGACCAGGACGACTTGATCTTAGCGCCTTACTCCACCGTGATGAAGCGTATCCAGGCACAGACCTATTTTGGCAGCATCAACTGTTCTGCCCTGAGCGAAGAATATACAGAACAAGCCATTGAGGAGCTGACGCAAGTGTTGCGTGAAACCCATAAAATCAAGGATGGCCAGGATGAAAACTTCTCTATCCATTCCCAGCAAGAGATTATGGAAACCATGGACTCTACCATGAACATGGTTACCCTCATCCTGGTGGTGGCAGCAGGTTTCTCTCTGCTTGTAGCAGGTATTGGCATTATGAACATCATGCTGGTAAGTGTCACGGAACGCACCAAGGAGATTGGCCTGCGCATGTCTGTGGGTGCCAGCGGCCTGGATATCTGCAACCAGTTCCTGTTAGAATCTATCATGATCAGTGTCACGGGAGGTGCCATGGGTGTAGGCTTTGGCTGGCTTGTAAGCCTGGCGGCAAACACACTGCTGAATTTCCCTGCCGAAGTTCCACTGTGGAGTGTAATTGTAAGCTTCATTGTATGTGTCATCATTGGCGTGGGATTTGGATATTTCCCAGCTCGCAAGGCTGCCCGGATGGACCCAATAGAAGCTATACGCTACGAATGATATAAATTTGTCTCTCTGAGCATTAGTGAAGGATCTTGCCCAATAATGGTGGAATGAAACCAGAAGATTGGACGAGATCCTTCACTTTGTTCAGGACGACAATGATTATTTTACTTGGAAAGGGATATTCTCTGTGGCCACAAATCCCGTTCCATCAAGAACATATACATATAATCTGTAGGCTTGCAAAGATAATAAAAAAAGCAATATATGTCCTTTTCCCTTTAGGTTTCTGGTAAATCTTACTAATTTTTAGTAGTTTTGCACACAAGAAATGAGGTAGGATATGATAGACAACGAGAAATATGAACAGCTGCTGGCCAATGCCGGCATACGTGTAACAGCCATGAGGCTCATGATTTTGAGAACCCTGCATACGCAGATTCACGGGGCATTCTCTTTACAAGACCTCTCCGGCCTGTTGCCTACTGCCGACAACTCCACACTGTTCCGCTCTATGACCTTGTTTGCAGAAAAGCAACTTGTACACCAGATAGACGATGGCTCTGGCATTCAGAAATACTGTGTGTGCCACTGCGACGAGCATGACCCTGAACACCACCATCACGGACACGTACACTTGTCATGCACCGTGTGCCACCGGACATTCTGCCTAGAGAACATAGAAATACCGCAAGTACCCATCCCTGCCGGATTTGAACCGGTAGAGGCCGAGTTCATCGTAAAGGTGGTTTGTCCGAAATGCAAGGAAAAGCTATACAGATAAAAAACAGAGCCTCCTATTCATCACGAACCGGAGGCCCCAACTCATTCATATAATTTACCAAGAAAAATGTTCATTCTTGTGTAAAAAGGTCTTTTGTTTTCTGCTTTCAAGGTGTAAAGGAACTACATTTCCCACGTCTGGCGTGTACCAGAACATCAAATTGACCTTTTCAAAACACCAAAATTCCTTTTCGCCACTTTCTTTTGATGATTTGCACAGCTATCCATCGGCCCATTCTCACCTAATATAATGCTTTTAAATAGGGCAAAAAAAATAATTCCTTTTTTACTGAAAATAAATGCACCTCAAATCCGCAAGTAAACTTCAAAAGGACTCTTTGAAGCCGAAGAGTCCT
>JAUNHZ010000098.1 GCA_030523705.1 Bacteroidales bacterium
GTTGCTCAGGACCTTAAAATATGTTTAATGTTATAGTGCTGCGAAATTAAGGTTAAACAATAATTATCACAATGAAAAAATCAGTTTTATTTGCAGCTGCTGCATTGGTTAGCATGAGCGCTGCTGCACAGAGAGCTATGGCTCCTCAGGCTCCTCAGCCTAAGTACGTATTCACTACTGTAGATTCAGTAGCTATCACTCCTGTAAAGAATCAGGGTAATGCAGGTACCTGCTGGTGCTACTCTGGTATGGGTTTCTTGGAGTCAGAGTTGCTGCGTACCAAGAATAAGGCATTCGACTTGAGCGAAATGTATGTAGTATTCAAGACTTATGAGGATCGTGCCGAGAAGGCAGTTCGTACTTCTGGTGACGTAAGCTTCTCACAGGGTGGTTCTTTGTGGGATGTAACCTATGCTATCGACCACTTCGGTTTGGTTCCTGATGTAGAAATGCCTGCAGGTAAGATGTATGGCAAGACTTTGTCTGCACACTCTGAGCTTACTGCTATCGGTGACCCTATCGTAGCTGCTGCTGCTAAGCTTCGTTCTCTTCAGGTTGGTGCAGATGGCGAGCAGTTGTGGAAGAAGGCTTTCCGCGCTGTACACGAGGTATATCTGGGCAAGTGTCCTGAGACTTTCACTTTCGAGGGTAAGCAGTATACTCCAATGTCATTCAAGGATTATCTGGGCTTGAAGGGTTCTGACTATGTAAACTTGACTAGCTTCATGCACGAGCCATACAGCACAGGTGAGAACTTGGGCAAGACTTTCGCTATCGAGGTACAGGACAACTGGCGTTGGGGTCAGTCTATCAACATGGAGCTGGACGACTTCTGCAAGATCTTCGAAGCTGCTATCAAGGCAGGTTACACCATTCACTGGGCATCTGACGTTTCTGAGACAGGTTTCTCTCGTCAGGGTGTAGTTACTTATAACGATGAGGCTGTTGTAGAGAGCACCGTAAGCTCTGACCAGATTCGTCTGATTGGTGCAGATGCTGCTGCAGCTCCTAAGTTTGATCCTAACAAGGAAGTTCTTCCTCAGCCACAGAAGGTTGTTACTCCAGAGGAGCGTCAGGCTATGTACGATGGCAAGACTACTACTGATGACCACGGTATGTTGATCTTCGGTATCACTAAGGACCAGTGGGGCAACAAGTACTTTATGGTAAAGAACTCTTGGGGTGATGCTTCTGGCAAGTATCATGGTATTTACTATGTAACTCCTGAGTTCATCCGCGCTAAAACTATGAACATCGTAGTTAATAAGGCTGCCGTTCCTGCTGATTTGGCTGCTAAGTATGGTATTGCAACTGCAGCTCCTGCAAAGAAGGGCAAGAAATAATTCGTATTCATTACATGAAAAATACAATCATCATGGCTGCAGTATTTTGCTGCAGCCTTGCTGTTTCTGCACAGCAACGTCCTCAAGCATCTGGACCAGATTTTAAGTTCACGACAGTAGATTCTATAGCCATCACTCCGATCAAGAATCAAGGAAATGCTGGAACATGTTGGGCTTATTCCGGTTTAGGTTTTATAGAATCCGAAGTACTGCGTACGAAGAAAAAGGCTTATGACCTTAGTGAGATGTTCGTGGCTTTCAACACCTACATGGAACGTGCAGAGAAAGCTGTACGCACAAGTGGAGATGTCAGCTTTGGTCAAGGTGGCGATTTTGGTGACATTCTGGTTGTCATGGAAAGAATGGGCATGGTGCCAGATTCTGAAATGCCTGCAGGCAAAATGTATGGTAAGGAGATTTCTGCTCATTCAGAGTTATCGGCTTTAGTTGACCAGATGGTTGCTGCAGCCACAAGACTCCGCACCATGCAGGTTTCCCCAGACGGTGAGCAATTGTACAAGAAAGCTATTCGTGCCGTGCATGAAGTTTATATGGGTAAAGTCCCTGAGGCTTTCACCTATGAGGGAAAGCAATATACCCCACAAAGTTTTGCAAAAAGTTTAGGTATCAACGCCAATGATTATGTTTCTCTGACCAGTTTCATGCACCATCCATATAGCACCGGTGATAATATCGGTATTGGATATGCCATGGAAGCTCAAGACAACTGGCGATGGGCACTTTCCATTAACATGGAACTTGATGATTTTTGCCAAGTCTTCGAGGATGCCATCAAGGCCGGCTATACGATATTATGGGGAAGCGATGTGTCAGAGGCAGGATTTAGTCGCCAAGGTGTAGGTGTATTCAATGATGAGGTTAAAGTTGAAAGTACAGTAAGTTCTGATCAGATTCGCCTGATTGGTGCAGATCCAGCAGCTGCTCAAAAAAGCAGCAACCAGCCTCAGCCACAAAAGGTTGTTACTCCAGAAGAGCGACAGGCCATGTACGACGGAAAGCAAACCACAGATGATCATGCCATGCAGATTTTTGGCATTGCAAAGGATCAGTGGGGCCAGAAGTATTTCATGGTCAAGAATTCTTGGGGTGACACTTCCGGCAAATATCATGGAATCTATTACGTGACTCCAGAATATGTACGAGCAAAGACATTAAATATCCTTATAAATAAAAATGCAATCTCTGCTCAACTGAAGGCTAAATACGGCATCAAGTAAGAAACACTCATTTTTTATTTAAAAAGCCACTATTTCTGTTAAAATAAAAAAGAAATAGTGGCTTTTTCGCGTTTTTTTAGTATTTTTACCGATTGAATGTGCACATACGCCCATGAGGTCCCTGCACGCTGAGATAAGAAAAAGAAAAAACAAATATAAATGATTTACAAATGGAATTACGAACCTCCTACACCAGAACAACTCGAGGCAGCTAAGCAGCTAGGCAAAGAGCTAAATATCAGCCCTGTGCTAGCACGCTTACTCATAGCTCGTGGCATTAGCTCTGTTGAAGAAGCCAAGAAGTTCTTCCGCCCACATCTCAGCGAGCTTCACGACCCATTCCTGATGAATGATATGGATAAAGCCGTTGAACGCTTGAATATCGCTATGGGAAGGAAAGAGCGTGTATTGGTGTATGGAGACTACGATGTCGACGGGACAACAGCCGTTGCATTAGTCTACAAATTCCTGCTTCAGTTCTACTCTAATGTGGACTACTATATACCAGACCGGTATGAAGAAGGATATGGCGTATCCCGCCAGGGTGTAGACTATGCAGCTGAAACTGATGTCAAGCTCGTCATTGTATTAGACTGTGGTATAAAAGCCATAGAAGAGATTGGATATGCCAAAGAAAAAGGCATAGATTTCATCATTTGCGACCATCATGTTCCTGATGATGAGCTACCACCTGCAGTTGCAATCCTCAATGCAAAACGGGTTGACAACAGGTATCCCTACCCCCACCTATCAGGTTGCGGTGTAGGCTTTAAATTCATGCAAGCATTTGCCATGAGTAATGGAATTGAGATGAGCCAGCTCACGCCATTACTTGATCTTGTGGCAGTCAGCATCGCTTCAGACATTGTACCTATCATGGGCGAGAATCGTGTCTTGGCTTGCCATGGACTGAGACAGATCAATTCAAATCCAAGTGTAGGCATGCGAGCAATTTTGGATGTTTGTGGACTATCAGGTCGTGATGTGACAATGAGTGACATCATCTTTAAGATAGGTCCACGAATCAATGCTTCGGGTAGAATCCAAAATGGAAAACAAAGTGTTGAGCTATTGGTTGAGAAAGATTTTCCAAGAGCTCTAGACTTGGCTAATCAAATCAACCAATACAATGAGACCAGAAAAGACCTCGACAAGCAAATGACAGAAGAAGCCAATGAATTGGTTGAACAATATGCTGAGCTGAAAGAAAAGAAAAGCATTGTCATATTCAAAGAGGATTGGCACAAGGGAGTAATCGGAATCGTAGCATCCCGCCTTACAGAAATTTACTACCGGCCTGCTGTAGTTCTTACTAGAACAGATGACATGGCTACGGGCTCAGCCCGGAGTGTTTCTGGTTTTGACGTCTACAAAGCGATAGAAAACTGCAGGGATTTGTTGGAAAACTTTGGAGGCCACACTTATGCAGCAGGCTTATCACTAAAAGTGGAAAATGTGCCAGAGTTCACTAGAAGGTTTGAAGAATACGTAGCAACCCACATTGAGCCAGAACAGACAAGTGCAAACCTGTACATTGACGCAGAAGTTGATTTTAAGGACATCAATTCCAAATTCCATTCAGATTTGAAGAAATTCCGTCCTTTTGGTCCAGACAACCAGAAGCCTACATTCTGCACTCATGGAGTCTATGACTATGGCACGAGTAAAGTAGTTGGACGAGAGCAAGAGCACATAAAGTTGGAGCTTGTAGACAACAAGTCTAACCAGATAATGAATGGTATTGCTTTTGGGCAAAGCTCTCAAGCTCGCTATATCAAGACTAAACGTGCTTTCGACATCTGTTACACCATAGAAGATAACGTTTATAAAAGAGGAGAGCCACAATTACAAATCGAAGACATCCAACCTTGTGAACCTATCCAATAATTAATGTACGAAGATATTCTGAAACAGTACTGGGGTTACGACCATTTTCGAGGCATTCAAAAAGACATCATTGAAAGTATCGGGAATGGTCGTGATACACTTGGTCTGATGCCAACAGGTGGGGGCAAGTCCATTACATTTCAAGTTCCCGCCATGTCCATGGAGGGAACTTGTATCGTAATCACTCCACTTATTGCCTTAATGAAAGACCAAGTAAATCATTTAAGGCAGTTGGGAATAAAGGCCACAGCGATATATACCGGACTAACTAGGCAAGAAATTCTTATTTCATTGGATAATTGCATTCTTGGTGATTATAAATTCCTGTATGTATCACCAGAGCGGCTGACTACAGAACTATTCCTCACAAAAATCCGACACATGCGCATCAGTTTCATCACAGTAGATGAAGCCCACTGTATTTCACAATGGGGATATGATTTCAGACCTTCCTATCTTAAAATTGCAGATATTCGCAAAGAAATCCCTCATGCCCCAGTGTTGGCTTTAACAGCCACTGCCACCCCATCCGTGGTAAAGGACATTCAAGAAAAACTGGAATTCAAGGAAGAGAATGTTTTCAAAATGAGTTTTGCCAGGGAAAACCTATCTTATATTGTAAGGCAGACAGAGGACAAGACTCAAGAAATGGAACACATCTTAAGCAGTATGCAGGGCTCTGCAATTGTGTATGTACGTAACAGGAAGGCCACAAAAGAGATATCTCAGCTTTTGAATAGCCACGGTTTTGTCTCTACATTTTATCATGCTGGACTATCGAATATAGAAAAAGATGTCCGACAGAAAGCTTGGCAAAACGACGAAATCAGAATTATGGTAGCTACAAATGCCTTTGGAATGGGTATAGACAAACCCGACGTTCGCCTGGTCATTCATTTGCAGATCCCAGACTCTCCTGAAGCCTATTTCCAGGAAGCAGGAAGAGGTGGACGCGATGGTCTTCGAGCGTTTGCCGTATTATTGTACCACAGAGGGGATCGAACGAAATTACTAAAACACATACCTGAAGAATATCCAGACAAAGACTATATCAGAGACATCTACGAGCACCTGGCTTATTACTACCAAATGGCTATGGGCGATGGATTCCAAGTTACAAAAGAATTCAACTTGGAAGAATTCTGCATCCGCTTTAAGCATCATCCCGTGCAGACACATAGTGCCCTGAAGATTCTCAGTCAGACTGGACTCCTTGAATATACCGAAGAGCAAGAAAATAGCTCAAGGCTCATTTTCTCCGTCAGGAGAGATGATTTATACAGAAGAGAACTGGATGAGATAAAGGAAAATCTCATTCAAGCAATCCTTCGCTGCTATGGTGGAGTTTTTGCAGACTTTGTGTATATAGAGGAAGAGCTACTCATGCATGTCACCAAGTACAGCCGACAGCAAGTATATGAAAATCTTGTGGCATTAAGCAGACTTGGCATTATTCAATATATACCAAGAAAACGAACACCATACATCACTTGGCTTCAGAAACGCATAGAAAAGGAACGCATATATTTCTCCCCATCCATCTATGATGAAAGGAAAAAGCAATTAGAGATGCGAATCAAAGCCATGATAGATTATGCAGAGAGCAATAATACGTGCCGAAGCACCATGCTGCTCCGTTATTTTGGGGAAAAGGCTGATAAGAAATGCGGATGTTGCGATGTATGTCTAGCAGAGAAAAAGAAAGACAGAGCATCTTCACAAATCCAAGACACCTGTCAAATCATCCTAGACCGTTTGAAAGACCAGGGCTTCCATTCTCTTGAAGAATTAATGGAAGGCTTGCCAAAAGACAGCGTGATATTAACCTTACAGATTTTAGTACAAGAAGAAGTTATAGAACAAACTGGGAACTACTTCCAATTAAAAAAATAAAACCATGATAGATTACGTTAAAGGAGAACTCACCGAGTTAACACCAGCATTAGCAGTTGTGGAGTGCCATGGTGTAGGATATGGAGTAAATATCTCTTTGAACACTTATGCTGCCATACAAGGAAAGCAACAAGTGAAACTTTATATCCATGAAGCCATTAGGGAAGACGCATATGTCCTTTGGGGATTCTCCAGCAAACAGGAAAGAGAATTATTCTTGCTGCTGATTACCGTATCGGGCATTGGTGGAAACACCGCACGCATGATTCTCTCCAGCTTGACGCCGGCAGAATTGGTAGATGTTATTTCCACCGATAATGCCAAATTGCTCAAAAATGTCAAAGGCATTGGTCTGAAGACAGCCCAGAGAATCATCGTAGACCTGAAAGACAAAATCGTCAAGACAGATATTGCCAGCCAAAGCCCAACACTGAATCTTGGAGATAACAGCACAGCATCTAGAGAGGTACAGGACGAAGCTGTTTCTGCCTTGACAATGCTTGGCTTCCAAATGGCAGCATCACAGAAAGTGGTAGTCAGTATCTTGAAAGAAAATCCATCGGCAACAGTTGAGAATGTAATTAAGCTTGCCTTAAAACAGCTCTAATCATTTTCTGCTTGTTCCCCTCCTTCACCGTCCATCTTGCGGTGAATGAACTTTATTTTCTCACAAGCATCAGCATAACGGACACGTGCATCATTCAAAGTCTTCATCTGCAGATAAAGGTCATAAACATCAGACACAGCCTTTACATCTGCAGGTGACAGCAGGACTGTTTCCGAACGATCTCCACCTATAAAGGTTAGCTTAATGTCTTTGCCTACATGTTGTGACAAGAAAGCAGACACACCAACCTCTCGGTCATTACTGAACACAACTTCTTCCAACTCCTTACCCTTACACATGGATGTAAATTGGGCTGAGCTAGATGGTGTCTGAATAGACTGGCCTTCACACTCTACCCTAATTGCTCTGTAGCCAATCTTTCCACAATGGATAGCGGTAAGAGAAAGCAAGCCATGTTCATCAAGCTGAGCACGGACCATGTTTCTATCTAATTTATCAACCGTCTGGTTAGGAGACACGTAATTTCCCACAGTGCCTTTGATTGGTTCCAAGACCATCTTGCTTTTCATTCGCTCAACCAAATCGGTCTTCTGCATGATAATCTTATCGGCATCTTCAACAGCCTGCTGTCCTTCGGCTAAATCTACTTTCAATCGAAGATCCAATGCTGCACGACGAGTTTTGAAGGCTTTAGGGAACAGCAAACGAATACTGTCAATTTTTTCTCTTGCTACCTCATAAGCCCCCTTTGAATAGGCTTGTTCTGCTAACACATAATATTCGTTTGCCTGCTTCTCAACTTTGTCTGTACATGAGAATAAGCAAACAAGACTTATAAACAGTAGAATGTTTTTCTCCATTATTCTTCTATTGTATTTAAGTTTCACGACACAAAAGTAATAAAAGTTCCATGAAAAAGCACTATCTTTGCATACGAATTTGAAAAACAACATCGATGAAAGAGCTTACACAGCAAGAGTTGATTCAAAAATTAGATCATACCATCTTCCATAAAATTGGTGAAACGGCCGATGAAATGGGAGTTGAATGCTATGTCGTTGGTGGATATGTGAGAGACCTCTTTCTGGAGAGACACTCTAAAGATATAGATGTTGTTGTTGTTGGATCTGGAATTGAAGTTGCCAAAGCCTTAGGTAAAAAACTTGGCAGAGGTGCACATCTCTCGGTATTCCGGAATTTTGGTACAGCCCAGGTTAAATACAAGAATACTGAAGTTGAATTTGTAGGGGCAAGAAAGGAAAGTTATAGCCATGACTCTAGAAAGCCAATCGTTGAAAATGGCACTTTAGAGGATGACCAGAACAGAAGAGACTTCACCATTAATGCAATGGCAATTTGCCTGAACAAAGATCGTTTCGGAGAGTTGGTTGACCCATTTGATGGGATTTGGGACATGAGAGATAGGCTAATAGCAACTCCATTAGACCCTGATATCACCTTCAGTGATGATCCGCTCCGCATGCTACGTTGCATGCGATTTGCCACACAATTGAATTTCACCATTGAGCAAGAGACTTACGATGCCCTATTTACAAACAAAGAGAGAATCAAGATTATCTCAAAAGAGCGTATTGCCGATGAGCTAAACAAGATTATGCTCTCTCCTGCTCCATCCATTGGTTATGAGCTTTTATTCTCTTGTGGTCTGCTTGAATTAATCTTCCCTGAGTTATATGCATTGCATGGCGTAGAGAAGGTAAATGGAAGAGCACACAAGGATAATTTCTTTCACACATTGGAGGTGCTGGACAATGTAGCAAAAGCCACACAAGACTGGGATGATGCTGAGCGAAAGCTTTGGATTCGCTGGGCGGCCTTACTGCATGACATCGGAAAGCCTAAGAGTAAAAGATGGGAACCTACCATTGGATGGACATTCCATAGTCACAACTTCATCGGAGAAAAGATGATTCCTGAAATCTTCAGGAATATGAAACTTCCATTGAATGAAAAAATGAAATATGTACAGAAATTAGTTTCTTTACATATGAGACCTATTGCCATTGCCGATGACATTGTTACAGATTCTGCAGTCCGTAGATTATTGTTCGAGGCAGGCGATGACATAGACGATCTGATGACGCTTTGTGAAGCTGATATTACATCAAAGAATGAGGTCAAGAAGCAGAAGTTCCTGGACAACTTTAAATTGGTCCGCAAAAAGTTGATTGACCTAGAAGAGAAAGATCGCATCCGTAATTTCCAGCCACCAGTGGATGGAAGAGAGATCATGGAGGTGCTTCATCTACAACCATGCTCAGAGATTGGACAGATTAAAGAAACCATTAAAGACGCAATACTTGACGGGAAAATTCCAAACGAGCATGAAGCTGCTTTCAAACTAATGTTAGAAAAAGCAGCTTCCATGGGACTCTACCCAAATAAAGACTGAAAAACAGAAAAACTTGTCACTGAACAAATTTACAAAATCTGACAGGCATGTTATCTACACCCTGACAGGATTGATGGTTATTCTTACCATCATTTATGCGGTTGACCACAGGAACACTTTTTCCGAGTTCCATCCTCAAGACAGTAATCCGAAAGAAAGAGATACTCATCTATCCGATTCTTTTGCCACCCTTCGATTGCAAAGAGAAGAAGCCAAACGAAGAAGAGAATTACGTTATCTTGAATTGAAAGATTCGTTTGCCAGACTTAAGAACGAGCGAGAACGTAGAAAGATAGAACGTGAAGCCCGTTATCTGGCTATAAAAGATTCTTTTGCACAACTCAAAATTGAGCGTGAGCGAAGGAAAGCTGAGCGGGATAGCATCTGGGCTCATCGGCAAGACTCTATCCAACAAATAAGGCCCAAGAAACTTTCTGAGGGGGAATATGTAAACGTAAACCAAGCGGATACGCTAAGTCTCATGAAAATTCCGGGGATAGGAAAAGGACTGGCAACAGCCATTTTGTCCTATAGGGAAAGGCTTGGAGGTTTCTATGCCAAGAGTCAACTTCTAGAGATTAATGGCATTCCCAATGATATCGAGAAATATATCATTGTGGATGGAAGCGTAAGAAAAATAGATATCAACAAACTCTCTGTTACGCAACTGAGAAAGCATCCATATCTAAATTTCTATCAAGCAAAGTCAATTTGGGAATACCGGCAAAAATATGGAAAGATAAAAAACATCAAGCAACTTTCGTTGCGTCCAGAATTCACAGAGGAAGACATGAATCGTCTACAGCCCTATTTGGTATATTAAAAAAAGAAGGCCTCAATTTTTCTTGAGGCCTTCTGCTATATTAATC
>JAUNHZ010000266.1 GCA_030523705.1 Bacteroidales bacterium
TATCGGTGCCCTGAGCATGCTTTACCTTGTAGAACAACTTACGCACATCCTTAGGACAAGGACTCATACGAAGACCATTGAGCGCACGATCGAGCATATGGGTCTGGATGCCAGCCTCATGGAAAGGCTTGGTCCATGCACGGACACTCTTATTGGGATTTTCTCCATAGAGGAGATTCACCTGCTCAAAACCACCGCCATTGGTCTCAACACGGTCAAAACAGCCCATCTTGATGATGGCGGGAGCAACCTTCACAAGCTGATCTACACGGGGCTGATACTTACCAGCACTCTGCCACATATCGCGGAAGACCAGACTGAACTTAACTTCTCTTTTCATATCTTAAAAATATACCTTTTTTGTTAAACGGAATGTATTTATTGTCGATATTTACAGACGCACCGGGATTAGATCTTGCGAGCACTTGCTACACGACCCTTGCCACCGGTAAGCTGACTAACCACCTGATCCAGTATAGCCTTGGTATTGGCATCGATAGCAGCAGGAGCAACCTGAGCAGCCTTCTTGGGAGCCACTTCCTCCTCGGGTGCGATTTTATTAACTACGTTGATCAAGACCTTACCCAGGTTGATCACAATCAAAAGAATTACGAAAACGGTGACCATACCCACAATCATGAGTTGTACACCAATACCTAAATTATCCATATAATATCTATTGAAATCAAAAAATATTCAATGCAAAGATACAAAAATTACTTTAAAGTAATTACTTTATGACCACAAAAAAAGCCCTTTTCATCACAAAAAGAGCTTTTTATCTTATATTTAGATAGAAATGTGCACAGACATTTCCATTTTTTTACTTTTCACTTATCACTCCAAATCCTCCTCGTCTTCAGCCGGCAGATTTACGTTGCAGTCGCGGGTGTACTTCTTCAAGGCTCTTGCCACACCGACCTTCCAAGTATTGATGCTTTCATTTTCAAGAGACAGAGAGGCTACTAGACGTACCACATTGTCGAGAGGCATACGGTAGCGGAGCACACCACTGATGAGCTTGGCATAGTTCCAATACTCTTTGTTGAACTTACCCGAAAGACCTTCTACCGTGGTCTTAAAGCCACGCTTGTTCTCAAACTGGAAATCATAGCGCTTCGTACCATCCGGTTCGATGGCGCGTATGATACGTCCTTTGGTGACGCGCTTCGGAATAACTATACCCTCATCATCATCCATCAGACCCGTGAATATCTCATAAGGCCTTCCGTCACGCAGTCCAACGAAGGCCACCCACTTCTCTTTGTTGTTCTGGAAACGCACCACATCGCACTCAAGTACATCTGGACGTGTGACCAGTTCGTTGAGGTCTTCATCCAGTCCAGAGATATCTCTCAAAAAACCTTGCTGGACCAGACACTCAAGAAGGGAACTGCTGATAGCCACATTGTCATTCTTGGTGTAGCGTATATCTGTAAACACCTGAGCCAAGGTCTCCTTCTCGTTGATTTTTACAAAGTTCTGGTTCTCTTCAAGGCTCTCACGGTATGCATAATACTTATTTATGTCCTTGGCACTATAGTCTGAATAAGACTCACGGTGCACAAAACTTCCTATGGGCAAACGGTCACTCTGAGCAGGCTGCTGAGCGGGCCATCCAAGCGTGAGAGTAGCCACAGGAACCACCAGGCTAGGAAGGTTGAGCAATTCGCAAATGGCAGATGCAGAATAGAGTGTGGTGCCAAGATAGCAGACACCCAGTCCTTCCTCCT
>JAUNHZ010000099.1 GCA_030523705.1 Bacteroidales bacterium
AGCGAAGTTACAGCGAAGAAAAAATGAATTTTGAGCATCAACTTTAAAAAAATAGCTCTCCGCTTCTTCTGTCGAAAAAGAAAATGTATTTTTGCAAAAAAATAGCCAAAAACGCATAGTTAAGAAGATTCCTATAAGAGAGAAACAAAGACGAGTTATAATTATAATTTTACATACAATGAAAAAGTACTTATATTTACTGTTGGCGCTCATTTTCGTACAATGCGCCTCTACAGAGGGAACGAATGAAAACTCTCAGATCTGTGTAGATTTGGGGAGTGCCATGGGAAAGATGCAAACTTTAGACCCTTCTGTCTATGGCGATATTATAGAAAGTACATTCTCTGTGAAACTGGAAAGTCCAGAAAACATCACAATAGGATATCTGGTAGAGGTCAAAGCAGACGAGAATTATATTTACTGTATGGACCGAGACTGGTCTATCTACACATTTGACAGAGCTGGAAAGTTTATCGGTCATATCAGCAAGAGGGGCGAAGGCCCAGATGAATATGCTCTGATAAGCGACTTTATCCCAAACCCAGAAAAGCAAGAGATAAAGGTACTGAACTATGGCAACAATATCTTAACGTATACTTTCGACGGAAAATTCATTTCTTCCTTAAAATTCCCTGAGAATGTAAGTGAGGTGACCAATTTAGGCAACCAATTCGTGGGCTACGTTCCTTTCTTTAAAGACAAAGAACATCTGTGTATCTTGGATGACAGCTTGAAGATTATAGATACCATCTATCCAGAAAGAGAGATTGTAACTCCAGAATCCATGTCGCTGATTCCTATGATACAAATGAACGGTGGCGCTAATTATCTGTCTTACACACTGCCTCTGGATCTCTGCTCTTATCTGCTCATGCCAGATGGCACCGTAAAGAAAGACATAGAGATCAAGCTTGGCGACTATGCCGCTCCTATTGAGATAGAGACTTCTGCAGAGAAATACCAAGAGATAGCCATGAACGGCCCTTATGTCCTGGGCCTCTGGTGGAAGCATATAGGGAATTACGTATTCCTGAGCTATGTCCATGAGAAAGGAAACCATAAAGTCCTTTACTCTGTGAAAAAGAACATGTTCTGGGAAGATAAAGAAGAACAGTCTAAGGGAATCTTGGTGGACCAGGAAACCGGCACCTATTTCTGGCCTAAATGGTACTACGAGGATTATGGCATCTGTGCCGTTGAGGATGAGGAATCAACCAGTCTCCTGTTTGTGAAGATAAAATAATGGCAGATTGCAGTAAAAACCGGAAATTCTAAAATTCACAGATAAGGAGAATTATTCTTTTTGGTATTGCATAGGAGTCATGTGGGTCTCTCGCTTGAAAAAGCGGATAAAGTACGAGGCATTGGGAAAATACAACAGGTCAGCCACTTGATTGACCGTATAATGTCCTTCTTTCAGCAGAGTCTTTGCCTCGTCCAACAAGTATTTCTTAATCCAGTCGCTTGCAAAATGTCCGCTTGCTTCGTGAATAATCTGCGACATGTATTTGGGTGACAGGCACATCTTATCGGCATAAAACTTAAGGCTATGCTCCTGACGGTAATGCAGTTTCACCAGTTTGACAAATTGTTCGAACAAAAGTATATTCCGTTGATTGGGCATTCCGGAATCCTCTATAGAAACATGCATGATGGTATTTTCCATGACAACTCCCATCAGGGACAAGCTTTTGGCCACAAATTCTTTTTTGGGCAAGAACGCCTCGTCCGATAGTTTGTTCCGCATCAGCTCGTAAAACAGATAGTATTCTTTCATATCCTTTTCCGGAATTTGGAAATGGTTGCGGAACATCAGGAAATTACGGAATTCCCAAGCGCTCTTGCTGTACATGTTCTCAAAGTAATTCCGGTTGGAAAATCCGATGACAAAGACTTCGAAATGCTTGCTGGAATCCACTATCTCTGCGATGTCGCTGTTATTTACAAACACCACTTCATTGGCATGTAATGTAATTTCTTGCTGGTTGAGAATGAATGACAACTCGCCTCCCAGACAGAACACCATCATGATAAAGTCTATCTGAAAGGGGGGCATGGGCAGTAACTTGTTTAATGCCTCATGATCAAACTCAACCCCGATGTTGTCTGCCAACAGCAGTTCATTCTCGAAGAATATAGTCTTTCCCTCATTGGGAATCATGCTCAGATGGAAATCGGTAATGTCCTTCATGGTAGCCTTGTTTTTTGCAAATGTACACAAAATTAGTCCAAAAGTAAATTATTTGGATGAAATAATACAGATAGGAATTATTTTTCCGTCCAAAAGGATATTTTCGCAGATAATAAGATAGTCCTTCATACTGTACACTTTACTACCTTTGCAATCGGAAAATCAGAAAACGAAAAGATATATGAAGAAAAACTTGTTATTAGGAGTTGCTGCATGGGCACTCCTTGCTGCATGTACAGGGCAAAACGCGCAGAGCGATGAGCCTGTACACAGTGTGATGGTGGTACAGCCTACTGGTTCTGTGGCTGAGATGCAGAAGACTTTCTCGGGCATCGTAGAGGAAGGGCGTGAGATTGGGGTGGCATTCAAGACCGGTGGTCAGATAGCCCGTATTATGGTCAAGGAGGGTGATTTGGTCCGGGAAGGACAACTGATTGCCGTTCTTGACGATAAGGATTACAGATTAGGTGCCGATGCAGCTCGCATTCAGTATGAGCAGATGCAGCGTGAGTTAGCACGAATGAAGAAGCTGTACGATGCCAAGAGCCTGTCAGGTAATGATTACGACAAGGCAGTCAGCGGATTGGAACAGTTGAAGATTCAGTTGCAGAACCACGAGAACCAGTTGAGCTACACCAAGCTGTATGCTCCAACCAGTGGCTATGTCCAGAAGGTTAATTTCGAGGCATCAGAAATGGTGGGCGCAGGAAGTCCTGTAGTGAATCTGCTGGATGTAAAGCAGATGGAGATTACCTTTAATATTCCTACCTCTCTATATCTCTTGAAAGATCAGTTCAAGGCATTCACCTGTTGCGGCTCCTTCAGCAACGGTCAGCCTGTAGCAGTCAAGCTGCTGAGCATCACTCCTAAAGCCGATAACAATCAGTTGTATAAGGTGCGTCTGGGCTTGAACCCTGCCGATGCCAAGACCATAACATCCGGCATGAACGTAGAGGTGAAGGTGGAGATGGAAGCTTCGGGCGAGACTCAAGGACTGTCAGTGCCGGTAAGCGCAGTCTTTAATCAAGACGGCAAGGCCTATGTTTGGGTGCTGGATGGGAAAAATAATATGGTAAATAGGAAGGCCGTGAAGACCGGTGTCCTGAAGGATGAGGCCATGATAACCATTACCGAAGGCCTGACTGGCAATGAGCAAGTGGTCAGAGCCGGCGTGAATGTGCTCCAGGACAATGAGAAGGTGAAAGTGATAGCCAAACCATCTGAAACCAATGTGGGAGGATTAATCTGATGAACAGGATTACACAATTTTTCATGAATAAGCCTACGGTCTTCTGGTCGTTTATCGTAGGTATTATTCTGGCAGGCATCATCGCATTCAACCAGATGCCAAAGCTGGAAGACCCTGCGGTGGCTGTCAAGCAGGCCATGGTGGTGATTCCTTATCCGGGAGCCACGGCTCATGAGATGGAGCTGAAGGTGGCTATCCCTGTAGAGGATGTGCTCCGTACCTTGCCACAGGTGCGCAAGCTGAAGACCGAGTGCCAGGAGGGCATGTGCCAGATTTCCATCGAATATGCCCTGGAGACACGCAACCAGGATTTGGAGCAGTATTTCGACTTGTTGCGCCGCAAGATGAACGACTGCAAGAGCACCCTGCCGCAGGATTGCTACGATCCGGTGGTGGTGGATGACATGATGGACGTGTACGGCCTGTTCTATTCACTGACCGGTGACGGATATTCCATCAAGGAACTGGAGACCTATGCCAAATACATCCGCCGTCAGTTGCTGTCGGTCAAGGGTGTGAAGCGCATTACCATTGCCGGAGCACGCAGCGAGGTGATAAACATCACTTTAGATAAGGAGAAGATTGCACAGAACGGCATGATTCCCATGCAGATTATGATGCAGCTTCAGAGTGCCGGAAAGACCGTAAGCGGAGGCAACTGGGAGGCAGCCAATCAGCGCCTGATGGTGAATGTGAACGATGCAGTGAAGGACGAGAACGATATCCGTGAACTGAAAATCACTACATTGGACGGTAAGGTAACCCGTTTGGGCGATATAGCTGAGATTACCCGTGAATATACCGAGCCTCAGACTCAGGGATTCTTTGTGAACGGCAAGCCATCCATGGCCATCTGCCTGGCGCTGAACAAGGATGCCATTGTGCCCGATGTGGGTAAACTGGTGGATGCCAAACTGGCCGAGACCATGAAGAACGTGCCTGCAGGCATGGAGACCGATAAGATCTTTTTCCAGCCTGATAAGGTGGACAAGGCCATCAGCAGCTTCATGCTCAACCTGCTGGAATCGGTAGTCATCGTCATCATTGTACTGATTTTCGCCATGGGCCGCCGCAGCGGTCTGATCATCGGATTCGGTCTGGTGCTCACCATCTGCCTGTCGTTCCCTATATTGCTGCAGTTGGGTACCACCTTGCAGCGCATCTCGCTGGGTGCCTTCATCATCGCCATGGGTATGCTGGTAGATAACGCCATCGTTATCATGGACGGTATCCTGGTGGACAGGGCCAAAGGAGTGAAGGATTACCTGTACCGCATTGGCCGTCAGACTGCCATGCCGTTGTTGGGTGCTACCGTCATCGGTGCTTCTACCTTTGTATGTATCTATATGAGTCCTGGTTCTACCGGAGAATATGCCGGTGATTTGTTCCTGGTGCTGTGCGTCAGCCTGATGTGCTCGTGGGTACTGGCATTGGTTCAGGTTCCTGTATGCGCCAACCGCTTCCTGGAACCGCTGAAACCCGGTGCTGCCGAGGAGCAGATGAACACCAAGTTGCACCGTGCTTTCCGCAAGATTCTGGTGGTGCTGATTGATCACCGCTGGCTGTCTATCTCTACCGCTGCCGTGGTATTGGTGCTGTGTCTTTCAGGCATGACACAGGTAAAGAACCTGTTCTTCCCCGATTTCGACTACAAGCAGTTTGTCGTTGAGTATCAGTTGCCTGCCGAGGCGGGTCCCAACCGTGTGAAGCATGATTTGCTGGAGATTACCGACAGCTTGCTGAAGAATCCGGATATTGAGCGCGTGGCTGCTTCCATGGGCTCAGCGCCTGCCCATTACTGTCTGGTGCGCCCGATGACCAACGGAGGCAGCAGCTACGGCGAGCTGACCATCGACTGCAAGGACTTCAAAACCGTGCAGAAAACCATTCCTGTAGTGCGCGAGAAGTTGCGTGCCCAGTATCCCGATGCCACTATCCGTTTCAGAAAGTACAACTTCTCCATCAAGTCTTCTCATCCTGTTGAGGTAGAATTCTTCGGTCCCGACCCTGCCGTTCTGCGTCAGCTGAGTGCTCAGGCCGAGGAGATTATGCGCAACAGCAAGTACGTGGATGCCTATTCCGTGCAGAACAACTGGAAGCCGATGGGTAAGATGCTGGTAGCCGATTACATCCAGCAGGATGCCTTGCGCAGCCGCATTCAGCGTGGTGATGTGGGCAGCGCCCTTCAGGCCGCTACCGATGGAATGACCTGCGGTGTACTGAGCGACAATGACCAGATGGTGCTGATCAACCTGCGCATGCGTAATGCCGATGGCAGTAAGATTACCGATTTGAATGATATTCCGGTATGGAGCACCGTCAATGTCAATATTGACCCTAAGGCCGCAGAAGGCCTGATGACCGGTGCCACCAGTGCCGGCGAGTTGCAGAACGGCATGTTCCGCAGCACCCCATTGAGCAATGTCACCGATGGCGTGAAACTGGCATGGGAAGAGCTGAAAGTGGTGAGAACCAACGGACAGCGTGCCATCGAGGCCGAGTGCGATGTCAATCCTAACCGTGACGATGCCACACCTGCCAAGGTCATTGCAGACATTCAGGAAGCCATCGACGCCATCCCGTTGCCTGACGGTTACGAGCGCCGTTGGGTAGGCGAGCAGGACACCAGTGCCGAGGCCATCACCAGTCTGGTGGATTACCTGCCTATCACCTTCTTCCTGATTTTCGGTATCTTGCTGCTGCTGTTTAACAGCTGGAAGAAAGTGTTCCTCATCCTGGTATGCTTCCCATTCGTGATGTGTGGTATCGTTCCTGCCCTGTTGGGCCTGAACATTCCGTTTACCTTTATGGCCATCATCGGTTTGGAGGGTCTGATAGGCATGATGGTGAAGAATGCTATCGTGCTGGTGGATGAGATAACCCGTCTCTATAAAGAGGAGCATCAGCACCCATACGATGCCGTGCTGAATGCAACCGTCAGCCGTGTCCGTCCTGTAGTCATGGCATCACTGACTACCATATTGGGCATGGCTCCACTGCTGAGTGACCCTATGTATAACTCCATGGCTGTCTGTATCATGGGTGGCTTGACAGTAGGTACCATCATTACCCTGCTGTTGCTGCCACTCTTCTATGCAGCCATCTATAAAGTACGTAAATCATGAAAAAAATGATATTATTTGCAGCCTTGCTCCTTTCCGGGAGCTTGGCTAATGCACAGGAAACCATCAAATTGTCGTTGCAGCAGTGCCGCGATATGGCTATACAGCATGACGAGCAACTTAAAATGATGGACAACAAGCAGAGACAGGCAGAGATTGACAAGCAGGTAGCCTTTATCAATTACCTTCCTTCTGTCGATGCGTCAGTCATGAGTCTCTATCAGACCCCATCTTCTGAGACCATGGGCATGAAAATGATCATGCATGGCATGTATACCGCGGGCATTACCCTTCAAGAGACCATCTATGCCGGAGGACGCATCCATGCAGGTAATGACCTGGCTGAAATTGGCCGCCAGGTTGCCCTGGAGAACATGCGGAAAACACGCCAGGAAGTACTGGTGGGCGTAGACCAGGCCTACTGGTCGCTGGTATCCGTACTTCAGAAGGTACAGATGCTCAAGTCCTATGTAACCTATATGGATGCGCTATATGACAAAGTGAAAGTAGCCGTAGAGGCTGAAATGGCTGTGGGTAACGACTTACTCCGCATAGAGGCAAAGAAAAGCGAGATAGAATACAATCTCCAAAAAGCCCAGACTGGAGCCGAGCTTTGTGGCTTGATGCTTGCAAATACCATAGGGTTGGACATGGACGTGAAAGTAGAGCCAGCCGATAAGGAAATTCCTGTGACAGCGCCAGAAAACTTAAGTGAGGACATCTCAGCGCTACCAGAGGTAAACCTTATGAATCAAGGCATTGCAGCCAAGAAGAAACAGGTCAAGCTTACCCGTGGTGAGTTTATGCCTACATTAGTGGGCTTGGCATCGTATTCCAAGATGGGGAACATGAAAATGCAGGGACAGACTTCCTATGAAGGCCAGATGGTTCCTTTTGAACAGAAAATCAGCAATTCCGGCGCTATGCTGGGTGTGATGCTGAGTGTTCCTATTTCTGGATGGAACGAGGGTGCCCGGAAAATCAAGAAAGCTAAACTGGACGTGCAGAACGCCCAGCTGGAAATGCAGCGCAACACTCGCTTACTGAGCATTCAGGCACGCAATGCCATCAGCAATGTCCAAAATGGTTACCTGCAGATTGAGACTGCAGAAAAAGGCGTTCGCCAGAACGACGAGAACCTGCGTGTGATGAACGAGCGTTACGATGCTTCCATGGCCACGCTCACAGACTTGCTGGATGCACAGAGCCAGTGGCAGCAAGCTCAGAGCAACTTGATAGAGGCGAAAACACAATACCGCATCTATCAGACAGAATACTTGAAAGCTGTGGGACGATTAGAGTGAGCCGGCCGATGTGTTTGTCACTCTTTATACCTTCCACAAATTCTGTCAGTGCCTCACGAATGCTCTGCATTGGAGTATATTCAGAAAGGTTATAAACGTAGCTTGAGTTCCTTCCTGCATCTCCCTATTTCAACTTGTCAACAATTATTCTTTATAACACTCTCATGCAAAGATAGAGAAAAAGGATTGTTACAAAAACGAATGATAAAATAGTTTATTCACAAAAATCTGCCATACTGCCATAAGTAGCACATAACATTCTTTGTAACAGCCATTTAGTTTATGGCAGATGAAGCTTCATCTGCCATAAACTGCCATAGAACTGCCATTAAAAAGTAAGTGCCATCCTAGAGACGCTTACTAGAAAAACTGGAATTTTGACCAAAAAACGACGCACAAACATGACAACTTTCATGAAAGTTTTGCAAAACCCACTTGCAGGATACAAATAAATAGCATATCTTTGCCGCCGCTTTGAAAGAAAGCAGTCTTTTGGGCTGCTAAAGAAACTAAAAACCTAACTATACTTTATTTATGATTAACACATCTACAAACAACAGTTCGGAACTCCAGGAGCAGCTTGCCCTATTGAAAGAGTTCCTCAGTGAAAACTATGATTTCAGACACAACGTGCTGTCTGATGTCTATGAAATCCGGGAGTGCAATACTGAGCCAAAACCTTTCCGCCCTTATACCCGTGAGGCCAGAAACACACTGATTCAGCGCATCAAGTGCGAGGGATTGGAAATCCCATCGCTCAGCACCAACCTGGATGAGTGCATCATTTCAGAGGAGACACCTCTCTATGACCCTATCAAGGACTGGCTGCAGTCTCTGCCTGCATGGGATGGGAAGAACCACATCGGAGAACTCTTTGGACGCATTCCTGACTTAACCACGGAACAGCATCATTTCGCGGCTATCTGGATTCGTTCCGCAGTGGCGCACTGGCTGGATATGGACCAGCTCCACGGAAACGAGAATGTAGTGACACTGATTGGAGCACAAGGTTGTGGAAAGAGTACCTTCTGCGCGCGCATCTTGCCTCCATTCCTGCGTAACTATTATCTGGATCACATCAATCTGAGCAACAAGAACGACAAGGAGATGGCGCTTGCCAGTAACTTGCTTGTCAACTTAGATGAACTTGACCAGATTAAGCCTAAGCAGCAGGCAGAACTGAAGCAGACCCTGTCAAAGGCCGTAGTGAATGGACGTCCTATCTATGGTCGTGCCCAGAAGTGCCGCAAGCGTTATGCCTCATTTGTGAGTACAACGAACAACTTGCGTCCACTGAATGACCCAACAGGTTCCCGACGCTTCATCTGCATCCGTATTCCCGAAGGAAAACTCATCAACAATGAGGCAGACATCAACTATGAACAGCTCTATGCCCAAGTGCTTTTTGAGCTCCGTGAAAAGCAGATGCCTTACTGGTTCACTGCAGAGGAAAACCAGCGCATTGAGCAGCTCAACTACCCATTCCAGCACATCCTGAGCTTGGAGGGTATGATTGACACTTGCTTCCGCCGCCCTCAAAAAGGTGAGGTAGTGACCCCAATCCCGGTAAATGAGATTGCCGCAGAAATCATTGCAGAGTTCCCCAACCTGAAAGATACAGAGGGCATCTGTCTCCGTTTGGGAAAGGCACTCAAGGCTCGAAACTATGAGCGCAAGCGCATTTCCCAGGGCAGTGTGTACTACATAGTACCCAAGAAGAAAGCAGCCTGAAACTGGCATTACTTATGACCGGAACTGGTCTTCTATGAGGACCGGAACCGGTTATAAGTAGTGAAGAAAAGGGCCATAAGTAGTGACCGGAAAGGTCCGTCTGTAGTGACCGGAAAAGGGTATCTATAAGAACTGGAAATAACCTTAACAAATCGCTGAAATAATAAGGTACCCCAAGAATTACTTTCAAATCGGCCAATGGCAGAAGAATGGCAGATTATGGCAGATGGAGAATCATCTGCCATAATCTATTTTATTGAAAATCAATTATTAACACTCCTCTTATGGCAGATTGCAGTAAAAATGAAAAAATCTAGAGAATGTTCCATCCGGTCTTTGGAATTTCATTGGAAAATGTCCATTCTTTCACCCTTCGCTCCAACCATTTCATCTCACTGAGCAAACCATATTTTTGCGCAGCTTGATATGCACCGCTATCAAATTCTGCAAAGTCTCATCAATAATCTAAAACAAATAGGACTTTTCTAACAATAATTCATTATCTTTGCAAATAACAAATCAAGCTAGACGATGAAACAGAGATTTG
>JAUNHZ010000100.1:0-9184 GCA_030523705.1 Bacteroidales bacterium
ATAGAGGAGTCACTTCAGGATAATCCTTTTATCAACCACGTGCAATGCTATCGTTCTGCTACTGGAAAGATTTGCATTGAAGTTGATCAGCGTTTACCTATCCTTCGCATCCTTTCCAACACGGGAGAAAGCCTCTACCTTGATGCAAATGGTCATCAGCTTGCCTCTGGTAATGTTAGGTATGCAGCTCATTTGCCAGTTGTAACAGGCTTTGTCACTAGCAAATATGCTATTGAGAATCTACTTCCTCTGGGTCAATTAATCCAGGATGACGAGTTCTGGAAGGATATGATTGAACAAATTTACATCACCGAGGACAAAAACATTGAGTTAGTGCCAAGAGTAGGTGACCACATTGTCTACCTAGGAAGCATAGACCAATTCGAAGATAAGCTTTATCGCTTGCGAATTTTCTATGAGAAGGCTTTATCAAAAATTGGGTGGAACAAATATACCAAGATAAACTTAGAGTTTAGTAACCAGATTATCTGCACAAAAAAGTAATACAATATATGGCAAAAGAAGTAAAAGACTTTGTTGTCGCAATCGAATTAGGTTCTTCTAAAATCACCGGTATTGCGGGAAAGAAGAACAGCGATGGAAGCATCACAGTACTCGCGTATGCAAGAGAAGAATCCACTTCGTTTATTAAACGAGGTATGGTTTACAACATTGACAAAACAGCTCAATGCCTCATTAACATCAAACTCAAGTTAGAGAAGAGTCTGAAGGCGGTGATTGGTAAGGCATACATCGGTATTGGCGGGCAGTCTTTACACACCGTTTACAATTCTGTTGTGTTACCTCTTGCAGAAGGTACCGTAATAGCAAAGGAGACCATCGATGATTTGAAACGTGCAAACCGTGAGTCTTCTTACGAGGGTATGGAATTACTTCAGGTCATTCCTCAAGAATATAAAGTAGGACAAAACTACCAAATTGACCCTGTAGGTGTAGTTAGCGACTCTATTGAAGGACGTTATTTGAATATAATCGCTAAATACGCATTACGCAGCAATATAGAAAAATGCTTGGATATTGCAGGTATTCAAGTTGCCGAGTTCGTCATCTCTCCATTGGCACTGGCAGAATGTGTATTAACCGATGCAGAAAAGCGTTCTGGCTGTGCTTTAGTTGATTTAGGAGCACAGACCACTACAGTAGCTATCTACAAGAACAATCTGCTGAGACATTTGGCAGTCATTCCATTGGGTGGTTCCAACATCACCAAAGATATTGCTGCCCAGCAAATTGAGGAGGAAGATGCAGAGGAACTGAAGATTAAATATGGTTCAGCTTATTCAGAAGAAACCATGGGAGAGGATAACGATATGACCTATCCTGTAACCGACGAGCGTACCATGGAGGCTAAGTTGCTGAATGATATTGTAGAAAGTCGCGTAGAAGAAATCATCGCCAATGTAGGCGAGCAGATTCGCCAGTCGGGCTGTGGCAACGAATTGCTGTCTGGCGTTATCCTTACAGGTGGGGGATCTAACCTCAAGAATATCGAGTTGGCATTCAAGAAAAGAACCAACTTTGAGAAAATCAAAACAGCCAAGTTTGTTCTGCCATCAATTGATGCAAAAAATCCAGACATCAAGAGCCGTGATGGTTCGCTGAACACCATCCTTGCCTTGATGATAAAGGGTAAAGAAAACTGTTTTGAGTGTGCTTTAGAAACCGAGAGCCTTTTTGGACCTAATGGAGAATCTTACCAAGAGCGTCAGGCAGAGATCTTGCGTCAGAAAGAAGAAGAGGAGGCAAGAATAAAGGCACAGCAGGAAGAAGAGCGCTTAAGAAAGGAAGAGGAAAAGCGTAAGAAAAAGGAAAACAGCCTCATCAACAAATTAGTTAAGTTTGGTAAGTCCATCCTTAGTGAAGAAGATTAATAACCTATAAAAAACATAAAAGCAATGGAAGACGAGTTTGAGAACATAGAGTTCAATTTCCCAACGAACAACCCTAGCATTATCAAGGTTATTGGTGTAGGAGGTGGCGGTGGAAACGCTGTCAACCACATGTATCGTGAAGGTATCCACGATGTTAACTTCGTGGTTTGTAATACAGATAACAAAGCATTAAGCGATTCTCCTGTCCCTGTACATCTCCAATTAGGAAAAGAAGGATTAGGAGCAGGTAATCGTCCTGATGTAGCACGACGTGCTGCAGAAGAGAGCATTGACGAGATACGCGCCATGCTCAGCGATGGCACTAAGATGGTCTTCATCACCGCTGGTATGGGTGGTGGTACCGGTACTGGTGCTGCACCAGTCATTGCCCAAGTTGCCAAAGAGATGGATATCCTTACCGTAGGTATTGTAACCATCCCATTCCGCTTCGAGGGAAACAAGAAGATAGACCAAGCACTCGACGGTGTGGAGGAGATCTCCAAGCATGTCGATGCGTTGTTGGTAATCAACAATGAGCGCCTGCGCGAAATCTATCCAGAGCTTACCGTGCTAAATGCATTTGGAAAGGCCGATGACACCTTGTCTGTTGCTGCTAAGAGCATTGCAGAAATCATTACAATGCACGGTGTAATCAACTTGGACTTTAATGATGTAAAGACCGTATTGAAGAATGGTGGTGTAGCTATCATGAGCTCCGGTTATGGAGAGGGTGAAGGCCGCGTAACCAAGGCTATTGAAGAGGCTCTGAATTCACCATTGTTGAACAACAACGATATCTATAACTCCCAGAAGATTCTGGTAAGCATTGGCTTCTGCGCAGAGAACGAAGGTGATTCTCTTATGATGGAAGAAATGAACGAAATCCACGAGTTCATGGAGAAGTTCGGTGGTGAGGTTGAGACCAAGTTTGGTTTAGCAGGAGACCCTGATTTAGGCAAGAAGGTCAAGGTTACCATCTTGGCAACCGGCTTTGGCATAGACAGTGTACCAGGCATGGAAGAGGTTCTCATGAACCGTAGCCGCGAAGAAGCTGAGCACTTGGCAGAACTTGAAGAGATTGAGCAACAAAAGATTGGTAGAAGAAGCAAATTCTATGGTCCAGAAAAGACCACAAGCATTTATAAGCGTCGTCACCATATCTATATCTTCAACCAGGATGACCTAGACAATGAAGACATTATTTCTATGGTTGAGACTACAGCAACCCATCGCCGCTCTAAAGATCAATTAGAAAGTATAAAGGCAAAATCATCGGTTGCAGCAGAATCTTCCGAAAAAATGGGAACAATTACATTTTAACAACTATAACTATGTTATTTGATCAGATTAGCAACGATATCAAGGACGCAATGAAGGCGAAAGATAAGGTTCGTCTAACCACTTTGCGCAACATTAAGAAATACTTCTTGGAGGCAAAGACTGCTCCAGGAGCAAATGATACCCTGACCGATGATGATGCATTGAAAATCATGCAGAAACTCGTAAAGCAGGGTAAGGATACAGCCGCACTGTACGTAACCCAGAACAGACAAGATCTGGCCGACGAAGAACTGGCTCAGGTTGCAGTAATTGAAACTTACCTTCCAAAACAGATGACTGAAGAGGAACTGGAAACAGCCATTAAGGAGATCATCTCTGCAGTTGGAGCTACCAGCATGAAGGAAATGGGTAAGGTAATGGGAGTTGCCACCAAGCAGTTGGCAGGAAAAGCCGAAGGTGCCGTAATTTCCACTATGGTAAAGAAACTTTTAGCCTAACAGATAGGTAAAAAGCCCTCCCAAAACCGGGAGGGCTTTTTTTAATCAAATAATTCCTGCAATACAGGCAGAGATTTTAGGCCCGTACATGTAGGAATATGGATTTCATAATACCTCAGAATCAAATTCAGGATTTCATTACGCTCCCCCCTATTCATCTGGAAGATGTGCATGGTATCATAATTCATTCGCATCAAGGTCATGATATGCTTGGCTTGAACACCTTTTACAAAATTCCCATGAAAAGGTTGTGCAGACACAAAACAACCATTCTCTAAATCAAAATAGTCACCTTCATGATAATCCTCCAGGTTTGGGAACAAGCCTAAGAAACGGGAGAAACGCATAAGGAACACCAAATGGAAATTTGACGGAACTCCCGTACAAGAATCCAACCACAGTATTGAATGCTCCAGATAAGCATACAGCACTTCATTTTTAGCCTCTTCTCGCAACACTTTCCCCAGATATTCCGCAATAAAAAGAGCAAGAGACATCTTCAAAGGGTTAAAAGGGATGCTTTGTAAAGGCGTTGCAGCTCTCGCTTCTCTAATATGGCTCAACCCTCCTTTTGAATTAACGTCGATATCCAGTTCAAGGATAGAAAGTGGCTGGAAAAGCACATTTTTCACCTTTGCCCTATTTGTTTTAGGAATACGAAGCCAAAAAGACATCCGGCCATCGGTTTCCGTGAAGGAATGGACAATGACGGATGAGTCCCCATATTTCAACGTATACAAAATTACAGCTTTGGTCTTTTTCAGCATATGCATTATTTTGAAGCAAAGATAAGACAAAAACTCAAAAGATTATCAGTCAACTAACTTTTTAAGTCCAAACTAAAAAATTGTAGTTCAAAAGTTTTGTCACCTTATTTTTTTGAATTACCTTTGCACCCGCAATTAAGGCCCTAAGCCTAGTTGAATACCGGCGGTCCCTTCGTCTATCGGTTAGGACGAGAGATTTTCATTCTCTAAAGAGGAGTTCGACTCTCCTAGGGACTACAAAAATGGAGAAAGGTGCGAGGTCTAAACGCCATACCACATCACACTCCGCATAATTAATAAATAAAAAAATTAAACAAATGGCAAATCACAAATCATCACTCAAGAGAATCCGTCAGGAGGAAAAGAGAAGACTTCACAACAGATATTACGCTAAGACTATGCGTAATGCAGTTCGTAAGCTCCGTGCAACAACAGACAAGGCAGAGGCAGTAGCTCTGTATCCAAAGGTACAGAAGTGCCTGGACAAGTTGGCTAAGCGTTGCTACATCCACAAGAACAAGGCTGCAAACTTGAAGTCTAAGCTTTGCGCTCACATTGCAAAGTTGGGATAATTTCTCCGACGTAAAGGCAATAATGAAAGGCTGAATTCGATGAATTCAGCCTTTTGTCGTATTTTCCCCTAATGCGCTACAAAATAGTGGATTGAGCTCTTTATTTTTAGAGAAGAATACTTCTCTAATCCGAATATTTTCCGTACCTTTGTGGGGTTAAATTGAAAGAACAAATATGTCAGAAGAAATCAATGAAACTAACGCCGGAAATTACTCGGCAAGTAACATCCAAGTCCTGGAAGGATTGGAGGCTGTCCGTAAGCGTCCGGCCATGTATATTGGCGATATCAGCAAGAAAGGTTTGCACCATTTGGTCTATGAGGTTGTAGACAACTCTATCGATGAAGCGCTGGCTGGATATTGCTCTCACATTGAAGTTACTATTAACGAAGATAATTCTATCACCGTCCAGGACAATGGACGTGGTATCCCTGTTGACATACACCCAAAAGAGCACAAATCAGCCCTGGAGGTTGTTATGACTGTATTGCATGCCGGAGGTAAGTTCGACAAGGGTTCTTACAAAGTATCAGGAGGTTTGCATGGTGTAGGTGTTTCTTGTGTAAATGCACTATCTATTCACATGAAGACCCAAGTATTCCGCGATGGTAAGATCTACCAGCAGGAATATTCTTGCGGAAAGCCTCTGTACGATGTGAAAGTTGTTGGTGAGACAACACTGAACGGTACCCGTCAGCAGTTCTGGCCAGACGACAGTATCTTTACCGTAACAGAATACGACTACAAGGTGCTGGCTACTCGTCTGCGCGAGTTAGCTTACCTGAACAAGGGCATCACCATCGGTTTGACCGATGTACGCCAGGATGTTGAAGGAGCTAATGAGGATGGTTCTCCTCGCAAGGAAACCTTCCATTCAGAGGAAGGTGTAAAGGAGTTCGTTCGTTACCTAAACTCTGGCAACACCCCATTGATGGAAGATGTCATCTACCTGAATACAGAAAAGCAAGGCACCCCTGTAGAGTGTGCTATCATGTATAACACAGGCTACCGTGAGAATCTGCACTCTTACGTGAATAATATCAACACTATCGAAGGTGGTACTCACGAGGCTGGTTTCCGCGCTGCATTGACACAGGTTTTGAAGAAGTATGCAGAAGACAACTTCAAGAAGGATATTGAGAGAGCTAAGATTGAGATTGCTCCGGAAGACTTCCGCGAAGGTCTGATTGCAGTTATCTCTGTCAAGGTGGCTGAGCCTCAGTTCGAGGGTCAGACCAAGACTAAGCTGGGCAACAGCGAGGTTAGTGGCGCTGTACGTCAGGCCGTTTCAGAGGCTTTAAGCTACTACTTGGAGGAACACCCAAGAGAAGCTGAGATGGTAGTCAAGAAGGTCATTCTGGCAGCAACAGCACGTATTGCAGCACGCAAGGCACGTGAGAGCGTACAGCGTAAGAGCCCAATGACCGGTGGTGGATTACCAGGAAAGCTGGCAGACTGCTCCGACAAGGATCCTGCTAAGTGCGAGCTGTTCCTGGTCGAGGGAGACTCTGCAGGTGGTTCTGCAAAACAGGGACGTAGCCGTGCAACACAGGCTATCTTGCCTCTCCGTGGTAAGATCCTGAACGTTGAGCGCGTTATGTGGCACAAGGCATTTGAGAGCGATGAGGTAAACAATATCATCCAGGCATTAGGCGTACGCTATGGCGTAGGTGAGGATGACAGTAAAGTGGCTAACCTCGACAAGCTGCGTTATCATAAGGTAATCATCATGGCCGATGCCGATGTCGACGGTGCTCACATTGGAACATTGATCATGACCTTGTTCTATCGCTACATGCCACAGCTTATCCAGGATGGTTATTTATATATTGCCCTTCCACCACTCTACTTGTGTACAAAGGGTAAAATCAAGGAATACTGCTATAACGACGAGGAGCGTCAGCGTTTCATCGACAAATACGGTGAGGGTAAAGAATCTGCCGTACACACTCAGCGATACAAAGGTTTGGGTGAGATGAACCCAGACCAGCTGTGGGAAACCACCATGAACCCAGAGACCCGTTATCTAAAGCAGGTAACCATTGAAAATGCTGCAGCTGCCGATTATGCATTCTCTATGCTGATGGGTGATGAAGTTGCTCCTCGAAGAGAGTTCATCGAGCAGAATGCAATCTATGCAAATGTAGATGCCTAACCGAAACCTTACCTATATTAACAAAAACACAGAAAAAAAAGATGGTAGACATTCAGTCTATCATCTTTTTCTCTTTTAATTCCCTTACGCAGTCTTCCAGTTCATCGTACCAAGCCTGACCAAACTTACGTATTAACGGCTCCTTCAGGAACTCATAAACCCTCAGATCAAGTTTCTTACCTAGCAATACCGCAGCCTTGCAGACATCCCAACGGTGGTAATTCACTCCCTTGAACTGTCCAAAATCCTTTACACGGATAGGATACAGATGACAGGAGACAGGCTTGTAGAACTTAGTCTTACCTTCCCTATAGGCCTTCTCTATGGCACAATAGCAGCCTCCCTTCTCATCATAACACGTAAAGACACAGTCCTTATTGTTCACAATAGAGGTCACTAGATCACCATCGCAATCCGTGTACACCACACCTTGCTTATTAATAACCGCTTGCGCCTCAGGACTTAGGTCATCCCAAATCACATCAAGGACCTCTTCAAGCTCAGCAACCTCATCAAACTCTACGGGAGCACCAGCATCACCCTCTATGCAGCACTCACCCTTACAAGCCTCCAGATTGCAGCAAAAGCGTTCCTCAAGCACGTCTAAAGACACAATAACATCGTCTATCTGGATCATAATAGAGAAAATAATAAGGGCGGAAAAACAGATTCCGCCCTTACCTATTTATAATGATTATTACTTAATCAAACACTTACCAGTCATTTCTACAGGCTGCTCAAGACCCATGATGTGCAAAATAGTTGGAGCAACGTCTGCCAGGATACCATCCTCAATCTTTGCGTCCTTGTTTGCAGTTACATAGATACATGGAACAGGATTCAGAGAGTGAGCCGTATTAGGAGTACCATCAGCATTCAACTCATTGTCAGCATTTCCATGGTCAGCAATGATAATTACCTCATAGTCATTTGCCTTTGCTGCCTCTACAGTATCCTTCACGCACTCATCAATAGCCTTTACAGCCTTCTCAACTGCTTCATAGATACCGGTGTGACCAACCATATCACCGTTAGCATAGTTTACAACAATCCAGTCATACTTCTGGGTGTTGATAGCTTCTACCAACTTATCCTTAACCTCATAGGCACTCATTTCAGGCTTCAAATCGTAAGTAGCAACCTTTGGAGAAGGAACCAAGATACGATCCTCACCTTCGTATGGAGTCTCACGACCACCATTGAAGAAGAAGGTTACGTGTGCGTACTTCTCTGTCTCTGCAATATGCAACTGCTTCAAGCCCTGAGCTGAGATAAACTCACCCAATGTATTGTTTACATTCTCTTTTGGGAAGAGGATATGAACACCTGTAAATGAAGCATCGTATGGAGTCATACAGAAGTACTGCAAACCTGGAATAGTCTTCATGCCCTGCTCTTCCATATCCTGCTGAGTGAGAACGATAGTAAGCTCCTTAGCACGGTCGTTACGATAGTTGAAGAAGATTACTACATCACCTTCCTTAATAGTACCATCAACAGTACTGTTTACGATAGGCTTAACGAACTCATCGGTAACACCCTCGTCATAGCTTTCCTGCATAGCCTGTACCATGTTATCAGACTGCTTACCCTCACCAGCAACAAGCTGATCATAAGCAACCTTAACACGCTCCCAGCGCTTATCACGGTCCATAGCATAGAAACGACCGATGATAGATGCAATAGCACCACACTCTACTTCCTTCATGTGATTCTCCACATCGCCAATGAAGCCCTTACCGCTCTTAGGGTCAGTGTCACGACCATCCATGAAACAGTGAACAAAAGTCTTATCTTGCAAGCCATACTCCTTAGCAATGTCAATCAACTTGAAAAGATGAGTCATAGAGCTGTGTACACCACCAGTAGAAGTCAAGCCCATGAGGTGCAGGTTCTTACCATTTTCCTTTGCATAGCTGTAAGCTGCAACAATCTCAGGATTCTGCATGATGCTGTTATCTGCACAAGCACGGTTGATCTTTACCAAATCCTGATAAACGATACGGCCGCCACCGATATT
>JAUNHZ010000100.1:9194-10107 GCA_030523705.1 Bacteroidales bacterium
TGGATGAACTCAGGTACCTCGAAGAAATCTCCGTCCTGAATTGCCTTTGTAATTCTTGTTAATTCCTGGTATACAATACGGCCGGCACCCATGTTAAGATGTCCAACCTCAGAGTTACCCATCTGACCGTCAGGAAGACCTACGTTCTCACCGCTTGCCAACAACTGAGAATTAGGATACTCTGCCTGCAAGTAATCCATGTAAGGAGTTGGGGTGCTGAAAATAACATCACCCTTGCTCTTGTTACCGATTCCCCATCCATCGAGGATCATCAAAAG
Organism: Bacteroidales bacterium; assembly: GCA_030523705.1. Classification (GTDB taxonomy): domain Bacteria; phylum Bacteroidota; class Bacteroidia; order Bacteroidales; family Bacteroidaceae; genus Minthousia. The sequence continues at coordinate 9,473 of JAUNHZ010000100.1, forward strand.
TGCTTTCTTTGCCATAATATTCTGTTTTTAAATCAATTCTTTGTAAAAATGCTTCGCAAAGTTACACATTTTTCGCCAATCCTTAGTGAAAAACAAGCAAAAAGAACACTTTACACCTAATTTATTTAATACCGGCTCTTTTGCAATCCCACAAAGTGAACGCAAACCACGCAATCAGCAGCAAGTGTACAAGCACAGAGCACCAGCTGAAAACAGCAAAACAAAATGCAACACTGGCATGAAGAATCTTCCATGCCTGAGTAACGTTGATACGCTCTTCCAGCAACTGGGAATAGATATTAGCCAAGCCTTCACCTACTGACTGAATGTATAATTTGGCCTTCATGCCGAAGCTCATACTGGTTGTGATTTCCTTTTTCATAATCTTATTTTTTAATTGTTTCTTTCCACACTGCAAAGAAAAGAACTTTTTTTGACATTCTTTGACATTATAAATGTAAAAATTCGAGGATATTTGGCCAAAAATAATTAAATTTGTAGCGAAAATTTGATGAATTATGAAAGAAAACAGCAAAATCGACCGATTATTTCAACTTATTCTGCTCCTAGCCGATGGCAAGGGATATGACTTGAAAGAAATAGCTGAGGCATTGAAAATCAGCTTAAGAAGTGCA
>JAUNHZ010000101.1 GCA_030523705.1 Bacteroidales bacterium
GTTGCTCAGGACCTTAAAATATGTTTAATGTTATAGTGCTGCGAAATTAAGGTTCCCCTGTTTTTGATTTGTCATACTTTTGCCACCAGAAAAAATGAACCCTTTTTGTGGGGGGCTCATTTATCCTTGAACATCTATTTTTTTATTTAAACTAATACGTAATGAAGAATTTCAAGATTCTGTTTACAGGTTTGATCCTGTTGCTGTACAGTGCAAGTGCACTGGCACAGCAGTTGCACGTGAAAGGTACCGTGGTTGAAAAGGCCACTGGTGAACCTGTCATTGGTGCAACCATCCTGCAAGTCGGTACCACGAATGGTACAATTACAGACTTCGACGGAAATTTCGAGTTTACATCGCTTCCTGCTGATGCACAGTTGCAGTTCTCTTATGTTGGTATGAGAACAATTACCCTGAAAGCCGCAGAAAACATGCAAGTAACCATGGATGAAGATGGCGAAATGCTGGAAGAGGTAGTGGTTACAGGTTATTCTACACAGCGTAAGGCCGATTTGACAGGTTCTGTAAGTGTAGTCAAGGCCAGTGACTTGAAGACCAGCAGTACTCCAGACCCAATGGCAGCACTGCAAGGTAAGGTGGCTGGTATGACCGTTACAACCAGTGGTTCTCCTGCCGGTACTGCTAGTATCCGTATCCGTGGTATTGGTTCCTTCAACTCTTCTCAGGACCCTCTTTACGTAATCGATGGTGTACCTACTACCAGTGCATTGAACTCATTGAATGCAAATGACATTGAGTCTATGCAGGTACTGAAGGATGCAGCCTCTGCATCTATCTATGGTTCTCGTGCTGCGAATGGTGTCATTATTATTACTACGCGCAAGGGCAAGAAGGGTGACAAGGTAAAGGTTGATTTCAATGCTTCTCTGACCGCTTCTTTCTATAACAACCAAAGCAAGATGAAGCTGCTGAACACCAAGCAGTATGCAACCGCCTTAGTACAAGCAGCCTTGAACGATGGGAAGAACCCAGAAGCTTATGCAAGCAATTATGGCTTGAATATCAATGCAACTCAGGGTACTCCTATTTCTGTCTATAACCCAACACTGGGCGACTTCCAGAACTATACCGTAAATGGTTTGTACGATGGTTTCATCAATGCCAAGCAGACCATGAAATACAGCGATACCGACTGGCTGGGTGAAATGTCACGTACCGGTATGAGTCAGAATTACGATATGTCTGTCAGCAACGCTACTGAAAAGACAACATCACTCTTCTCTGTAGGTTACAAGAAGGCACTGGGTATCTTGAAGTACACAGACTTTGAGAACTTCAGCGCACGTATGAATAGTTCTTATAAGGTAAACAGCATTGTCACTATTGGTGAAAACGCTACCATTACCTATTCCGATCAGGTTGACTGCTTCCCAATGGAAAATGCACTGAAGATTCCAAGTACAGTTCCAGTATATGAGATTGACGGTGTAACCTTTGGTGGTCCTGTTGGTGGTATGAGCGACCGTCAGAATCCTATGCGTGAGCTTTACTTCAACCGTGACAACCGTCTGAAGGTATGGAGAATCTTTGGTAATGGCTACTTGGATTTGGCTCCTGTCAAGGGTTTGCTTATCCGTTCAAACTTAGGTATTGACTATAGCAACAGCTATATCCACAGCGTAAACTACACCTTCCATTCTGATGTAGTCAACAACGATACTCCATCGGCAACTTTGGCTCAGAACCACGATATGAAGTGGACTTGGAGTAACACAGCACAGTATGATTTCACTCCTTTCGAGGGTCATAACTTTAATGTATTAGGTGGTATGGAGCTTCACTCACAGAACTGTGATGATTTCTCCAGCTACGCACAGGAATTCGCATTGGAAACCTATAAATATATGTGGCCAGGTTCTGCAACAGGTACTCAGCGTGCTACCGGTGGAAGCCAGGGTTACAAGTTGGTTTCTTTCTTTGGTAAGGTAGATTACAACTGGGATGACTTGATTTTGGCTAGCTTCACCATCCGTCGAGACGGTTCTAGCCGCTTTGGTAAGAACAACCGTTACGGTACATTCCCTGCAGCTACTATCGGTTATCGTTTGTCAAAGACCTTGGATAAGGAATGGCTGAATGAACTCAAGCTGCGTGCCAGCTGGGGTAGAACAGGTAACCAGGCAATCTCAAATACTGCCCGTTTCGGTCTTTATACTGCCGAATATGGTGGCAATCGCGATATCTCAACCGCATACGACTTGAACCTCCAGTATTCCGGAATTTTCCCATCAGGTTTCCGTGCATCACAGACTGCTAACGACAACTTAAAGTGGGAGACTACCATCCAGTACAACTTAGGTGCAGACTTCCAGCTCTTCAATAGTGAAGTTTATGGTACAGTTGATGCCTATATCAAGGATATTGAAGACATGCTGATTTCACCAGCCTATCTGGGTGCTATGGGTGAAGGTGGTGCAACTTGGAGCAATGGTCCATCACTGCGTAACATTGGTATGGAACTTGCATTAGGCTACCGTCACACTACTACTTACGGTTTGTCTTATAACATCAATGGCAACCTGGATTTCTTCCGCAACCATGTTACATACTTGCCAGAAACCACTACAGGTTCTTATGAACACACCTCTAAGCAGAACTTGGTAGAGTCAAAGAAACCTTTCGGTTCACGCGTAGGTTATGTTGTCGATGGCTTGTATCAGACTCGCGAGGAGGTCCTGGCATGTGGTCAGGAAGGTGCTCGTGTCGGAGGTCTGAAGTATGTTGACTTGAACGGTGATGGTAGAATTACAGGTGAGGACCGTACTTGGATCTTTAATCCAGTTCCAAACTTCTCTTGGGGTCTGAACTTTGACATGAACTACAAGAACTTTGATTTCAGCATGTTCTGGCAGGGTGTTGCTGGTGTAGATGTATATAACGACCAGAAATTCCAGACTGACTTCTGGAGCATTACCGATGGTGGTTCTAATAAGGGTGTACGTGTATTGGATGCTTGGACACCAGCAAACAACAAGTCAACTATCCCTGCATTGACTACTAATAACACAGCAGATGAAGGACGTTGCTCAAGCTATTTCGTAGAGAATGGCTCTTATGCTAAGCTCCGTACTCTGCAGTTTGGTTATACCGTTCCAGAGCGTATTGTGAAGAAAGCACATGTAACCCAGGCTCGTTTCTATGTTCAGGGCAGCAACTTGCTGACACTTAAGTCAGGCTCACTGACTTGCTCTGACCCAGAGAATCCAAACTGGGCTTATCCACATTCTTCTTCTGTATCATTTGGTGTTCAACTTGGTTTCTAATCTTCCATACAATGAAAAATCTTAAAAAATATATAGCATTAGGTGCTGTTGGATTGCTGATGGCATCATGTGATGACTTTATCAATGTAGAGCCACAGGGTGTCCTGGATCAGGACCTGGCCTACTCTGAGCCAGAGGGCCTGGTGAATGCAGCTTATGCAGCACTGGGCAACGATTGGTACTCTTATCCATTCAACTTGTGGCCATACGGCGACATGTCATCTGACGATGGCTTGAAAGGTGGTTCAGGTGAGAACGATACCGGTTATCACCCAATGGAAATCTGGTCAACCTTGACTTATGACCGTGGTGAGTTCGATGAACTCTGGTATCACCTGTATGTATCCATCTCCCGTTGTAACCGTGCATTGGACGCACTGGATAAGACAGGTGCAGACAAGTTGGGTGAAAAACTTAGAGATCAGCGTGTTGCCGAGGTTAAGTTCTTGCGTGCTCATTTCTATTATAAATTGCTGACCATGTTCTATCAAGTACCTTGGGTTGATGTAGAGGTATTCCGTAACAATGCAGTAGAGCAGACCAGTAACACCGAGTTCACTCACGATGAGCTGATGAAGAAGGTCATTGCAGACTTTGAGGAGGCTTACAATGTATTGCCAGTGAAGGAACCAGGTACCGATGCACGTGCAAACAAGATTGCCGCTGCAGCTTATTTGGCTAAGTGCTACTTGGATATGGCTTATGGCGATGGCTATGAAGCGAATACTGGTTATAGTCACGTGAATAAGGATTATATGCAGAAGGTGTTGGAATACACTAAGGTTGTAGAGGATTCTAAATATGGTTATTTGGAGGAATTTGGTGATATCTTCTTACCAGAATTCAAGAACTCCAAGGAATCTGTATTTGCTGTACAGCACTCTGATTACCAAGATGATAATACTACATTTGGCCGCGCTAACTGGTCAAATATGCTGAATGGTACCTGGGGTATCTGGTCTTGTGGATGGGATTTCCACAAAGCTAGTCAGAATCTGGTGAATGCCTTCAAGACCAAGAACGGTCTTCCAATGTTCGATGATTTTGATGAGGAACACAACGTTTATCCTAAGATGGGTGTTGTTACAGCTCAGAAATATGACCCACGTTTGTTCCATACCGTAGGAATGCCTACCTATCCTTATAAGTATGAAGCGGAGTACACCCTGACAACAGCTAACAGCCGTACCCCTAATACTTATGGCTATTATACTTCAATGAAGGAAGTTCCACAGCGAAGCAAGGGTGAGACTTATAATAGCCCATGGCAGGCATTTGCCATGAACGATTATGTGTTCCGTTATACCGATGTGATGCTGATGCGTGCAGAGGCTATGATTGAGACCGATGATCTGGATGGTGCCTTGGAAATCATCAACGAAATCCGTGGCCGTGCTATGAAGTCTGTCGACAAGCACATTGCATATGCCAAGAACCAGTGTGATATAGCCAAGTATTCAGACTTCAAAGACAAGGACTATGCGCGTCAGGCTTTACGTTGGGAACGCCGTTTGGAGTTGGCTATGGAAGGTCATCGCTACTTCGACCTCCGTCGTTGGGGCTTAGCATCTAAGACCTTGAATAAGTTCTTTGAAAGTGAGCGTAACGATTGTTATGATGAGCAGACTTATGCTCTCTACTATAAGGATGCATTCTATACAGCAGATAAGAATGAGTATTTCCCACTGCCTTACAACCAGTTGTATTATGTTCCAGGCTTGTACAAGCAGAATAAGAATTACTAATCAGCAAATAAATCAAGACTCATGAAAAAAATATCAACATATTTCCTTATATTTGCAGTAGCTCTTGGCTTTGGAGCTTGCCAGGATAAGGACATTGAGGTAGCAGACATGATCATTGCTACCCCAAGCGCAGAATCCGTTACAGGACAACTGAATGGTTATGACTATACTTTGAGTTGGCCACAGCCTGCAGCAGGTCAGACCATGACCGTGGCTATCTACCGTGCAGGCAGCATGATTCAGTCTTTTCAGGCTTACCCAAACAATAGCTTGACGCTGAAGAATGTAGAGACCAATGACCCATACGAGTTCGTTATGAAACTGACCGATGGCACAAACCAGTCAAATGGTATCGTCATACCTTACACCCGTGAAGGTGCAACTAAGATTAAGGGATTGTCAATGGCTCAGGTAGAGAATACCGATGGTACAAATGATGCTGTCATCACATGGGCGCCTTGTGCCGATGCAGACAACATTGAACTGACTGTTAGTAATGGCACTAAGACAGAGAAGGTAACCATAGCCGGTAACACTACCTCTTACACGATTAAGGGTGTAAGCTATGGTGATACCTGGACAGTTTCTGCCGTGACTATGAATAGCAAAGGCCGTGCTATTCCAGATTCAACCTCACTGCTCATCGGTAAGATGGCAATGGGCTTCTTGAGTGCTTATGCTACTGAGGAAGATCTGCTGAAGAACGGCGATGATGATGAGGCTAGTGCATGGTTGTGGATGAAGGCTAACTACCCTCAGGTAGATTATATCTACTTCAAGGATATTACTTCTGCCCAGAGTATTGAGCGTTATCGTATGCTGTTCTGGCTTCGCGACGTTGAGACAGGAAAAGCCGACGATGTATGGGCTGTGCCTACTGTGGCAGAGGCTGCTGCTCCATTCGTAGGAGAGTGGGTAAAGAACGGTGGTAACTTGTTGCTGTGGAGCCATGCGGTACCATATATTGGCTATATCGGTCGTCTGGAACTGAGCAAGATGCAGAGTGTAGGCTGTGATATGGGCTGTGGCCAGGGTGGCTATAATGGTGATACTTGGAAGATGGGAGCAAGCATTAACACCGGCTCTTTCTCTAAGGACAACACTACTCACCCTATCTTCAGAGGTCTTACTGTAGAATACAATGGTGACGGTATCTCTCTGTTGGCCTTCAAGGGTCCAGGATGGACCGAGGACCACAACTTCTGTCTGTCTGGCCTTCCAGCAGCATTGACTGGCTTGGATAACAAGAGCGAAGACTGTTACAAGTCACTTACCCAGGAATATGGTATCTACCCTCTGGCTACTTGGGATTTCATGGCTAAAGAGATTACTCAGCTGAACGTATGGGAGGCTAAGCCTGCAACCCAGACCGATTACAAGGGTACCGTAGTATGTATTGGTAATGGTGGATGTGAGTTCTCCATGAAGAACAATGATGGAACGCCAGATGTGAGTGCAACTCCTAAGAATAATTCTTATCAGAGCAATGTCCTCAAGTTGGCTCAGAACTGTGTAGAATATCTCATGTCTATCTAAGATATTACGTTCTTTAAATTTGACGATTTTTGGTTTTTAGTATTTCAAGGTAAGGGATTGTTTCAGGTAATGTTTTGAAATTTAAAGAGAAACGTAAAATATGAACATGAAGATTTTGTTAACCGGAGCATTGCTAGCTCTCATCTCCTTCACCGCCAAGGCACAGGAGATGAAGATTGAGCAGATGGCTAACGACAATGCACTTATTCGCATTGCTCCTAATGCCAAGAGTAAGTACATCTTGCTCCCTATTGAGGAGAAGGCACCAGAGGCTGCCATGAAAGTCATCTGCAATAACATGCAGCAGCGCACACTCTACATTCGTCTGGCGTTGACTAAGGTAGATTACTATGTCCCATTTGAACTGAGCGAATACCAAGGAAAGAACCTTGTACTGCAGACTCATCTGAACATTGATCGTTCTAACGGCCGTGGTGCCAAGAGCGAGATTTGCTGGGAAAATATCAAACTGAGTGATACTTTTGATACTGCGAACAAGGAAAAATTCCGTCCTGAGTTCCATCACACTCCTGTCTATGCGTGGATGAACGATCCTAATGGTATGTTCTATTTGAATGGGGAGTGGCACTTATACTATCAGTATGGCCCTTATGGCTCAATGTGGAACAACATGACTTGGGGGCATTCCGTAACTCGTGACTTGATTCATTGGGAACACCGTCCATCGGCAATCTTTCCTGATGCACATGGTTCCATCTTTTCCGGTTCTTGTGTGGTGGATCATGAGAATACAGCCGGTTTTGGAAAGGATGCAGTCATTGCACTCTATACTAGTGCAGGTGATGTGCAGAGCCAGTCATTGGCTTACTCTTTGGATGGTGGAAACACCTTCACTAAGTACGATGGAAACCCTATCCTTACATCAGATATTCCAGATTTCCGTGACCCTAATATGTTTTGGAATGAAGATATCAAGGCTTGGAATTTAATTTTGGCTTGTGGACAGGAAATGCGCCTTTATTCATCGCCAAACTTGATTGACTGGACCGAGGAGTCACGTTTTGGCCAGGGACTGGGAAATCACGAAGGTGTCTGGGAGTGCCCAGACTTGATGAAGCTACCCGTAGAGGGAACAAATGAGAGTAAATGGGTCCTGATTTGTAATATCAACCCAGGAGGTCCTGCCGGTGGTTCTGCTACTCAGTATTTTGTTGGTGATTTCGATGGACATAAGTTCACGGTAGATAACACTTCACGCTATTTGAATGGCAACGCTCTGTGGCAAGACTATGGTATGGATCACTATGCCACCGTTAGTTTCTCTAACGCCCCAGAAGGCCGTCATACGATGATTGCTTGGATGAGTAACTGGCTCTATGCCAACGATGTTCCTACCATGCAGTTCCGCTCTGCAAACTCTATTACTCGTGAACCATATTTATATAAGGTAGGCAACGAGTTGTTCATGGGTTCACGCCCATCGCCAGAATATGACAATTCTAGCTTGGATAAGGTGCTGAAGGTAAAGGGTAACACTACTGTCACTCTCTCAAACGATGAGGGTGAGGAGTTTATCATTACCTATGACCAGAAAGCTATGACCCTGACTTGCGACCGTTCAAAGAGTGGTATTACCAATTTCAACCAGCATTTTGCTAGTAAGCCTGTTGTAGCTCCAGTACATAAGAAGCTGACTCAATTGCGTGTCTTTGTGGACAACAGCAGCGTGGAGGTATTTGGTAACAATGGTGAGGTTTGCCTGACCAACCTGGTATTCCCTAAATCGAAGTTTAATCATATTAGCGTAAAATAATGAGCACTAAAACCTCTAAAGTGGCTATCTTTAGCCTTATGCTGTGCTTTTTCGCCATGGGTTTCGTTGACCTCGTGGGAATTGCCAGCAATTATGTGAAGGAAGACCTTCAGTTGTCAGACTCTGTAGCAAACATCTTCCCATCACTGGTATTCTTCTGGTTCCTCATCTTCAGCGTGCCAACCGGTGTGCTCATGAACAAGATTGGACGCAAGAAGACCGTGTTGCTCTCTTTGGTAGTGACCATCCTGTCATTGCTGTTGCCTATCTTCGGAGAGAACTTTGAGATCATGCTCCTGTCATTCTCATTCCTGGGAATTGGTAATGCACTGATGCAGACCTCCCTGAACCCATTGGTAACCTCTGTCATGGGTGGTGGGAACTTGGCTTCAACCTTGACCTTTGGTCAGTTTGTAAAAGCTATTGCCTCATTCTTGGCTCCTTATTTTGCTATGTGGGGTGCCGTGGCAGCTATTCCATCTTTCGGTTTGAACTGGCGTGTCCTGTTTGCTATCTATTTCATCGTAGGCCTGTTGGCAACCCTGTTGCTTTTCGTTACTCCTATTCACGAGGAGAAGGCTCAGGAAATGACCGATGGTATTGGCAAGCAGTTTGCTAACAGTTTTGCCCTGCTGGGCAAGCCTATCGTATTGATCTCCTTCCTGGGTATCATGTGCCACGTAGGTATCGATGTCGGTACCAACACCACTGCCCCAAAGCTGCTGATGGAAAGATTAGGCATGAGCTTGAACGATGCAGCATTTGCAACCTCTTTGTATTTTATCTTCCGTACAATTGGTTGTTTGACTGGTTCATTCTTCCTGCGTGTGCTGAAGACCCGTACTTTCTTCATCATCTCTGTTGTCTGTATGGCACTGTCTATGGCAGGCATGTTCGTAGGTGAAAGCAAGTTGGTGTTGTATGCTGCTATCGCTTTGGTAGGCTATGGTAACTCAAATGTCTTCTCTATGTGCTTTGCCAATGCGTTGGAATCCGTACCAGAGAAGCAGAATGAGGTTTCTGGCCTTATGATCATGGGCCTGTTCGGTGGAACCATCTTCCCATTGGCTATGGGTTATGCCAGCGATGCCATGGGCCAGTTAGGTGCTGTGCTCGTAATGTCAGTAGGTGTTTGCTACCTGCTGTTCTGTATCTCAAAAATCAAGAATTAAATCTACTACCGTATAACTATGAACAATATTCAGAAATTAAGTAAAGAATACATCGTCGGTTTGGGCGAGATTCTGTTCGATTGCCTTCCTGAAGGCAAGAAGTTAGGTGGTGCTCCAGCAAACTTTGCATACCATGCATCGCAGTTTGGCCTGAATGGTATTGCTGTCAGTGCTATCGGTCCAGATGAATTAGGAAAAGAAATCTTGGATCAGCTGGGTGAGAAGAACCTACAAACTCGTTTGGAAATGGTGGATTATCCTACTGGTACCGTACAGGTAACTTTGTCTGGTGAAGGTATTCCTCAATATGATATCTGCGAGGGTGTAGCTTATGACAACATCCCTTGGACTCCAGAAATTGAGGCTATTGCCAAGGAGACTCGTGCCGTTTGTTTCGGTACATTGGCTCAGCGTAACGAGGCTTCTCGCTCAACTATTCAGAAGTTCCTTGAGGCTATGCCAGACTATGGATTGAAAATCTATGATATCAACTTGCGTC
>JAUNHZ010000267.1 GCA_030523705.1 Bacteroidales bacterium
CATAACGCTGGAACTTCCATTTCACAATATCATCGTGGCTCATCTTATCCATATTAGCCAGGAAATCCTTGTTCTTCTCGTTATAGGTAGCTATCCATTTTTCCTTTTCCTCTGGTGTCATGCTACCCATAGCATATTCAAGCATTCTATCAGAATCATATTGGTGAGTACCCTTATATCCAAAGAGTTTAAGATCATAAACCATAGACATATCCTCATCAATTCTCATGCGTTGTTCCTTTGTAGCAGCACCACGGGTAGCATAATCATCATAGAAGGTTTCAGGCAATGGGAATTCTGTATCTTCGTAAAGATCCATGTATTTAAAGTCAGGCATCCAAGGGCGATGTGGTGCCTTATGATGTACATAGAGAAGGAATGGTTTGCTCTTATCTCTGTTTTCTAAGAAATCTATGGCGTGCTCGGTAATAAGGTTTGTAGCGTAACCATTTTCTGTAATGTATTCACCATTGCTCTCATTAGACTTAAACACTGGATTATAGTATTCACCTTGATCTCGGAGTACACGGTAAGTGTCAAATCCACGAGGTTCACAAAGCATGTGCCATTTACCTATCACAGCAGTCTGGTAGCCTGCCTCGTGCATAATTTCAGGTACGAAAGTAACTGTAGTATCCAATTTGTTTGACAGCATGGTCTGTCCGTTCTGGTGGCTGTAAAGACCTGTCATAAGGCAGGCTCTACTTGGGGTAGAAAGTGAGTTTTCCACATAAGCTCTATTGAATAGAATACCCATATTAGCCAAACGGTCTAGGTTTGGAGTAGGAGCCAGCTTGGAAAGTTCATTCCCGTAAGCACTGATAGCTTGGAATGCATGGTCATCGGTCATGATATAGACAATGTTCATGCGCTCATCCTGTTGTACTTGTTCTGTCTTGTTGCTGCAACTAGCCAAAGGCATGGCAGCTACCAGAGGCATGACTGGATAGATGTAGTTTTTCATAAATTATATTTGTGTTTATTTAAGAAGAAATTCGCAAAGTTTTGCTACGGCACGCGCTCTGTGACTTACTTGATTTTTGATGTCAACACCTAATTCAGCAAATGTCTTACCATCGTAACCTTCTGGTGCAAAGACGGGGTCATAGCCAAAGCCACCATCTCCACGCTTTTCTGTGGTAATTTCACCATTGGCTATACCCTCGAAGAGGTGTGTCTCTCCATCAAGGATAAGAGCAATAGCTGTACGGAAGCGACATTTTCTGTTTTCTGCATCTTTTAGCTTATCCAATAGGCAAGCTGTGTTAGCATCAGCATCGTGACTGGTACCATAACCGTTCATGGTACCAAAACGTGCAGTAAATACACCAGGAGCACCATTCAGAGCCTCTACTTCCAAGCCGGTATCATCTGCAAAGCAGTCGTATCCAAAATTGTCGTATACATAGCGTGCTTTCTGTATAGCATTCCCTTCCAGGGTATCTGAATCTTCAGGAATATCTACATCGCAGTGGATATCTTTCAAACTCAGTAGTTCTATCTGGTCACCCAAAATGGCTCTGATTTCCTCCAGCTTATGGGCATTGTTTGTAGCGATGACTAATTTTTTCATGCTTTCTGTTCGTTTTGCTCAGTTTTAGCTTTAATTTTCAACACATCGAATCCCTCTCCAAATACACCAATGACATTACTTTGGGTAATGAAGGCCTTATGGTCAATACTCTTTACAAT
>JAUNHZ010000102.1 GCA_030523705.1 Bacteroidales bacterium
TGCGTATCATTCAGAATAAACGTATAGGCATAAGGCGTGATGTACTCCCAATGCAATTTGCTAGGTTGTTGATAAGCCATCTTACCTTTAGACACCATCTTCTCATTCAGCATTTTAACTGTCTTAGTCTGCACAAAATCACATTGAAGTGATTTCAGATTCTGTGCCTCTGCACTGATTTTCTGTATCAGTTGCGCCTGCGATGCTTGCTGTGCGAAAGTCAGCAATGAAAACAGGCATAAGATTCCAAGTATAAATTTCCTTTTCATTTTGCAATAAGATAACATCCGCCCATAATTAAAAGCACTCCTAGCCATTTCATCAGGCTTACGTCCTCATGGAAAAAGACAATGGCAGCTACCATGCCAAACACGTAACTCAGTGATACCATGGGATATGCCTGTGAAAATGGGAAATGCTTGATAATGTAAAACCACAGCACCGTGCCTGCACCATAACATAATCCACAGAGAGCAAACTGCCAGTTTGCCAGAATGGAACCCCACCAGAAATGCCAAGTCCAACTAAATGTCTCCATGCGATGGAGGGCAAACTTGAGGAAAACCTGACCACCTGCCAGTAGTAGGCTCTGCACTATAGCTAAAAGAATCAACGGTGTCTGCATATTCTTTTATTTTTGTCCAACTAAAACCACAGCTTTTGAATAGATCAATCCAGGTACTGGTTTACCAGCCCTCTTACAGAATTCTTGGAACAGTGGAGTAGATTCATCGTGATAACCCACTAAAACACTCTTAGCTTTTCCTGTTCTGATTAAGCGCTCTGCATCACGCATTGCCCATTTAAAAGACTGTTCTCCTTGTGAATAAGTGATATTGTATCCATGACATTTTGTACGGATAGCAATAGCCGAACTCAGTGTATTATGCGTACTCTGCATAAAGAGAGTGGGTTTCAAGAGACCCTCATTATTCGCATCAATATCCTCCAAAAATTTCTCTGTAAACTCCAGCATGCCATTTGCAGTAGCTGCAATAATGGCATCTGGGCAATCCAGTCCAGCCTCTTTTAAGGCGCGTAGAGAGGTTAAGGTAGAGGCTTTCAAGAGCTTACCCATTCTTCTGGCTTCCATTGGAGAGATAAATTCACGGGAGTCCTTGAGTTGCTCCACATCAGTTATCTCCACACAGGCTACCTGCTTGATGGCTATATCTTCTTCGACTTTTTCCACCGGATCGGTAGGTTCACTACTGATGATAATCGATGAATCATTTCCTCCGAAACCAAATGAGTTGCAGATGACATGATGTAATTCCACATCATTTACACCCTTTGTAGGGATAATACAGTTTTCATCAGCTTCTGTGAAACCATAGTTTCCTGGAACAAAATGAGAACGCATGGCTAACAGACAAATCACAGTCTCTATAGATCCTGAAGCCGATGTGGTATGTCCAGTTAGTCCCTTTGTACTAGAAATCAATGGCATTTGATTATTAAACACCCTACGGATGGCAGCACTCTCACTGGCATCATTATTCGGAGTTCCCGTTCCGTGCGCATTGATATACCGAATATCAGCTGGCTGTAGATTTGCCATTTGGAGCGCATCGGTCATAGCAAGGAACGCACCTTCTCCATCATCCGATGAAGCTGTCTGGTGGAACGCATCACAACGGTTGCCATAACCTATGATATACGGCTTTTCTTCCGATGTCTCTGCATGTTCCGCTTTCTCAAGCACCACAAAAGCAGCACCTTCACCTAAATTCAATCCGGTACGAGTTTTGTCAAATGGTCTACACTGCGCTTGATCCAGAATCATGAGCGTATTGAAACCATTCAAATGGAACTTACTCAGGCCCTCTGCACCTCCAGCAATCACAATATCTGCATCATCTGCCTTCAGCATCTCTGAACCTAAGATGATGGAATTAACAGCTGACGAACATGCCGTAGAAATGGTAACTACCTCTGCATCAGTAAGTCCGGCAAGATTAGCAATATCTCGTGTACTGGCCCCGCAATCATGCTTATCCAGAAGTGAAAGCAGTTGGTCATCAGTTTTCATTTGTTGGAAATAGCGTTCTGTAACATCCATTCCACCCACTGTGGTTCCTGATATTACCACCACGCGCTTACCTTTGATATTCACACCAGCATCTTGCAATGCCTGTCGTAATGCGATGGCACCCATCAAGGTAGTGCGACTGATAATCTCATCTTCATTTACACCCAGCATGCTTTTCATCTCTGCATCAGAGAGTTTCACCTCTCCTACAGGAAGTTCCTTGTGAATGGAATCCAGATACCGCATTGCACCAACTCCAGACTCCTCATTTTGGAGCGACTGAAGTACCGATGGCGCATCATTACCGATGGCGCAAATTATACCAAGACCGGTTACTTTGATATTCATTTATTTGGTTCTATTCTTTTCCACAAATTCGGCAATACAAGCCACGCTCTTGAAGATTTCCTTTCCTTCAGCAGGATTCTTGAGCTTAATGCCATAGTTTTTCTCCAAAAGGACAATAAGTTCCAGTGCATCGATAGAATCAAGTCCTAGGCCGTTGTCGCCAAATAGAGGAGCCTCATTCTCAATCTCTTCTGGTGACATGTCTTCCAGGTTCAAGGCATCAATGATTTGAATCTTCAACTGGTTAATTAATTCTTCCATAATTATTTCGTTTTAATTTAATTTCGTATAAATTGATAGTTCTGCTTCAAAATGCTCCTCGTCGGGACAGTCTATCCAACCACCTAAAATACTGGTTGTCTGTTCATCCATAAAAGAAACGCTCAGGATTTGTTCCATGAGTTCAGTATTCTTTTCGTGTAAGATGTAGAATGATGTCTCTGCATTATAATGATTCCTGATAGCAATTTCTCCGGTTGTCAGGTTTGGCAGTGTATAAAGGAAAGCCGACGGACTGGGATAATGATTTTCCTCATCCTTTATGGTCTCCATGAACTTCTTATCTGCTACAATAGATGATGAACGATTGAAGAGTATTACAGCACGATGACTACAAGGTTCACTACCTTCGGCTTTCAACATAAGCTCTGATGCTACAAAAGCCAAGCGGGTTAGCGCATCCATCTTGTAGAATTTAGGGTAATCACCGATTTGTGACTTGTATAATTCTTTTAATAGTTGCTTCCCATTTGCAGTGGTCTCCAGCTTATTGTCATCAATAATTACAGTATCAGATGTAATTTTAAGGGTGTGTGTAGGATAAATTTTTGGTGTTGCAATCTGTTTATCCATACTCCAGCTCTGTGAATAAAGTACAGAACCATTACATCCGCCAAAACCAGATAATGTTTTAATTACCAAGTTTTTATTAGTCGAGCGATGCAGAGGAGAAATGTTTATCTTTCCACTTACACCTATATCCTCAAAACCACGGGCACCCAATACTAATCCATCGGTAGTGGCCTTTAATGTAAGGATGGTTTCAATAACACCGGCTGCTCCCATGGTATGCCCATAATAACCTTTCAAGGAGGTGACTGGCACCAGAAACAATCCGGCACGCTGAATAGCTACTGATTCCATCTGATCATTATACATGGTAGCAGTACCATGAACACCTAAAGTGGCTATCTCTTCTGATTGGTAATCACCCATAATAGCTTTTAATGCAGAAAGATAACCTTCACCCTGAGGATGTGGTGCACTCAAGTGATAGGCATCATTTCGGATAGCACCACGGACAAGATTCCAACCCTCCCCATCGGATTTTCCCAAAATTAGTGTGCCAGCTCCTTCTCCCAAATTAAGGCCGAGGCGTTCAATGTCGAACGGACGACAGATTTCATCAGTAACGGCATTAAAGGCTTGGAAACCAGAGACAATGAACTTACTTATGGATTCTGCACCTACAACAATGGCATAATCATATAGGCCAGAATCTATGAGGCGTTGTCCCAAAATCTGAGCTGCAACTCCTGAAATGCAGGCATTGCAAACTACAATTGGTTCAGTGGTAATACCAAAATAGTTTGCAATTCGTTTGGCTGCGGTACCAATATATTCCTCTTCGTCTTGAGCTAAGGGTTGAGAAAGTAATTCCATATTTCCTTTTGTGGTACTGATAATCAGTGCGATACGATTAGAACTCAAATCCATATCAAGCTGAGAAATCGCATCAGAAACAGAGTGCACCACTAAGGATTCAAAATCTGTAAAACCTTCTACATGCAACTCTTCCTTCTGCTTGTCAGTAAAGAGAGAGCCGGCAAAAGGCATGGGCAGATTCCATTTCCCCTCAAAACGAGTCAAAGCGGAACAACCAGACTTAACAGCCTGATAGTTCTGCTCTGCAGTACTGCCCAAGGGCGATATGATATTTGAAGAGAGAATCCTTGCCATTTTTATGTTTCCAATCCTTTACTTTTTTTCCATTCTACATAGAAATCAGGACTATACCAAAGTAATTGGTAATCCATGTCCATAAACACTTGCACACTCTGAGCAGTTGCAAACACTGTTCCGTCATCAGGATCCACAATCTCGTAGTGGAAAATGATTTTTGCAGCGGGTGTAGGCACATATTTGATGCGCACTAAAGGAGTCATTCCATATAGCAGCGGACGTTTATATTGCACGTTCAGTTCCACTATAGGTGCATAAACATGCTCATCCAAGTAGCGATTATAGCTTAAACCGTGTTCTTTCCCAAAAGCCTCACGGGCATCCTCAAAATACAGCGGATATGCACCATGCCAAACAACCTTCATGACATCCACTTCCGAGAAACGAACCTCTATCTGCTTTTCTGTAATTAATTCCATAGCTTTCAAACATTCACCTCCTCATCACGAACCGCAATCTTCATCTCTGTCGATGCAATAACCTTATCACCGCACTTTACATTTGCATCTGCAAGAAGCATACCAAATACCTCTTCCTGTATGTTCACTTCGGTGGTAATTAAGTCCCCCACGGAAGGTAACTCCTTGATTTCCAGATTCCGGATGGCACCAATGTATCCTATCTGAATACCACGCAGCAAGATGTACTTGTTGATATAGCCAATCCTTGCAGCACAAGTCTGCGCCATATTCTCTATGAGACCAGCTTCACTGAACTTGCCATCGTTTACAAATAGATTATCTTCAGGAATCACAAACTCCGTTACTAACTTGTTCATTTCAAAATGAATAAGCGTTCCAGTCATCACAAATGGCTCTTGCTGTGGCAAAAGCTTGTGAATGTCTATGGTACGGAGAAATTCCTTTGAAGGCAGTTTATAATCCATGGTTTATGTCCAGAATTCAAAATAGTTATACCATTGTGTTGGATATTTTTTCACAATTCCTTCCAGCACATTAACGTATTGTTGTGAGAGCTGCTCCATCTGTTCCTTCCGCTTTGCTTGTTTGTCGTAATCCAATTTTGATACAATAATTTTGTATTTTGTGAAGGATATCTTCATGACATTCACGGCAATAACATCAAGTCCACGCATGGTAGCTACGGAGAAAGGTCCTTGTGGGAAACGTGCCACACCTCCCAGGAATTCACGCTCAATATATTTTGGCGATCCGTTTATCCTGTCGGCAGGCATGCTCACAATCTCTCCGTTTTGCAGTGCATTATCAATGGTAAACAGATGGCTCATATCTGCACTCAGCGGAATCATTCGGATTTGGGTATCTGTAAACATCTTGTTGCGATTATTCATCACCGATGCTTTCTCACCCGCAAAAACCAGCGCATTAAAAGCCTTCTTTTCTGCTTTTAGCGTATAACCCGCAATCTCATAATTTCCCACATGGGCACTGAGTTGGATATAGCCATCCTCTCTGTTATTCAACGCATTGATGATCTCCATACCCTCGGTCTCAACCGGGAACTTATGACCAGCATACATGGCAAATTTATCCACTACAACCTGTCCAAATAGACAGTGATTGATGTATGTCTTCCACGCGGCTTTCAGCTTTCCATATCCCATACGATTTCGGAAATATCGATAAGCTATTCCCCTGCTTGGGTTTATCAAGAGGCAAACAGGAATCACGCAGACAGCCACAAAGACATACAAAATCCGTATGTCAATCACTTTCAGTATGCGGATAAGCCACTTATGCATCCATCCGTTACCGTAAGTCGTACCTGCCCACTGCTGTTCAGCCATCTTTATTTATGCGTTAACTTTGCTTTCCAGATAATCGCAGAACTGCGTGAAAGTGTTGATGCCGGCCATTTCCTTAGCCTGAATCTTAAATCCAAAATATCTCTCCACAATCACCACAATATCCACAAAGTCAAGACTATCAATACCCATATCCTGCTTGAGTCTTGACTCTGGGAAGATGTTTTCCTCATCAATCTCCAAGTCCTCCAGGAGCAATGTTTTTACTTTTTCTTCAATTTCTAATCGAGTCATAAATTATTTGGTTATTTTAATTTTCGAATGATAAGCGCTGAGTTGGTTCCTCCAAATCCAAATGAATTTGAAAGTACTATATTCAGCTCTGTTTCAATAGTTTCTGTTGCTAAGTTCAGGTGCTCAGCATATTCATCTCTATGTTCCAAATTGACATTTGGTGCAACGAAATTTCCGTGCATCATAATCAGGGAATAAACAATCTCACTTGCACCTGCCATCCAGCACTCGTGTCCTGTCATGCCCTTGGTTGATGAAATGAGGGCATGTTGTCCTCTGAAGACACGATCCAGTGCCATAGCCTCGTTCATATCGCCTTGTGGGGTACTGGTTGCATGCGCGTTTATATAATCAATATCCGCAGCTGTAACATTTGCATCTTTCATGGCACGGTTTATGGCAATCTCACAACCCACATCACTTGGCTGGCTGATACCACCTCCATTGCTAGAGAATCCATATCCAATAACTTCAGCCAAAATATGGGCTCCACGTGCTACTGCATGATCATAATCTTCTAATACTAAGGCTGCAGCGCCTCCACTTGGGACTAGACCATCTCTGTCTCTGTCGAAAGGGCGACTAGCCTTTGTAGGTTCATCCATACGCTTGGAGAATGTGCCTAATGCATCGAAAGAGGCCATACTAAAATAATTCGTTTCCTGAGCACCTCCTACGAGAATCAGGTCCTGAAGTCCCTGCTTAATCATCATATAGCCTAAACCAATGGAGTGACTACCGCTTGCGCATGCTGCACTGACTGTAAAATTAATGCCACGCAGATGAAAGATGGTAGAAAGGTTCATGTTCACGGTAGAGTTCATGGACTGGAAAATGTATCCACTTCCCATTAATTGGGTGTCATGCTTCTCCTCCAGAATCTTATGGCCCTCAATGACCGGTTTTGCACTGGAATCATTTCCGAAAATGATACCACACTCGTTTGCATCCAAATACTCCTGATTGATCTGTGCCATTTCAAAAGCCTGCTTACTAGCCATGAATGCATAAGCAGCCTCCTCTGAAAGGCCAGTGCGTAAACGACGGTCGATGAGACCTTTCAACTGAGGTTGTTCAACCACACCCGTCAAGCCAGACTGATAGCCATATTCAAAACGGACAGGCTCTATCTGTATGCCCGATTTCCCTTGTCGCAGTGCTTCCTCTACGGTTTTGATATCTGTTCCCAGGCAAGACCATATTCCCATGCCTGTAATGACAACTCTTTTAGACATTCCGTTGAATTTTAAGTAAATAAACCACCATTAATGGAAATTACCTCACCCGTAATATACGAAGCAGCATCGGACATTAGGAATCCAACAAGCTCTGCAACTTCTTCCGGCTTGCCAAAGCGTTTCATAGGAACCATCTGTTCTAAAGATTCCTTATCCAATTCCTTGGTCATATCCGTATCAATAAAGCCAGGAGCTACTGCGTTTACAGTTACGTTTCTGGAAGCTACCTCCAGTGCCAATGATTTGGTAGCACCAATCAAACCAGCTTTTGCAGCGCTGTAGTTTGCCTGACCAGCCATACCATGAAGGCCTGAAAGCGATGAAATGTTCACAATCTTTCCACCATGGCGCTTACGCATCATGGTACCCAACAGTCGTCTAGAAATATAGAAAAAACCATTCAAGGTAGTATCAAGCACAGCATGCCAGTCCTCATCGGGCATCATGAACATCATGCCATCTCGGCGAATGCCAGCATTATTCACCAGGTAAGCGATATAAGCGTCAGGATGAGCCTCTTCCCACTGTGAAAGTGCTGTATCAATAGCATTTTTATCGGTCACGTTGAAAGGTAACAATTCTGCTACACCACCTTCAGTTTCAATCAACTGTTTGGTCTCATTGGCAGCATCTTCATTGGATTGGTAATTAATAATTACCGGAAGTCCCATCTTAGCTAATTTTATGCAGATGGCCCTACCTAAACCACGTGAACCTCCAGTTACGAGTGCATATTTTATCATTCTATTGTCAAAGTCTAAAAATGTAATTCGCAAATTTGGTACAAATTTAAGCTTTTTTTTTAAGATATCCTAATTAAACACTGCTCAAGGTGAGAAAAAGTTGTAACAAATAATCAAAATATAAGGCAGAACTACAAAAACACCCTCGTAAATGGCAAAATTAACGTTTTACGGTCCTACTGGTTCAAATGACGATAACACGAATCATTTCATAAAAATTACCCCGGGCTTGTATATTGTTGAGGAAAACAATAATCTCTATGCATCCACTACTAGACCAACATCCATCCCAGTCATCCTAATAGAACATACTTACTCCTTATGACATTCTGAATGAAGTGAAACAAAATGAGAATCACGTTCAATTAGAATTTATCAAAAATGAGCGAGATTCTCACTTTATAGAATATGAAAAATATTTACTTATCGTATCTCAAAGGAACGCCGTATGTAGATTTAGATGGTGTACCACCTAAGGCTATCTTGGTCATCAACTCAATACGAGTCTTGTCTTTCAGATAGATATTACTCAATCCGTAACCGCATATACCCTTACTCTGTGGTTCTGCTGGTAAACAACCTTCAGGAATCTTTCGTGTATCCAGTAACTTTTTAGTGGCAACCACGTCATCAACATCCACATCAAGATGGTTATAAAGGCCTAACTCACGATGATCAAGTTCATGGTCAATCAACATAAGCTCCACATAATCAGTACTCTCTGGTAATTTCATCTTAATCCAGTTAATCTTGGACAAATCTTCACCACCACGCCAGAACTCGGTAAAACCTAAAATATATCCATAGAATGCCAAGTCTTTTGCAGAATCCTTACATACCCATCCTACATGGCGCATAGTGTCAGAGATACGAGTATCTGGCAAATCTTTACCCTTCTTTTCAGCCAAAAGACCGGTGTCTACATACTGCACAAACTCCACATCATTACCGTTAAAATCTTTTACAAAAAAGGCATTAAAGCCCATACCAGTTTCCATAACTTTTGCAGGCACTACAATACCCATAGCCTGGAGATAAAGGCGCATAGCCTCCAGATCATCCACCTCGAATGCCGTATGACGATACTTCACTAATCGCTGCTGATCATCTTTAATGAATTCCACATACTGGCGATCGTTTATTTTGACAAACATAACATCATCCCTACCAGGGCGCTGAACCACATAAGGTTTACCATAACCTAGATAATCAGTGAACAGTGATGCCGCATTATCAAAATCCTCTGTATACAGACTAATGTGTGCAATACCCTGAATTTTAGGGCGTTGTGGCTTTGTTGTTTGTGCCATAGCTATTAAAGGAGAAACCATGAGTAAAAGTATAATAATTATTTTTTTCATCATTGATTGTGTTTACTTTTGCATTGTTTAAAATCTTAATGCAAATTAAAAGATATTTAGGGAGATAGCCAAAACATAAGCCTTTTTTCTCAAAACAGCCTTTAAGAAACAATAGAAAAAATAGAATTTGCTTTCGTTTTTTAAT
>JAUNHZ010000103.1:0-441 GCA_030523705.1 Bacteroidales bacterium
TCAGTTGGTGCATAGCCTCTTCTGAATCCAGCACTGAGAGCAATGCCTCACGATAATTAGCTGTAGCCTTTTCTACAATTTCTGCCTCATTCTCAGTAAGATTCAGATAATAGCCCACAGAGCCTATCTTCTGGTCAGATGATGAACTTGCTGCCAAAGCGCTTACTGACATACTGAATACTGCTGCGAGAGTTAAAATGACCTTTTTCATACGTTTCAATTTTTAAGAGTTAGTTTTAAATTTGTTTCTTTACTCTTATGACTCTAAAAAAAGGCCGATGGTTTAACTCAAAAAACACAAATAGGGATTCTCCTACACTTGTTTAGGAGAATCCCTATTTTATGTTTTCCACACTTTATGTGTGTAAAGTATTACTTAGATGCTCGCTGTAATACCTTGTGTGCCTTAGTAGCCTTTGCAGCAACATCTATAGTGCTAGT
>JAUNHZ010000103.1:451-9846 GCA_030523705.1 Bacteroidales bacterium
GGCTTGAAGCACCTACCTTGAAGGTATAAGTGCCAGCTTCAACCTCCCAAGAGGATGTAGCCTCATTATAGGATGCAAGTTCATCAGCCTTTACGGTTAAGGTAACCTTAGCGCTCTTACCAGGCTCAATAACTGGAGTCTTAGCAAATGCCTTGAGTTCCTGAGCAGGCTTATCCATAGTAGCAGCAGGTGCGCTTACATACAGCTCAACAACTTCCTTACCTGCAACCTCACCATTGTTAGTAACTGTTACTTCAACAGTGTAAGTATCGCCCTCGGCCTTTACATCCTCTGCAGCATAGGTGAAAGTAGTATAGCTCAAACCATAACCAAATGGATAAGAGACAGCTATATTCTGAGTATCAAACCAACGGTAACCTACATAGATGCCTTCCTCATAATTAGTATAGTCAACATCCTTAACCTCTGTAGCTGGAGCTGGGATAGATGGGTTCTGGATTACACCCTGATTAATTGGGAAGTTAGCAGATGACTTGTGGTCTGTAAACTTCACAGGCCATGTCATAGGAAGCTTACCAGAAGGATTAGCCTTACCGGTAATCACATCGGCAACAGAGTTACCACCTTCCTGTCCACCTTGCCAAGCACAAAGAACTGCATCTGGGATATTTTTCCATGAAGCAGACTCAATAGCACCACCGATGTTCAGAATGACGATAGCCTTCTTACCAGCTGCATGGAAGGCTGCGGTAGCGTTCTTAATCATACCCTGTTCAAAAGCACTCAGTTCAAAGTTTTCTACGTTACGGTCTGAACCTTCACCAGAGTTGCGACCAATAACAACGATAGCTACATCATTAGCCTGAGCAGCTGCAGTCAGATCCAACTGTGCTGGATCCATTTCGCCAGCAGTCTCATTGAACATCCATGCGTTACCACCCATGGTAGCCTTAATTGAATCCAGACGAGCATTTTCTGACTTGATCCAACCGTCATACATACCCTGAATAGTAGCATCTGCTTCCAAACCAGCGTTCTTAAGACCTTCGGTCAAATTTACGGTATAGGCACGGTTTACATCACCAGAACCTGTACCACCTGCAATCCAGTTATAAGCAGTAACACCAATCAATGCCACCTTCTTTACATCTTTCAATGGCAGGGCACCCTTGTTCTCTAACAGTACCATACCCTCAGTAGCACTCTGGCGAGTTACTGCAGCATGTCCCTGCAAATCAGGCTTGTTAGAATACTGATAGTTCTTAAAGCCTGGGCACTTAACAACCATCTCCAAAATACGACGAACTGCCTGATCCAATTCTTCCATTGGCAAACGGTTCTCTTTTACAGCATTGATAATCTGATCGTACTTTTCCTTATTACCTGGCTGAATCATCTCGTTACCAGCATGGATGTTCTTGGCTGCATCATAACCACCAGTCCAGTCGGTCATAACCACACCCTGGAATCCCCACTCATCACGAAGGATAGTAGTATTCAAATCATAAGACTCAGAGGTATAGACATCGTTGACCATATTATAAGAAGTCATTACCGTCATAGGCTGTGCTTCCTTTACTGCAATCTCAAATCCCTTGAGGTAAATCTC
Organism: Bacteroidales bacterium; assembly: GCA_030523705.1. Lineage (GTDB taxonomy): Bacteria > Bacteroidota > Bacteroidia > Bacteroidales > Bacteroidaceae > Minthousia. The sequence goes on from JAUNHZ010000103.1 coordinate 2,022, forward strand.
ACGGGCAGCACGCTCGCTAAGGATAGCATTATCACGCAGACGGTTAGTCTCCTGGTTGTTGAATGCAAAGTGCTTGATAGATGTACCTACACCATTGCTCTGAACACCCTTTACATAAGCTGCAGCAATCTTACCTGCTACAACAGGATCCTCTGAATAATACTCAAAGTTACGGCCACACAATGGGTTACGATGGATATTCAAAGCTGGAGCCAACAATACATCAGCACCATACTCTAATACTTCCTGCCCCATAGCCTTACCTACATTCTCCACCAGTTCCTGGTCCCAAGTAGAAGACAACAAGGTTCCAATTGGGAAGTGAGTACAATAGTAAGTGGCTTCATCACCCTCACGGGTAGGCTGAATTCGAAGACCTGCAGGACCATCACACAACTGGATTGCAGGAATACCTAAACGCTCAATGGCCATAGTGGTACCTGCGGCACCTGGGACCTTAGCCTGGATACTCCATCCTGCATCTGTACCTTCCATCCAGTTATAACCTACACCTACACAAAGACCAGCCTTCTCTTCAAGAGTCATGGCTGCGATGATCTCATCGATATTGTCCTCGCGCAATTTCAGGTCAGACTGGCAAGCTGCAAGCATCATAGATGCACAGCTCAATGTCAAAACTAGTTTTTTCATAAATTGGTATTAATTTAATTTAAAATTGGTTTTCATTTAACGGATAGCATTTGAACCACCACGGAACCAGTTGCCCAGAACCATTCCTGGGATATCAACACTTGTCTCTTTCTGGCCCTTAAGATGCTCACTGAAGAAGTCCACCATCTTCCAGTAGAAATATTCATTAAAATACTCGTACTGGTGCTGCTTTCCTGGCATAATAAGCATTTCAAAACGCTTTCCGGCCTTGATGAGCTCATTTACTACTCGAATAGTGTTTGCTGGATGCACATTGTTATCTACATCACCATGGATAAGGAGAAGATGACCTTTCAGGTTCTTAGCCAACTCCTGATTTACGGGAACATGGATATCGAAGTGCATCTCTCCCTTATCATCCATTCGGGCAGTTACACCGTGATGACGCTCACTCCAGGAGGTATTGTAGATATTATTATCATGGTTACCAGAGCAAGATACTGCAGCCTTAAAGAAATCAGGATACTGTAAGATAGCTGCAGTGGACATGAAACCACCACCAGAGTGTCCGGTAATACCTACATTATTGATATCCATATATTTATACTTTGCACAAAGCTGCTCTGTAACAGCTTTTCTGTCAGCTAATGGATAATCACGCAAGTTACCATAACCATAGTTGTGATACCACTTGCTACGTGATGGGTGACCACCTCGTTGTCCTGCCGTGATGACAATAAAGCCTGCCTGTGCCAAACGGTCGTGACGAGGGCTCATTGGCATGAAAGAGTGTACACATCCCTCTTCCTGAGGACCTGGGTAACAGTAGTTGATAACAGGATATACCTTAGTGGAATCCATATTGAAAGGACGATAGATATTACCGTAGATATCTGTAACACCATCGGCAGCCTTACATACGAAAGGTTCTGGGAACTGATAACCCATTGCAAAATACTCGGACATGTCGGCCTTCTCCAAATCCATGATTTTCTTACCCATGTTGTTATAAAGGCAGATTTCTGGTATGGTATTCACACGACTGTAGTTATCCACTACAAAACCTTGCTTCTCATCCATAAATGGGGAGTGATTGTAATTTCCAGGGGTAAGGCAAGTCAATCCTGTTCCATCAAAATTTACTCGGTAGAGATGCTCGAAATAGACATCTTGATCCGTTTTTTCACGTCCGTTGCCAATGAAATACACTACTTTCTTGACGGGATCTACAGCACGAACCTCATCTACATGCCAAGGTCCTTTAGTCAAGCGGCTAGCCAAGCTACCATCCTTATTATATAAATAGAGATGAGCCCAACCATCGCGCTCGCTCCAGTGCAAGAACTGTTTGCCTCCATTCAGAACAATCATGGACTTACTGTCAATATACGTGTTCATGGTCTCTTGAAGCACAGGAACAATTGAATCCTGACCCATGGTATAGGTGCATACATCATAGTTCTTGAGGTCACGACTACGACGAATCAGGTAACAGAAATCCTTGTCGCCTTCCCATGTGTTTGAAGGAATCTTATTCTGCATACCTACAGCACGCCCACGCACCAGAGAAACCATTTGCTGAGGAGTTCCCTTAAGGTCAATCTCCTTCACCTTCTTGCTCTGAATGTCAAGCACATACATATGAGTTTCTGCTCCAGGCTCACCTGGCATCTGGTACTTATAAGTCTCCAAGGTTGGTCTTGGTTCAGAAAGGGAGTTGATTACCCACAAATCCTTAATCATACGCTGGTCACGAACCAACTGCAAGTAATATCTGCTGTCTGGTGACCAATAACCAGAAACACGAGAGCGGTTATTACTTTGACCGTATCCTCCAAAACTAAAATCTTTTACACCGGTGGTAGTGAGCTTGGTTTCTTTGACAGTACTATCCTTTGGATTCTCCAAGAGTTTCTTGTAATCACTGTAACTCAAGGTATAGAGGTTATGGTCCTTAGCATACACCACCTGCGTACTGTCTGGAGACACATTACCGAACTCCATCTTACGACGTTCTGCAGGCTTAGACTCCTTTACCTTCAAGGCTGTACCATAAGTGAACTCATAGTTCTTTTTATTCAGACGGAAAGTAAAGGTCTTGTTGTCATCCTTCAACGTCAACTGTTCAATAGGCAAATGCTGACCGTCGTAAGGGTCACCGGTAAGAAGGGTGAGCTGAGCTGCCATCTCATCGTTATCAAACAGCAAAGTCTTAGAAGCGGTAACAGGATTCACCACCTTCCACTCTGTTCCCTTGGTAGTCTTGAACTCGTACCAGAAGGTTGAACTGTCCTTGAAATAGTTAGGACGTATATAATATGAGAACATCTTGAACTCCACCTTATCTGGGGTGTAGAGTCTAGCATGGTCATAATCCGACAGTCTGTCTTGTGCCACGGCCTGCAAAGCCACACAGGCAAAAGCTGCTGCAAAAATCTTTCTTATCATGTCTTTCGTGTTTTAGTCTTGATAACCCTGGAACCAATTACCCAACTTAATACCCTTGATATCAACAGATTCCTCTGCTTCACCCTTCAAGTATTTTGAGAAATAGTCCACAAGTTTCCAGTAGAAATACTCATTGTAATCCTCAAAGTGATGCTGTTTGCCTGGCATGATAAGCATATCAAAGCGCTTACCTGCCTTAATAAGCTCATTCACTACACGGATAGTGTTACCTGGGTGAACATTATCATCCACATCACCATGAATAAGCAGCAAGTGGCCCTTCAGGTTCTTTGCAAGGTCCTGATTCACAGGTACCTTAATATCCCAATGAACTTTACCCTTATCGTCTACACGCTCTGTAACACCGTGATGACGTTCACTCCAGCTACGGTTATAGATATTATTATCATGGTTACCTGCACAAGAAACGGCAGCCTTGAAGAAATCTGGATAAACCAGCATGGCTGCGGTACTCATGAAACCACCACCTGAATGGCCATGGATACCCACTTTATTCACATCCATGAAGGAATACTTAGCACAAAGCTGTTCAATAGCAGCCTTATGATCTGCCAATGGATAATCGCGCAAATTACCGTAACCATAATTATGATACCACTTGCTTCGTGCAGGAGTACCACCACGTTGACCCACGGCAATAACAATGAAACCGGCCTGAGCCAAACGGTCTGTACGAGGGTTCATTGGGCAATAACGGAAGAAATTACCTTCCTGCTGTGGACCTGGATATACATAATCTACAACAGGATAAACTTTGGTAGAATCAAAATCGAATGGCTTATACATAACACCATAAAGGTCGGTTATGCCATCGGCAGCCTTCACAGTAATAGGTTCTGGGAATTTATAACCATGAGCAAACAACTGTGACATATCTGCAGTCTCCAGATCCATAACCTTTTGACCAGCATTGTTATACAGTGCAATAGCAGGAACCGTGTTCACACGAGAATAGTTGTCCACAATGAACTGTTTCTTCTCATCCATATAGGCCATATGGAAATAATCGCCAGGAGTCAATAGCTTGAGGCCTGAGCCATTGAAATTCACACGATAAACATGCTCATAATATGGAGTTGTCTCATTCTTCTCCAAGCCATTAGCAGTAAAGTACACCACCTGCTGTGCTTCATCAACTGCCAAGATACTCTCAACATGCCATGCACCCTTAGTCAGACGAGACTTCAGGTTACCGGCCTTATCATAGAGATAGAGATGGCCCCATCCATCGCGCTCACTCCATAATACAAACTGCTGATTCTTAAGGATTGGACGCATAGATGAATACTCCAGATAAGTATTTGAAGACTCATGCACAATAGGGACAATAGAATCCTGACCAAGTGTATAAGTGCAGACATCCATGTTCTTCATGTCACGACCGATACGTGTTACATAGAACCAATCCTTATCACCCTTCCATGTATTACCCTTCTCCATATCCGTACGACTACGGTTATACTCCACGGATGGAGACAGCGACTGGTTGGTATATTTCTCGGTCTTGATCTCCTTCATACTCTTAGTTTCCATATCAAAGAGATACATGTGAGAAACTGAGCCCTCCTCACCCGGCATCTGATACTTATAGGTTTCCAAGGTTGGTCTTGGCTGAGCAATAGAGTTAATAACCCAGAGATCCTTGATAGCACGGTTATCGGTTACTACCTGAACATAGTAACGTCCATCAGGTGACCAAAAACCACCAACTCTACGTTTTTCCACTGACATGTCCTTTACAGGACCACCATCAGAATATGTTGTAGAAGACAAAGGCTGGAAACTGAAATCCTTAACACCAGTGGTAGTAAGTTGAGTGCCTACAATGGTAGAATCCTTAGGATTTGCTAAAAGCTTTTTATAATCATCGTAAGAAAGGCGGAACAAGTTATAATTTTGTCCGTATAAAACCCACTTGCCATCAGGAGAAACATTACCCCATCCCATAGGAGTTCGAGCCGCAGGTTTAGCTGGAGTAAGTGTCTTTTTTACGTAATTATATTCAAACTGCTTGCCTTTAACACTAAAATTAAACACATTAGAGTCGTCCCTGTTCAAGGAAAGCTGAGAAATAGGCAGATGCTGACCATCATACGGATCTTTAGTCTCAAGGGTTAGAAGGGCAGCCATCTCATCGTTGTTCCAGATAGGAGTCTTGGTACGAGCCACTGGATCCACAATATACCATGATTCACCAGCTGATGTTTTAAAACTGTACCAGAACTTGGTACTTTCTGGGAAATAATTAGGACGAATGGTGTAGGAGAACATCAATTGTTCCGCAACCTGTGGGGCCCATGCACGAGCTAAATCATAGCTGGGAAGATCCTGGGCCATAGTAACTGTTCCTAAACCGCAGAAAGAGCCTAGGAACAAAGCAGAAATACATAAAAGTCTTTTCATCTCTCTTTTTATCAAATTTGTCGCAAAAGTACGTAAATTCTTTCTATTTACCTATAAAAAGAGAGCAAAAACTACCTATTTATAATATATTTATGCCACATGGTCCAAAAAGTAAAGGAAACAAACATGCCCAGACCCGCACCAAAGAGCACATCGTTTAGCCAGTGACGGTTATTCATCATACGAAGCATACCCACACTAGCAGCAAATAGAAAGGCCAGCAAGACTACCCATCTGTACTTGCGAAAATGTAATGCCAAGAGTGTGGAACCCACAAATGCAGTGCCCGTATGACCAGAAGGGAACGAGTTATACTTTGACCCATCGGGACGCAAAACGCCAGTGATAGACTTCAATGATTCCGAGATTCCCTGAAAAACAAGGAGGGATATGGCAAATAGGACAATCCGTTCCCACCATTTCAGTTTACTCGGACAAATAATAAACATAAAAGCACAGAAATACTGCATGTAATTATCAATGGTATAGTGACCAGCAAAATGACTGACCATGTACATACGTACCTCCGTGTTCAGGAATTGCAACTGGGGGAACACGAGGAAAAGTGCACCTATCACCATTAGGATAGTAGAGCACCATAAATACGGATATTGGAGCAACTTATTCTTCATGCAGCAAAGATAATGAAAAAAGGCCGGAGCAACAAAGAACTCCGGCCTCTTTCCTATTAGAAATTACGTTTAATATCGGTTGATTAGTAGCGCAATGGCTTTGAAGCTGCTGGATAACCAGGCTTAACTGGAATACGACCATTATCATTTGCAGCACAGATAGCCAACCAAGCAGTAATAGCAGCATCAATCTTCAAGTCGTCCAGAGACAAACGCTCGTAGGTATCCATAATGGTGTGGTAAGTACGATCATACTCCAACTCATCCTGAATGAACTGATATGCAGGAAGACCCAATGCATTGAATGCCTCATGGTCTGTGCTACCAGTAGTGTTAGGAGAGAGTACCTTGAAACCTAAAGACTCGATTGGGGCCATCCAAGCCTTGAAGAAAGGCTTTGCCAAATCGTTCTGCTCCAAGTAAATACCACGGAAACGACCAGAACCGTTATCCATATTCAAATAAAGTGCAAACTTATCGTAATCAGGCAGTGCCTTCTTGTTCTTCTCATCATACAAATTCTTAGCATAACCACGAGAACCATACAAGCCCTGCTCCTCACCACCCCACAGAGCGATTCGGATAGTACGTTTAGGCTGAACACCCAGATCCTTCAAAATACGTAAAGCCTCCATCATGACAATACAACCTGATGCATTATCTGCACCACCGGTTCCACCATGCCAAGAGTCCAAGTGAGCACCCAGAAGAACAACCTCATTCTTCAACTTAGGGTCTGTACCAGGAATTTCTGCATATACATTGTTGATCTTCTGGTTGTTAGTGAACTTGTTCTTAATCTCAAGTTCCATCTCAACCTTCTCACCCTTCTGAATCATACGGCACATACGACCATGATCCTCAATTGGCATCAGCAACTCAGGAATTGGTTCTGGTTCACCCACCTTGTAAGAGACACCAGTAGCACTTGGTACATTGAAAGAACCACTACCTGTGATTACGCAAAGTGCATGCTCATCCTTAATCATCTTAGTAGCCTCACGACGAAGTTCCATCATGGTTCTGTAAGCAGACATATCGAAGTTGCCGAAACCACCAGCACGACGATTAACAGAAGCACGACGGTCCAATGTCATAGCCTCTAACTGCTCATCGGTATAACGAGATGCCAAAGGCTCAAAGCTAATGGTATAATTCTGAGTAGCAGGCATAAGTACAATCTTACCAGCCAACTGACCACGATATTTCTCCAAATCAGCCTTAGTCTGTACGTTCAGGACAACACACTCACCCTTAACCAGACCATTTGTACTTCCAGACCAAGCTTTAGGGTTAACAGAGAAAGCACAATAGTAAGGAGCAGTCATAGCTGCATATGTCTTCTCAACATCCCAACCACCTTTCTCGAAGTCCCAAACTGCCTCTGAACGTGAGTTTGCAAAACCCATCTTATTCAAACGCTCAACAACCATTTTCTCTGCACGCAGTTTCATCTGAGAAGCAGCCAGACGGCTACCCAGATCATCGGTCATAAACTGTGCTAAGTCGTTAATCTTAGAATTGGCAAATGCCTCATTCTTAATCTTGAATGCCAGCTCATCGGATGGACGCTGCTGAGCATAACTTGTTGCTGCTAAAGAACATGCAGCAAACAACACGAAAAACTTTTTCATTTTTTCTTCTCTCTTATTTGATGTTCAAATTAATCTACTAGCTCATTTCTTTTCACGCATTTTGAGAAGAACACC
>JAUNHZ010000104.1:0-888 GCA_030523705.1 Bacteroidales bacterium
TGATATTGCTAAATCCTTGGGATTTGCCTATGCGAATCATTTCACCCGTTTATTCAATAAGAAAGTGGGCATTTCTCCTACTCTTTATAGGAAACAGAAGATGGGGTGATGATAAAAAAAGAGCCAGCAATCAGCTGACTCTTTTCTTTTTTCGCTATTTCTATTTTATCTTTTTACGAATACTGTTTTCAAATCCTGATTTCGGCTTGAACCGCCATACATCAGCTTGAAATCACCGTTCATGGTAATCATTGTATTCGTGAAAGTATCCCACCAAGTGAATGTTTCATCGTTTAATGGCAGTTCTACGTTCACAGTTTCTCCTGCTCCAATTTTTATGCGTTTATAGGCGCGAAGGGCTTTAATTGGTCCATTTACATCGGCTGGTCGGTTTACATAGAGCTGTACTACCTCTTCTCCGTTTACTTTTCCGGTGTTTGTTACAGGGATAACTATCTTGTTACGACTTACGATAGCCTCTCCATAGCTGAAGTTCGTATAACTTAAACCATATCCGAAGCTGAATGTTGGCTCTTCTGTCATATAGCGGTAGGTACGCTTTTTCATGCTGTAGTCCTGGAAGTCTGGGAGCTGCAAAGTATCCTTATAGAAAGTAAGTGGCAGGCGACCTGCTGGATTATAATCGCCATACAATACCTGTGCTAATGCCTTTCCACCTTGCTGACCAGGATAGAACAGCTGAATGATAGCTTCACAGCTCTCGGTTTCAGGTGTAAGACCAATAGCACTACCTGAACAGTTTACAAAGATTACCTTTTTACCTATCTTCTTCAGTGCAGCCAACAGATTTCGCTGAACCTTAGGAAGCTGAATATCAGTACGGTCGCCTCCCTTGAATCCTTCCACCACAACAGGCATTTCTTCACC
>JAUNHZ010000104.1:949-9793 GCA_030523705.1 Bacteroidales bacterium
TAACTGTGGTGAGATACCACCTGCAAAGATAACCACGTCTGCATCCTTGGTTTTCTTGGCTACAGCATTATAGTCCATATCTTGGTAGTAGCCCAGGTCAAAGCTGAACAGACCTTGGTTTGTACTGGTGTATTGGATTTCAATGTCATAGGTCTTCTTTGCTTCTGCCTTTAAGGTGTAAATGTTCTTGACACTTCTTGTAAATCCTTGCACATCAGCTACTTTCTCTCCATTGACATATACAGTTACCTTACCTATATATTTACTGTTAAAGCCAATCTCTCCGTTTTTATTTGCTACAAATGTGCCCTTGTAACTTGCACTAAAGTTGCTTAGGTTCACATTCTGAGCCCAATGCGTATTGCCTTCAGTAGTCAGGCTGAATGGAGCTGTAATCTGTACCGTTGCATCAGGCTTACCGTTTCTTTCTGTATTATTCCAGTATGAAGCCTGCATACCTTTGCTTCCATTGGCTTTGAGCTGACCATACATACTGTTGAAAATCTTATCAGAAACGTAATCGCATGCCTTATCGTAGGTGAGTTTCTTGGCATATTTCTGAAGACCTTCTAAGATGGTATAGGTGTGATCTGCTGTTCCATTGTAATTTCCCCACATCATCACGCTATCTGCTGCATTTGGTCCAAGAAGGGCAATTTTCATCTTTTTGCTCAGTGGGAGAATGTTGTTCTTATTCTGCAGTAAGACAATACTCTCTAAGGCTGCTTTTAGGTTCAATGCTTGATGTTCTGGACTACTTACTACACTATAAGGTATTGTATCCCAAGGAGTAACATCGTCCATTTCTCCAAGTTCAAATCTGGCTTGCAACAGACGAAGTACACTCTGATCAACAGTCTCTATATCCATGATACCATTCTCAATGGCTTTTTTAAGGCCAGCTGCATAGATGCTACCGCATTCGACATCGGTTCCACTTAACAGTGCTGCTGCACTGGCTGTTGATGCATCGGGATGGGTTTCATGATGTCCAGGGCGGTAGAAATCAGTTACGGCTCCACAGTCGCTGGTAACCACACCGGTAAATCCCCATTCTTTTCTAAGGATCTGATTTAAGAGACGGTCGCTTCCACAGCAAGGATCTCCATCTACCCGGTTATAAGCGCACATGACCTCTTTTACGTTACCTTCTTGTACCAGCGTCTTGAAGGCTGGCATGTAAGTTTCCCATAGGTCACGTGGGTCAATCATCTCAATATCAAATGAATGTCTGTTCCATTCTGGTCCGCTGTGAACGGCAAAGTGTTTTGCACAAGCATGGAGTTTGTCCACTCCTAAGTTTGTGCCGTTTCCCTGGAGTCCATTTACAACAGCTAGTCCCATGGTGCTAGTCAGGTATGGATCCTCACCATAGGTTTCTTGGCCGCGTCCCCATCTTGGGTCACGGAAAATGTTTACGTTCGGTGTCCAGAAGGTCAAACCGGTATAGATGGCATAATTCCCATCCTGACGTGCCTTGTAATATTTGGCTCTTGCTTCATCACTTGCTGCATAGAATACATTGCAAACCAGGTCGTTATTGAATGTTGATGCCAATCCTACACACTGTGGGAATACGGTTGCAAGTCCGTTTCTTCCTACTCCATGCAAGGTTTCATTCCACCAGTTGTATGGTTTGATTCCAAGACGTTCTACTGGCTTTGAGGCATTCTCCATCAAACCTAATTTCTCGTCCAATGTGAGTTGCTTGAGCATTTGCTCGGCACGTTCCGCAGGCGTACCTTTCGTCTCTTTCGCTTTGACTACTTGTGCGTTAGCTTGGCTGCAGCAGAGTAGTGTAGCTGTTAAAAGAATTAGTGCTTTCATGTTTTATAGATTTGGTTTGTATTTATTTTTATTCTATTACGCTGACAGTCATAGAGATATCCTCCTTTGGACGGTCGCCTCTGGCTGTTGCTACATTCTGAATCTGCTCTACAATATCCAGTCCTTCCTCCACTTCTCCAAATACGGTATATTGGCCATCAAGGAATGGTGTACCACCAATAGTTGAGTACACTTCTTTCTGCTCTGCTGTCAAACCCTGGGCTGGATTTTCCCTGCAATATGCCTTGGTTTCTGCTATTAAGTGATCTTGAAGAGCCATCAGTCCTTGCTGGTCTCTGTTCTTCCTAAGTTGCAGAATCTCAGCCTTATGCTGCTGAACCAGACTGTTGAAATAGCTCTGTTCTGCTTGCATCTGCATCTGTTTGTCCATCTGAGCCAGCTTTCCGGCATTCATAACCTCACCCCAGACGATATAGAACTGGCAACCAGAGCTGTCTCTCTTTGGATTTACCTCATCACCTAATCTAGCTGCTGCCAATGCACCACGTTTATGGAACAAGCCTGGCTTGATTTCTGCAGGGAGCGTATAGCCAGCATCACCTGAACCTAATTGCTTGCCTGCTGGTGCACCCTTACTTTCAGGATCACCTCCCTGAATCATAAAGTTTTTAATGACACGGTGGAACAGTGTGCCATTGTAAAAGCCATCGTTGGCTAACTTCAAAAAGTTATCACGGTGAACAGGGGTCTCATCGTATAGACGGACAATGATATTGCCCAGTGATGTCTCAATTTTTACTTTTGCCATAATTTTTTAGAATTTAATTCGGTAAAATTACGGTTTTTCGCGGAATATTACAAATTTATACTTTAAAATACGTACCTTTACAACCTAAACCTTAAATTTATAATCATGAAACGTTGTATTGGTCTTCTTGTTGTCTTACTTGCTATCTTGCCTCTCTATGCTGATTTGCCATTCCGTAACCATAGGTATGCTGGTTTCCGTGCCTTGACCGTGAACCGTGAGCATATTGTCATGATGGGCAACAGTATTACGAATATGCACGAGTGGTGGGAAGCTTTTGGTGATCATCGGATCATTAATCGTGGCGTGAGTGGTGCCATTAGTGAGGAGATGATTGCGAACTTGGATCCTATCTTGGCAGGTCATCCTGCTAAAGCCTTTATCATGATTGGTACAAATGATATAGGATATGGTAAAACCCGTGAGGAAATAGCCCAGAATCTTCAAATTATACTGGATAGATTCAAGGCTGAATCACCAGAAACCAAGGTTTATGTGCAGAGTATCCTTCCTAGTGGAAATGGCTCGCGAGGTGGAAAGATTGCAGGAACAAATGAGCTTCTTCGCACTGTCTGTCGCAAGGCTGGAGTCACTTTCATTGATTTATACCCTTTAATGGGCGATGGAGAGGGACATATGAAGCTCGGATGGTCCTTTGACGACCTTCATCCAAAGGCTGTAGGCTATCAAGCTTGGTGTAACTACCTTCTCCCTTATCTCAACGAAGGACTTGACCGTAAGTTGTCCGTTCAATACCCACTTCAGTTGCCCGATATCTATGAGGGTAGGGCAGATAGTTTTGGAGCTCGTCTGGGTACTTTATCTCAATTACCGTTATATGCAGATGACATTGTCTTGATAGGTGACGAGATGATTCATAGTGGAGAGTGGCACGAATTACTTTCTTCTTCGAGAGTGAAAAACAGAGGAACAGGTTGGGGGTATCCTGGTGGAAGTATGGACTGGATTCAGAAGCAGGTACCACACTTTTTGCATGGAAATGCCAAGAATGCTTGCCCGGGCACCATCGTATTGTATGCCGGAGCTCAGGAAGCAGAGTCTGGTATGGATGTAAAAGCCTTTGAAGAGAAATATCGTTCACTACTGGCTACTGTTCATGAGCAAGCGCCAACTGCAAGAGTCGTACTTCTTTCAGTTCTTCGTAATGCGGATGCACAAAAAGACCAACAGTTTACACAAGCTTATAATAAGATACTGAAGCTGATAGCCAAGAAAGACAAGCAGGCACAGTTTATTGATGCCTACACACCCCTTCTTGCTCCAAACATGATGGAAGGCAATTATGTGATAGCAGATGGTTATCGTAAGATAGCCGATTTACTTTCTTTCCTTCTGCAGTAAACTTTTCAGTAATGCTGTCTCATGGGGATGATCTGCCGCTACATTCCGGTATTCATCTCCGTGAGCCATATCAAACAACTGGTCCTCATTCTTGTATCCCGTTTCTACTCCAGGAGCCCAACTTAAGCTTGCTGGACCTTTGCTTGGTTCTACGTATTTCCAGTCTTTTGTGCGTAAAGATAGCGTGTGGTCCTGTGCCAATCCTATGACGTAATCTCTGTCGTCATCTTCCCCAAGAAGTGCCTTGATGTGATTCTGACTGTCTGGAGCTGCTCCTTTCGGCATTCTTGCACTAATGAGGGTTGCCAGTGATCTCATCCAGTCTATCTGTGATATCAATGTCTCAGAGACTCCGGTCTTAGCTAGTTTTCCTGGCCATGAGACAATGGCTGGAACCTTTGTACCTCCCTCATATACAGAGTATTTATAACCTCTTAGCTCACCTGCAGGTTTATGTCCGTTTAAAAGTTCCTCGGCTTGGTCTTGATATCCGTCATCTACTACCGGACCATTGTCGCTTGTCAGTATGATCAGTGTGTTCTCTCTCAGCCCCAAACGGTCTAATGCATCGGTAATCTGCCCCACGGTCCAGTCGAATTGCATAATGGCTTCACCTCTCAGTCCCATCTTATTCTTTCCGCGGAAACGCTGATGAGGGAATCTAGGTACATGAACATCGTTGGTACACAGATATAGGAAAAACGGCTCATTTTTGTGACAAGTCAAGAACTCTATGGCATGTGCACTGATAGAATCGGCTATATTCTCATCTTTCCAGAGTGCCTTTCCACCACCTTTCATGTAGCCTATTCTGCTTATTCCGTTCACGATAGACATGTCATGCCCTACACTAGGCTTTAGGTTATAGAGCAATTCTGGATTGTTCTTTCCTGTTGGCTCACCAGGGAAATTCTGCTCATAACTTACTTGTATAGGGGCAGTTGCATCCCAGTTGGCCACCTGTCCGTTCTCTATGAATACACATGGAACCCTATCGGCCGTAGCAGCCATGATATAGTGGTAATCAAAACCTAAATCACCCAAAGATGCTGCTAAAGGTGCATTCCAGTCCTGAGTTCCCGTTTTGTCACCTAAACCTAAATGCCATTTGCCAATGGCTCCGGTGGCATAACCTTGACTCTTAAAGACATCGGCCAGTGTAAATTGCTCTGGGCGTATGATCATACCAGCATTTCCTGCAGCTACATCCGTTCCCGGTTTCCTCCATGCATATTCACCCGTGAGGAGAGAATATCTCGAAGGGGTACTTGTAGCGGCACAGGCATATACATTATGAAAAAGTAAACCTTGAGAAGCCAGTTTATTTACATTTGGTGTCTCCACGTTTTTCGCACCATAGCACTGTAGGTCGCCATAGCCTAAATCATCGGCATAGATAATGATAACATTCGGTCTCTCTTGGGCAATTGCGTTCTGACCCATGAGAAGGATGGATAATGATGCGATTCTATTCATTCTTTTTCTGTTTTTCTGCAAATATACCGTTTTATTTGAAAATATCATTAATTTTGCAGTCAATATGTTGTACTACGATGTTCAGATTACCACCAATTACGGTGAAACGGTAACCTTTCAGGTTTATGCAGGCTCTGAGAGTGAGGCCATCAGCACTGCCATCTTCATGGCCGAAGACGGCCAGGCCGGTGTCCCATGTGATTATGTGGTAGATTGCTTTATTCTCCCTATGGATAGGTGCGAACTATTTGAATAGGCATTCTTGTAATTGGTGTTCTCATCATTGTCCTTATCCTTGTCATCCTTATAATTGTCATCATTCTCCTTATCCTTGTCATCCTGAACGAAGTGAAGGATCTCGTCCAATATTACAAATCCTTATTGGTCGGGATTCTTCACTTCGTTCAGAATGACATTAATGGTTTCAGAATGACAAAGTTTCAATGAATCTAATATTTCGTAGGTGCTATTCCGAAATAATCCTTGAAGGCACGAGAGAAACTTGCCAGGGTAGAGAAGCCTGTCTTGTCGGCAATCTCACTGATATTGTATTCTTTACTCTTTAGCAATTCCAAGGCTTTGTTCATCCTATATGTGTTGTATAGGTGTGATGGATTATTGCCGGTAAGCGATTTAATCTTATTGTAGAACTTGGTACGGCTCATGGACATCTCTGTGAATAAGTCGTTTATCTTGAAATCAGGTTCATGCAAGTGCAAGTCAATCAACGCATAAAGTTCTTTTAGGAATTTTTCATCTTTTGAGGTTATGGTTTGAATGATTTCATTATCCTCCTTGTTGGCCAGACTTGTAGAAGTAAGGTTCAGTATATGATTCTGCAGTTTGGCACGTCTATCCAGCAGGTTGTTGATATTAGCTATCAGATAATCCATATCAAATGGTTTGGTGATATAGGCATCTACACCTAAGTTCAAGCCTTGAATCTTGCTGACCTTGTCCGTCTTGGCAGTGAGCATGATGATAGGAAGGTTGTTGTTGTCTTCATTGGCTCTTAGCTCTTGGCATAAGGTATCACCATCCATGACTGGCATCATACGGTCACAGATGATTAAATCTGCTTGATCATTCTTTAGGTAGTCCAGGCAATCTTGGCCGTTAGACAGTGAAACTACATGGTAGTACACGTTCAGTAAGCGCTCCAGATACAGACGCATGTCAATATCATCTTCCACTATTAAGACTTTCTTGTCTTTATATTTCGGACTTTTAGCTGTTTGGGTCTGGGCTGCAAGGATAGCATTCTGCGACTCGTAATGACTGTCCTCTCGACCGAAGTAAGGTATGATGAAAGAGAATACGGAACCCGATGGGTGATTATCCTTAACCTTGATGTCACCCTCCAGGAAGTCCAGCAACTGCTTAGTGTAGTGTAAGCCGATTCCAAATCCCTGTACATCAGTCAGTTGCTCTGCATTCTTAGTACGCTCATAACGCGTGAAGATTTGATTCTTTTGCTCATCGCTAATGCCCATACCTTGGTCAAATACGGCTATTTCTATGTATTTCTCATAGCATTCCGTACCTATGCTATAGTGTTTTTGGGCATCATTTCCCGTGATTTCACGCATCTTTACGGTTATATCCCTTCTTCGAGGCGAGTATTTTATGGCATTGGTCAGCAAGTTAGACAAGATATCATTTACCTTGGCTGCATCGAAGGAGCATTCCAGAGAATTTACCTCATCGGCATGAATGGTAATACCTTTTGTCTCTGCATTGAACTGGAAGATGTTCACGGTTTCCTTTACGTATTCACCTAAATCGGCATAGCTCAAGTCCAACTGTAGCTGCACACTCTCCCTACGGTTATATTCCAATAGCTCTTCGGTTAAACGCAACATTTTCTGAACGTTACGCTCAATGATACTGAACAGGAAGTTACGTTCATCCTGAATCTGTTCATTTTTCAACTGTTTGAGAGGAGAGGTGATGAGCGTCAGTGGGGTACGGAATTCGTGAGAGATATTGGTAAAGAAATTAATCTTCATCTCACTCATACGTTTGTTCACCAAGCTGTCCTGCTCCATGAACTTGATGGTGTTCTTGTTCATCTGCCAGCGGATGTAAAGAATGACAGCTCCAGCTATTATACCTGCTACAAGTAGGAAATAGAGCAGTTTAGCCCACCAGGTAAGCCAGAATGGAGGGTGAATCTCAAAAGTGAAACTAACAGGTTCACTCCATTCATTGCCTTCATTCATAACACGAACCTCAAAGGTATATTCACCGGCAGGGAGTTTGGAATAGTTGGTGAAGTTATTAGTGGTCTGCACCCATTTATTGCTCAGACCTTTCAGTCTATAGCTGTAAATCAGGTTCTCACTGTTCTCAAATTCTATTCCACAGAACGTGATTTCCAGGAAATTCTGGTTGTGCTTTAGGTGTAATGTCTTATTGTCTCCGTATTTGTTGGAATAAAACAGACCATCGGGATTTACCCATCCAATCACCTGATTCTCAACTGTTATGGACTCAATATACAGTTTTGTCACTTTATTCTGCTCTAAAATCAGTGGGTCAAAATGAATGATACCACCATCACTGGCCAGGTAAACACTTTCATCGGTTGCCACATAGCCACCACCCATGATATAATCGTTTCTTCGTTTATTCTTTCCAAAATACAGCTTATGCACTTTCCCGCTCTCTGTATCTATGGCATTCAGTCCATTGAGTGTTGCCACCAGGACAAAGCCTTTGGATTCCAGAATCTGAACGATAGAGTTATCGGTCAGTCCATTCTGAGTATTATAATAGGTCATTTTATCCTCTTTCGGGTTATACTTGTATAATCCATTAGAGATTGTACCAATCCAATAATCCCCATTATGATCGATAAAGAAGTACTTGCTGTTTGTGACACCATGCTTTGTGTTGTCAAAAATCTGTGTGAACGTATGGTTCTTTTCCAGTTTATAGATACCTTTATCAAGAGAGATGAGGTAGAACTGCTGGCCTTTTTCATCGTAGTATCCCGTTCTCATCTCCGTATTTGCAGGGAAAGGTAGGGAATAACGGTTGTCCGGAGTTATGCAAGACAAACTATCCGTATAGACCACCCATAAGGTGTTTTGCTTGTTGGTCTGCATATCCATTACTGGTCTGTAACAGTAAAATTCTCTTTTGGTGGTAAATTGATTTCCCTTTACCTGTAGCTCTGTTATGATATTTGTATCCCCGTTAAAGCAGTAGAGCAGATCCTTCATGGCAATTGAAGCATTCCTGGTTGTCTCTGTTCCATTAAATATAGAGCTCTTCCGGGCATGGCTGTTATATTGAATCAAGTTTCTGTCCCTGGTGACTAGCCAATAGATAGAATCGTTGGCTTCCAAATACCTATAAACACCATGATGCTCGTTGGTGAATTGATTCAAGGCAGAAGGGAGAGA
>JAUNHZ010000105.1 GCA_030523705.1 Bacteroidales bacterium
TGTTGCTCAGGACCTTAAAATATGTTTAATGTTATAGTGCTGCGAAATTAAGGCCTATAAGTCTGTATGTGGAACACCAAGTGGAAGTGGGTTTCATATAGACTATATGCCAGATTTCCTATATAAGGGCGAGATTGACGATGGCTGTCCTCACGTACACACCTTTTATGAGATTATCTGGTTTCAGGAGGGCAGGGGAACTCATACGGTAGATTTCCAGAACTATCCTGTCCGCCCCAATACGCTGTTCTTTCTGGCACCGGGACAAGTACATCATTTCGATGGCAGTTCTGATTACAAGGGTTTGACCATCAAGCTCTGCACTGATTTCATGCGTACGCAGGGTGAAGGAAGCGACCTCTTTCTGAAATATGATGTATTCCATACCTTTGACAGGATACCTTATTATATGGTAGATGACACGGTAGCTCAGCAGTTGGCTGTCTTGGTAAAAGACATGGAGGCAGAACTGGAGGCAGAGGGAGAATTTGGACATCTGGATGTCATTCGCTCTTTGCTCAAGATATTCCTCATCAAGGTTCATCGTTATGGCACTCGTGAAGGAGAAGTGCGGCTAGATGAGCTCAAGCCATCCCATCGCCTATTTGTGCAGTTCCGCCAGATGGTAGAGAATGAGTTCACTCGCCTGCATACGGTTCAGGAATATGCCGATGCCCTGCATGTAGCGGTACGTACCTTGAACAAGTGTGTGAACGACTGTACTGATAAGTCGCCACTGGCTTTCATTAATGAGCGCATCATCCTGGAGGCCAAGCGCCTGGTTCGGCATACAGACATGATGTTCAAGGAAATTTCCTATGAACTGGGTTTTGAGGACTCGTCTTATTTTGTAAAGTTTTTCAAGCGCCAGACCGGTTACCTTCCTTCCGACTTCAGGGAGCTGGATTTGGTAAGCCATTGTCCGATAGACTGATGTGGGTATGATTTTTGTAGCATGTTAAAAGTAAAAGATATGAAGAAGTTATTGTGGTTGCTATTAGGGCTGATGTTCAAGATATCTGCATCTGCCCAGGATTTTGAGAACTATCCGGCAAAATATGCTCAGGCACCCCGTTTCAATGCCTTGCTGGTTTATGACCCTACCGCCGAGGAGGCTCATGTCCAGTTCGATGAGCAAGCCGTGAGTTTCTTTCATAAGCTGACTTATGGTGAAGGCTATAACCTGACCGTCACCACAGATTTTGGTGCCTATTGCTCCCATCTGTCCGATTATGATGTCTTGATATGGCTGAACTATTCCCCACGAGCAGAGGCTGAACGCACAGCCTTCCAGCGCTATATGGAGAATGGTGGAGGATGGGTAGGCTTCCACGCCACCGCCTATAACGACAAGGACACCCATTGGCCATGGTACAATACGTTCTTGGGGTGTGGTATCTTCTTGGCAAACCAATGGCCACCACAGTGTGCATTGCTTACCGTGGACACGCAGGAACATGCGGTGACCCGCAATCTGCCAAAAGAGTTTGTGGCTGCCCCAAGCGAATACTATATGTGGTATGAGAACCCCAGGAAGAATCCTGATGTGGATGTCCTGGTCACGTTATCCGAGAAGAACTATCCGTTTGGCATAAAGGACGTGATTACTTATGGAGACTTCCCAGTGGTGTGGACCAACCGCAACTACCGCATGATCTATCTGAACATGGGACATGGCGATGAGTCTTTCATCAGCCCTACGGAAAACCTGCTCTTTACCAATGCGTTCCGCTGGGTGGTAAGCAGAGACCCAAAGGGAGACCCATTCTTGAAATAATACTATTACTCATTATTTTTGTACCAGTAAAAAACTTAAAAGAAAGAATATATGACAATGATTGTGATTATTTGTGTGGTTGTGATAGCCGTGGTAATCTTCGGCATGTACATGAGTTACAATAACCGTGCACTGGCACTCCGGAAAGAGGCAGATGCTCAGCGCGGTAAGATTGAGGGTGTGCATGACAAGATGTGGAAGGTCATCAAGCAGAAGGCAGAGGTTTCTGAGGAGTACCGCAAGGAGTTCGATAAGATTTATCCAGAGATCATCGCAGGCCGTTATGCCAATGATTCTGGCAGTGGCATGAAATGGATCCAGGAGGCAAATCCAGAATTTGATACTAGTCTGTATCTGGATCTGATGCAGGCCATAGAGATTCAGCGCTCTCATTTTGCTACAGCACAGGAGCGTATGCTGGACATCATCCGTCAGCATGAGACCTTGTGCGCATCCATGCCAGCTACTTGGTTCATCAATGCAACAAACAAGCAGAAGATTGAGTATGAAATCATCAGTTCTACCAAGACCAAGACTATCTTGGAGACCGGTCTGGACGATGACGTAGACGTGTTCAAGAAATAAATCATCATGTTGGTTTTCCTCTATCTGCTGCCTGTACTCACGTGCATCTTCATCTTTCTGGAGTGTCCGTGGGTGGGAATGGAGTGGTACTGTTACGCCATAGTAGTAGGCTTGTCCTGGGCTGTGACATGGTTGTCCCGCTTCCTCCTGATGAGGCTCCATCTGAGCGATGTGGAGTTCGTGAGTGCCTATATCACGGGCATCCGTCACTATGACTGCTGGACAGAATTGGTGGTGTATTATGAGGAACGTCAGGTGCCAGTAGGAAGGGATAGCCAGGGGAATATGCAATACCGTACGGAACGGGTGCGGAAAACACGTGAGGTCTACCATCCCGATGAGTTCTATTACTTTACCAATTCCGGAAAGCGTGTACAGATCAGCGAGAGATACTACCGGGAGGTGGCCATGCTCTGGGGAACATCCAGTCATTTCGTTCCCGTGCATCATGCAAATGCCATCATAGACGGTGACGCACAAGAGTATCTGTTAGAGGATATCTTTGAATTGCCGGGTTGCAGTTTCTCTCCTACAAGGCTGGCAGAAGGGGACAGCTACAAGTTCATTCCCATTACGGAGAAGAACCATTATATAAATAAGGTTCAGGGAAGTCACAGTATCTTCCGGCTTTTGAATATCTCCCGTGAAGAGGCTGCCAAGCTGGAGCTGTATGATTATCCTAAGGTGGTGGACCATACCCAGAACCCGCTGATAGGCAGGGAATGCTCTGAGGATGAAGTGATGGCGTTCCGCCTGTTCAATGCGTTTTACGGTTTCCAGCATCAGATTCATGTGTTCGTGCTGTTCTTTGAGGGAAAGGATATGAAAATCGTGGAAAAGCAGCGCAGCTACTGGGAAGGCGGCAACAAGAATGAGTTTGTGGTCTGTCTGGGTATGAATGGAGATACGGTGGACTGGTGCCAGACCTTCAGCTGGATGGATGAGCCTACCTTAGGCGTGAAGACCGAGGCCTATTTCCGTGAACACAAGCAATTAGACTTGCTGGCATTCAATGAATGGCTCTGCGAGCATGTGGACCTCTGGAAAAGAAAGGAGTTCAAGGACTTTGACTATATCCAGCCAGAGCTGACTACCTTCCAGAGTGTGGTGGTAGCCCTCCTGACCCTGGCATTGAACATAGGTATAGGGTATTATTGTTTTGCAGAATTATAGTTTGATATATGGAACAGAATCAGAACCTTACTGCATGGGAAAAGATGCAGCTTGACATGATTTATGATGACTTTGACGAAGACCTCTTCTGGCGCAGGGTTGATGCAAAGAACATCTTCAATAAGTTTAACCAGACCACTGACGAACAGGTTGAGGAGCGCAAAGAACTTCTCAAACAACTGTTCGGCAGCATTGGCGAAAATGTGTATGTGGAACCTACATTCAAGTGTGAGTTCGGTAAGAATATCTATATCGGCAACGATGTGTACATCAATTTCGGGGCAGTGTTCCTTGATTGTTCACGCATCACCATCGGTAACAACGTACTGATAGGTCCTAACGTAGGGATGTATAGTGCCAATCATAGTCTTGACCCCGAGGAACGCGCTCAGGGTGCTCTCATAGGCGGTCGCATTACAATTGGTGACAAGGCTTGGATTGCTGGTGATGTAAAGATCATGGCTGGAGTGACTATTGGTGAAGGCGCGGTCATCGGTTGCGGCAGCGTCGTTACGCACGACATTCCACCTCGTGTGGTTGCAGCAGGAAATCCTTGTCGGGTAATCAGGCAGATTACCGATGAAGATAAGGTAGGTTTCGTAAAGTAAGTCATAGCCAGCGATATACATGGAGTTCATACCTATACCTTGCCATGAATCGTTGCGGCCCTTTATCCGTAACTACTGGATGCTGAGTGCACAATGCACGGCAGCCGGCACGCAGCAGATATTCTCGAATGGAGCTGCCACCACGGAGGAACGCGTTACTCTTCTCGACGATTTCTTCTTGAAACGATTGGCGCAGTTTCCCGACGGCGATATCAACTTGGAACGCCTGAACGATGTCTTTGATGACATTCTGCCGACCGATGGCAGCACAGCACATCCACCTCACAGTCTGAATGAACTCTCGCCAGCAGACCTCGCCTCTACGGCATGCCTGAGTCAGAAGCAGTTCACGCGCGTATTTAATAAATATGTGGGAATGAATCCCAAGTCATACCTGCGGTTGCTGCGATTCCACAAAGCATTGAAGGAGATTCAGATGACCTCAGACAGTTCTTCGCTCACTAATATAGCATGGAGCTGTGGTTATTATGATTTGGCGCACATGACATCCGACTTCCGCGACATCTGTGGCTTTTCTCCTTCCGAGCTCATCCTGCATGGCCAAGAGCTCACTGAGACCTTCGGGCAGAAGTTCAGCGGACTGATGAAAAAGAAGATAAAGATAGACAATCTGATATAACACACAGAATGGACATTCTTGAATGACCAAGCAAGGATGTCCATTTTTTACATAGCCGTTTGTATGGAAAGTAATACCTTTGCACTCACAATCATGACAAAGAAGTGACGGATAACATTAAGCATTAACAAAAATCGACAAAAATGGAACAGAAATTATGCCAGAGCTGCGGAATGCCGCTCACAGAAGATATTCTCGGCACGAATGCCGATGGTACAAAGAACGAAGAGTATTGCATCTATTGCTATAAGGACGGTGCTTTCACGGGCGACTTCACCATGGAACAGATGGTGGAATACTGCTCTATGTTCGTAGAGGAGTACAACAAGAACACTGGGCAGAACCTTACTGCTTGCCAATATAAGGACGTATTGCGTCAGTTTTACCCTGTACTGAAACGTTGGAAGGGCGATGATGCAAATCTCCCTCATGCAGACCATCCTATGAAGAAGGTGTTCATTGAAGAGGTCAACGCTCTCGGCATACCTGGGCTTCATATAGATAACCTCTACGTCTTGCAAGGCTCGTTTATCAATCAGCCATACAATATCAATGGAAATGAAGTAAAACTGCTTGACGACAATGCCACATATTGGGGCAACCAAATCATAAAAGATGATAATCGTTGTTATGGCATTGCTTGTTGTGAACAATTCATCCTTGTGAGCGAGTATGGTAAGGATGGTGCTGACGCAGAGTTGGTGATATTAAAGAGAAGAAAATAATGAGTAGATTTAAGTTTTTTACCACTTTGTAGTTTCCACCATCTTGTCAAAACCTTTTGCGGGGAAGGATATCCCGGCTTGGGCAGCGCATTGTATGATGATTCGCTGCTCAGCAGGGGAGATGACGCGGTTTCCAGCGCATGCAGGCAGTGGGTACGGTTCTTGCACGTCTGCTAGTTCAGGCAAATTTTCAGTTATCGACTTAACCACAATGACAGGTATCTGTCATAGATAAAATATCCATCCGGAGATTTGGATACTATGCCGTTCTTAACCAATGTAGAAAGTGCTAGTTTCACACTGCTTAAGGCTGTAAGCCTATATTTCTGTAAAAATGTAGCATCAAAAGGCTTTTGCACTACATCTTCTTTTGCTATTGCATACAGTAATTTTAGTTGTCCTTTAGCTAATAAATCGCAGTAATCTTTATAAACCATCTCACCTTCTTCGATTATATCTCTGACAACTTGGTGAAGGTGGTTTATTGTGATGGATGAATGTCCTTGTGCATACAATCTGTTCATGATGTCCTGGATATAATAGGTAAATCCATGCGCTAAGTCGTATGCTGTATTAAACACAGATGCGGGCAGTTCTTTTCCTCCACCATGCATCAATTCCTGTGCGAATTGGCAGTAGATTTCTTTGTCCAGAGGCTCAAGTCCCATTTTTTGCGTGCATTGATAAAAAGGACGTTTTTGTGAAGCAAAGATTTCCGACATCAGGTGCTGCTTACTGCCTGCATACACAAAATGGACATTTGGAGCAAATTGGGCTACAGAGCGTAGAAGAGCTTCAGTTCCTTCTTCTGGATATTCTAGAATCTGCTGAAACTCGTCTATCGCAATAAAACATTCATGTGTACTAGCTTTCATGTATTCCATGATTTCCTTTAAGGAATGGCTGGAGGATTGTGGCTGTATATCAAGCGAAATCTGAGGCACCCCGCTATAAGGATCCATGCTAAATACAGGACGGCAACTTTTGAAAAACATAGAGATACGGCTCATTATTTTCTCACTGTATCCATCGAGCGTACCCAAGATGGTTTGTGCCATTAGCTGCACTAATTCTACTTGATTTTGGGTACTATAAATATCCAAATAGAAGCATCTTCGGTTTCTGTTCTCCTCTTGGAGATAATGAAATACATGTTTAATGAGGCCAGTCTTTCCTAAGCGGCGTGGGCTGATTAGTGCCACATTGCGCCCATTAGTAAGGGCTTCAATCAACTTGGCAGTCTCCTGCTGGCGGTCACAAAAATACTCCGGTCCACCATATCCTAAAGTCAAAAAAGGATTACCGTTCATGCTGTAAACATAAAATATGAAAAGTACTTAAAATGTATATTATTAGCAAGTTTTGCTTCCTTTTTTCATATGATGTGCTTATTTTTTATGCTTATTTTACCACTTTGTCGTTTCCACCATCTTGTCATTTTTAATCTAGGAGATAATTAATAATCACAACAAGAAATGATGGAAATAGAACCGAAATGAGTACTTTGTATAACTTGATCTCTAAACAATAGAAGCACCAAATCATGATAAGATAGCATGCTATCCATGATATTTTTCCAAAAGAAAGGATTTGATTCAAAGAAAAACCTGAAATAGATCGTGTTGTTTCTATTTCATCAATTGAACTTACTAAATTGGGAGCACAATAGGTGACTAAATTATACCAAAAGAAATATTGGTTAAGTAAAACGGGTATATATGCTATTCCAATAAAAAAGAATAAATCATTTCTACTTACTTTTTCATCATAGAACAGATTTAGCTTCATTTCTGTTTTTAATAATAAATGCAGAGCTAAAAGAAATTGCACCAATTAGCAACAATGCAAAAAATCTGTTTTGTACTTTTTTCTTGAACTATTTTTTAATCATTAAACTCTATTTTTTTTAACACAATAAACATTATTATTAATTCAAGGATGATAAAGCAAATTGTCCCTGCAAAAACACCTTCAATAAAAGATGTATGGAAAATATATAAACATATATCTATCGGCAGCACCATTGCGAGAAACCCTGCACATATACAGTAATTTACATTAACAGGGTCCTTAGTGGGCTTAATAGTACGACTGCAGTGTTTACATTTAATTGAGTGTGTTGAGTCAAATAAGAAATAATATGAACACTGCTTAAATGATATTTCATGTTTACAATGTGGGCATCTTGGCATATTTTGGCGTTTTGTTTATATGCAAATGTACACAAATATTTGCATATAAACAAATAAAATAATGTGTTTGATTAAATTTTTAACTCGCCTATTTTAGCTGGGTACTAATGATTTTAATATAATAGAACTCGCAGATTTCTCATAGATTCCTGAAATTGTAGTTCACCACTTTGTCGTTTCCACCATCTTGTCAAAACCTTTTGCGGGGAAGGATATCCCGGCTTGGGCAGCGCATTGGATGATGATTTGCTGCTCAGCAGGGGATATGGCACGGTTTCCAGCACGCATGTCGAAGAACAGTGTGCGGCTGAAATGTTTCTGGCAGAGTGAGGAGAACTGCTGATATCTCCCTGTGGCCTTGATGCGTTCTGCCATGCGGGTAAAGCCGAAGGCATAGCTGTGTTTGGCATCCTTGTCACGGAATTGTGTGCATCCCTGCTCTGGGTCATACAGCTGTGGGTTTACGCTGTAGATGGTCGGTGCCTGACATTTGGCCTCTGTGGTTTCCAGCGCATGCAGGCAGTGGGTACGGTTCTTGCACGTCTGCCAGTTCAGGCAAATAGGGTAATGCAATGGCTTTTCCATCAAATTTCTCATAAGTCTTTCTTTTGGATTCTGTTTCATAAAAAAAAGTTTTTTCAAAAAAGGGGCAACACCCCACATTTTTAATATAATTTACTGTTAATGAGTGTGGTAGATGTGTGAGGTGTTTGTCTAACACCCCACACAACACCTCACATGACACCCCACATTCAGGCGGCCAAAAGTGGGATTACCTGATAGCAGCTGCAACCGTGATGATTTACATTCTTATAGCCTTGAGCCTTGAGCTTCATGCCAATCTGGATGGACAGGGCATGCGTAACCTTGAGCTGTGGATACTGCTTCTTCAGCATTTCTTGAATGGCTTTTGTGGTCAGACATTGGGACTCCTCTCCTTCATTCGGACGGCGGAAGCAGGCATCCAGCATCATGGAAAGGTCTTGCTCTTGCTGGAATGGTGCATTGGCTTGCTGAATCTGCATGGTCTCTTCATTGGTAAACCAGTAGCGGAGGTTCAAATCCTTCACCTCGGTTACCAGCTGGGCATAGAGCTGCTCATAGTTAATCTCACTTTCGTTATCTATGAGCATGCCTTCTGGGATATGGATGCAGAGATAACGGCGGCTTCCGGTGTTATCCTGCAGAGGCTGTGGATTATTGGTCGTAGCTACAAAGGAAGCATAACGCATGCGGTCCTGCTGGCAGCGGCCAAAGATGGTGCGTCCGTTCACCTTCGTCTTAGACAAGGCCTGCTTGAGCTGTGCCTGCTGGGATGGTCGGATTTGATCCAGCTCATCCAGATTCACCAGCAGGTTGTTGGTCATGGTCATCTCTTTGTCGAACTTGTTGGACAGGTTAAAGTTGTCCATGTAGTATGTTCTCAGGTGAGGTGGCAAGAGTCGGTGGCAAAAGGTGCTCTTTCCACACCCCTGGCTGCCAATGAACGTAGGCACGCACTCGTTACCATGCAGCATGTCCAGGTTCATCCAGTGTGCTACAGTTGAACGCATCCAGATGGAGCACCAGTAGATTTGCTCGGTGGTAATGCCGGGAATGCGACTGAAAAGTTCGGCCACTCGGTTCTGGCCATCCCATTTGGGGAGTGACTCTAGCCAATCCTGAATAGGGTCATACTGGCAGATGTCCTCTGAATCCAGGTATTCTTGCACATTCTGTTTCACACTGGTCACATCTTCTACTTCCAACTTGATGCGACGGATGATGGAGTTGGTCATCTTGTCTGTAAGAGGGCGGAACTCCTCTCCAGGCTTGCGCAAACGAATCTCTGTCTTTTTAGACAGTTTGTTGTAGCGCAGTTCGTAGTTCTCTTGGAGGAACAGCTCTATGAGCTGGACAACCTCCGATGTTCTGATAGAATTCTTCATGTATTTCCTCAAATCCGCAAGTAAACTTCAAAAGGACTCTTTGAAGCCGAAGAGTCCTT
>JAUNHZ010000106.1 GCA_030523705.1 Bacteroidales bacterium
GCATCCTGTGCATACTGCTGAATCTTCTGGTACATTTCCTGAAGCTCATTCTGACGGCGAGTCTTGATAGCCTCTGGAAGAGTAGCCTGCTCCTTATCAAAAGCTTCTGCTTTCTTGGTCAGTTCTTCCTGCATACGCTTCAACTCATCCTCGTATTGCTTAGAAGTGTTCTGAAGCTCTGTCTGTGCAGCAGTATATTCTGGCATAGCCTGAATGATTTCACCCTGATTAACTACACCCACTTTCTGTGCGAACAAACTCAGTGGCGCCAAGATAAGTGCCAATAAAATAAGTCTTTTCATTTTTCTCTTTTTATTTAAGTAGATTGTTTATATTCAATTTTCTAAATCTGTGCAAAGATATATGTTTTATTTGAAATATCATGCTATTTTTGATTTTTTTAGAATTCCTGTCCTATGATGAAGTGGAATTGGCTGCCTCCGTAGCTCTTGTTACCCCAAGGCTTGTCGAAACCGTATGCCCAGTCAATACCCATCATACCAATCATTGGGAGGAAGATTCTGACACCCACACCGGCAGAACGCTTCATGTCGAATGGATTGAACTTCTTGGCATCAATCCAGGCATTACCACCTTCCAGGAAGGTCAGTGCGTAGATACTGGTTGAAGTCTCCAGCATGAGTGGGTAGCGGAGTTCCAGACCTAAACGGCTGTATGCATAGCCTTCATAGCCGTAAGGAGTGAGGGATCCGTTCTCATAACCTCTCAATGCAATGGTCTCTGTGGCATAGCTGCTTGAGTAACCGGTCATACCATCACCACCTACATAGAAGGTTTCAAATGGAGATTTCTTGTTGCTGTTGAAAGCACCTAAGATACCAAAGTCGGCACGGGTCATCAAGACTGGACACTTGGCACCACCACTCAGAGCGGTGTAGGTCTTGCTGTGGAACTTGATCTTATAGTACTCAATCCATTTATATTTTTCTGCAAGTTCTTCTTGATACTTAGGACTGTAGTAGTCATTTGCCAGCTTTGAATAGTCCTTACCATCGAACTTAGACCATGGTGGAGTAATGGTACCAGAGAGTGAGAATTCTGAACCTCTACGTGGGAAAATCTGGTTATCGGTAGAGTTTCGTGACAAATCTACAGTCAGGTTGATGTTGTTACTGTTACCATTCTGGATGATGAAGTACTTCCAGTCTTTCAGCTGGTAACGCTGATAGGTCAGCATACCGCTCAATGTGAAGTAGTCATCTGGCCAGCGCAGACGCTTACCAAAACCTACAGTGATACCATACAGCTGTACGCTCTTGTCTGGGTCATAGAAATTCTCATAGCTGTTATAGCCGTAGCCTCCATAACCTCCGTAGCCATAGCTTCCATAACCGTACATGTAGTTGTACATGTTATTCATGTAGGCACTGTTATAGTAGTTGCTACTTACGTCGGTCTGCTTTGAATAGAACGCTGTCACAGAGAATGAGTTTGGTCGTTTGTTACCAAACCAAGGATCCAGGAATGAAACGCTATAGCTCTGGTAGTAGCTACCGTTAGTCTGACCACTGATAGTAAAGGTCTGTCCATCACCTTGTGGCAAGAACGCACGGCGTCGTGCCTCCTTGTTGAATAAGTTTCGCATAGAGAAGTTGGTGAATTTCAGGGCTATCTTTCCGATTACACCTGTCTGTCCCCAACCTGCGGAGAACTCAATCTGGTCGTTTGCCTTAGATTCCAGGATGTAGTTGATATCTACTGTACCGTTAGTGGCATCTGGCTTCACGTCTGGATTAATGTTTTCTGGGTTGAAGTGTCCCATCTGTGCAATTTCACGATATGAACGCTCCAGTGCAGCCTTTGAGAACAAGTCGCCTGGCTTAGTACGAAGTTCACGGCGTACAACATGCTCATACAGACGGTCGTTACCCATAATGCGTACGTGGCTGATTCTTGCCTGAGGACCCTCTGTGATACGCATTTCCAAATCCACAGAGTCGTTGTCGACGTTGATTTCTACAGGGTCCACGCCAAAGAATACGTAACCATTATTATAATAGTAGTTACCTATGGCATCCTCATCACCCGTCAGACGCTTATTCATGTGTGTCTGGTTGTAGACATCACCGCTCTTCATTTGCAGCGAGCTGTTCAGCTGATCGGTCATCAGGACCGTATTACCTACCCAGTTGATGTTTCTTACGTAATATTTCTGACCCTCATCAATCTTTAAGAATACGTTTACGGTATTATCATCGAAAGGAGAGATGCTGTCTTCTACGATGGTTGCATCACGGTATCCTAACTCGTTGTACTTTTCAATGACTCGATTCTTGTCCTCTTCGTATTTCTCTTCAATGAATTTCTTGGTCTTGAAGAAGTTAGCCAACTTGCCCTTCTCATTGGTCTTCTTCATCAAGTTCTTGATTTTCTTGGTTTTGAGTACATCATTACCCACAATGGTAATCTCATTGACTTTTACTTTCTCTTTCTTGTCAATATCAATGTGGACAATCATCTGGTCTTCGTTATCCTTATCCTGTTCCTGGATGACCTGAATATCTGCATTCTTGAAACCCTTGTCGTCAAAGTAACGCTTTACCACAAGCTTGGTACGGTCAATGATGTTAGGAGTAATCTGGCTACCCTTGAGCAAGCCCACTTTGTTGGTCAAATCCTCACGCTCGCTCTTCTTGATACCAGAATAGATGATGTCAGAGATACGAGGGCGCTGTGCCAGAATAATCTTCAGGTACACCTTGTTGTCCACAATACTGTCGGCTTCAATCTTTACGTTAGAGAATAAACCATGTTTCCAATAGCGTTTTACGGCATTGGTAATCTCGTCGCCTGGCAGTGAGATGGTCTGACCTACAGAAAGACCAGACAAGCCTATCAGCACATAATCCTCATAGTTCTTGATTCCCTCTACATTTATACCACCAATCTCAATGGAACGTGGGTTACTGGTATAGGAGATGTTTGGTTTTTCCACCACCTGTGCCTGAACCCCCATTGGGCTAAGCAGGATAACGGCTATTAATATAAGGTAGTACTTTATATTTTTCATTTTCTTCATGTATTCTCTATTTATTATCGGTTACCTGCTCACTGGTTTTGCCAAACCGGCGTTCACGCTGCTGGTAATCGTAGATTGCCTTGTATAATTCTTCCTCGTGGAAGTCTGGCCAGAATGTATCACAGAAATATAGTTCGGAATAAGCGCACTGCCACATTAGGTAGTTGCTTAGTCTGAGTTCTCCTCCTGTTCTGATCATCAGTTCTGGATCTGGCATGAACTGTGTGTTCAGATGAGAGGAAATGGTCTCTTCGGTAATATCTTCTGGTTGTATCTTTCCTTCCTTAACAGCTGTAGCCAACTCTTTTACGGTATGTGTAATCTCCCAGCGTGAAGAGTAGCTGATAGCGATGACTACAGTCATACGGGTAAAATGCTTGGTATGGTCTTCCAGCTCACGCATTTTCTGCTGTACATTGCTTGGGAGTCTGTCGTAATCGCCAATCATGCGGAATCGCACTTGGTTCTTGGTAAAGAGTTCCTCTTCCAGCTCGCTGAAAATAAGACCCATAAGTGCAGATACCTCTTCTGCAGGTCTTTTCCAGTTTTCGGTAGAGAAGGTATAAAGGGTCAAGTAGTCAATGCCCAAGCGTGTAGCAGCCTCTGTGATTTCCTTCACGGTAGCCACACCTGCTTGGTGTCCCATGGTACGATGCATGCCTTTAGCTTTAGCCCATCTGCCATTGCCATCCATGATGATGGCTACATGGTGAGGGATGCGCTCCTTGTCTATCAGCTCCTTGTAAGACTCCATATATGCAAGTTCTTGTTATTCTGCAAATTTCATTTTGTTCAGGTAACCACACCAGATATCACCACTGCCACAGAACATAATCCAGATGTTGTGGTCTTTATCCACGTATGCTGCAAATTCTTGTTCATTACCCTTGAGCTCAGCAGGGAGCGTTGGGTAGATGTCAAGTGTCTCATTGGCCTGGTCTTTCCATGTCAATCCCCAGTCTTTAGACACTAACATGTTCTCAAACGATGTGATTTTTCCACCATTTAGGCATTCATTTCCAAATGCGATGAGATACTTTCTGTAGAATAATACCACCAGATTTTTCAAGTTAGGTAATGCCCAATTGTTGTTGTCTCTGGTTGTGTACATATAGCTCCACTGGTTGCTATAACCGTCCTGGTTTCCATTGGTCAAGTACCAAGCCGAAGCAATGGTGTCTGTGCTCTCGGTAATCTGACCAAAGGTCAGGGTACGCTCAATGCTCTGGTTGGTTGAAGTTGGTACGGTATAACTGAAGATGTTCTGGTTTGGAATAACTTCCGGGTTTTCTGTGGTAATATTGTTCCAAGCCAAACCATCGTTTGAAATCAAGAACGACTTGTCGGATACGGCAAACATATTGTTGGAATTGCATCCAAACAACTGATGGATAGGCGCATTGGTCTGCATCTGAGTCCAGCTGACAGCATCTTCTGAAACATAGAGTACATCACCATCTACCATGTAAAGGATATCCTGGAATGCCACTATGTTATCGTATTTGGCAGCATTCGTAACACCCTGAACCTCTTCCAGACTACTCCAGCTCATGCTGCCCTGATTGGCAGTTGTAACCATCAGCTTGCCATCCTGGATGCCAAATACGGCAACCTTGTCTCCAAAAGTTGCAGCCTTAGGGGTTTGCAGTTCCTTACCGCACCACTCCACTTTGTTCTGGAACCATTGGCTGGAATCTGGATCTACCTGATGAACGTTGACTCGGATGGTATATGCTTTTGAATATTCGCCACTGATAGAGTAAACGGTAGCTTTTACATCTTTGGTGAAATCGATAGAGTCGGATTGTAACATACCCATCTCATCACCAGTACCCTTGTTGTAGACTGCATTTCCATCGGCCGTCAGATTAACCAGCACCTTGTTCACCTTAGTTCCTGCAGGCAGAGAGTCTGTGTTGTAAATCAATCCTCTCATCTGGTCAATGGTGAAATGGTAGGCACTAGCTGTCACAGTCTGAGTGTATGTACTGTCATTTCCTGCTTTGTTCTTGGTTGTGACTTCCCAGGAGATGTCTTTGAGTGAGAAAGCCGTAATGGCACAGTCTCTGTAGATAGAATAATCGGTTTCATCCCCTTCCAGACAAGAAGACAAACCTGTGAGTAGGCAGAACAATACTGCTATGACGTATATACTTTTTCTCATTCGGATAAATCCTATAAATTTTTATTCAAGGTGCAAAATTAATAAGAATATCCTTATATGCGAAATTGGACGGCCCTTTATTAGGGAAATTTATAGATAAAAGGTGTGTTTTTACGCCTAGTTAAAGAAATATTGAGTGATTTTTATAACCTTTTAGTGAAAATTTGCATAAAAGAGATGTATCTTTGCAGGCAAAACAAACGAAGAGACATGGCTCAGATCCTATCAGAACTCACTCGTCATCTCCAGCAGCGATATCCGTTGGAAGAGGCTCGCGCCATAGCGCGTAGGCTGTTGAAAGAACCTCCTATGGAGCTTAGTACTACCCAGGTTTTTACTGCAGGACTAGAAGAACTTCCTGTCTCCAAGCAAATTCTTCTGGGAAGTATGGTGGACCGTTTGCTTCATGGCGAACCTCTGCAGTATGTTATGGGGCATGAGTATTTCTGTGGACGCCGTCTGAATGTTGGCCCTGGTGTGTTGATTCCTCGTCCGGAGACGCAGGATTTGGTAGATTGGATTGTGGCGGATGAACGCATGAAAAACGCTCCCCAAATCTTAGATGCCTGTACCGGAAGTGGCTGTATTGCAGCAGCTTTAGCCGAGGCTCTTCCAACAGCTGCTCTGTGGGCTTTGGACCTCTCCGATGCTGCCATATCTTATGCACAGCAGAATACCTTGTTTGCCCAGAACCGCGTACAAGTGCTGAAGGCTGATATCTTGCAACCGTTGAGTGGATTACCTACGCTGGACATATTGGTGAGTAATCCTCCTTATATTCCTTATGAGGAATGTGTTGAGATGGAGGAAAATGTAAAGAATTGGGAACCTGGAATGGCCTTGTTTGTGCCCGATGATTCTCCACTGAAATTCTATCAGGCACTGGGACTTCGAGGGAAAGAATTACTTCGAGACGGAGGAGCGTTGTATGTAGAGATTAACCGTCGGTTTGGCGCTGAGACTGTGGCGCTGTTCCAAGCACAGGGATATCATCAGGTTGAACTTCGTAATGACCGTTATAATCAGCCTCGTATGGTAAAGGCAGTAAAATAGGATGGAAGAAAAGAAATCACTTTCAGAGAAGGAACTCTACAATATAGGCTCAGCCATGTGTGCACGATCAGAACACTGCTCTTCGGAGGTTGCATCCAAGCTCTTTCGGGGAACAGATGACGAGGCATTAGTGGCTCGCGTCATTGCTAGATTATGTCAAGAAAAATTCATTGACGAAGAGCGCTATACCCGGGCTTTTATCAATGATAAGATACGCTTTGCGAAATGGGGCCGTTTGAAAATCCGGCAGGAACTCTGGCGCAAGCAGATTCCTGAGTCTGTCTATGCTCCACTTCTCAAGGATATTGATGAACGGCAGTACATCAGCATGCTGAGAGATTTATTGAAAGCCAAACGCAGGACCATCAAGTCTAAAGACCCGTATGAACTCAAGGCTAAACTGCTGCGTTTTGGCGCATCTCGAGGCTTTGAACCCAAATACATCTACTCGGCGCTGGATTTGGATGAAGAGGCTCCTGAAGCGTATGATTCCGACATTGATTTTTAAGAAAAACTATGTTTCATACGGATAGTATGTTTTTTTTCCGTATCTTTGCGCAAAATTCAAAAACAAATTCATTATGAGAACAATTCAAACTGTATTTGCAGAAAAACTGCTGAAAATCAAGGCTATCAAATTGCAGCCAAATGAGCCTTTTACTTGGGCAAGTGGTTGGAATTCTCCAATCTACACCGATAACCGTAAGACATTGGCTTATCCAGATATCCGCTCATTGGTAAAGCGTGAGCTCGTTCGTCTCATTGAAATCAACTTCCCAGAGGCTAATGCAGTAGCAGGTGTTGCTACGGGTGCTATTGCACAGGGCGCGCTGGTTGCCGAGGAACTGGCATTGCCATATTGCTATGTTCGTCCAAAACCAAAAGATCATGGTATGGGTAACCAGATTGAAGGCACAATCCCAGAAGGTGCAAAGGTTGTGGTTGTTGAGGATTTGATTTCTACCGGTGGTAGCTCTTTGAAGGCTGTTGACGCTCTTCGTCAGGCTGGTTTCGAGGTTGTTGGTATGGTTGCTTCTTACACTTATGGTTTCCCAGTTGCGGAAGAGGCATTTAAGGAGGCTGGCGTAAAGCTCGTGGCAATCTGTAACTACGATGCGACAACTGAAATCGCAGCAGAGATTGGATATATTAGCAAGGATGACCTGGAAGTGCTGAAGGAGTGGCGTAAGGATCCTGCAAACTGGAAGAAATAAGCATGGAGAAATTCGAAAGCGAAATTAAATACATCCAATATCCGTTGGAGGTGGTCTATAACAAGATGGCCGATCTGAATCATCTGTCTGTCATCAAAGACCGTTTTGGAGACCCTAACTTCATGAATGCGGCCGTAAACGCTTCGGGAGGAAAGGTGAGCGAGAAACAGATGGCGGATATTGTGGACAAAGTCAAGGGTATGACCTTCACGACAGACTCTGTGTCGCTGAATGTTAACCCTATTGGTTTGATCACCCTTCAGATTATTGAGCGAGAGGTGAACAAGACCATCAAATTCGAGACTGTGAATTCGCCTATTCCGCTGAACATGTGGATTCAGTTGTTGCCAGTCTCTACCGGTGGCTGCAAAATGCGTCTTACCGTAAAGGCAGAACTGAATTTCTTTATTCGCAAGATGGTAGAGAAACCACTGCGTGAGGGTGTGGAAAAACTGGCTGATATGTTGGCCATGGTTCCTTATGGATATGAAATGTAATTGTTATGGCAAGTAAACTTTGGGAAAAGAATGTGCAGATGACCGCTGAGATTGAGCGGTTTACTGTGGGCCGTGACCGCGAGATGGATTTGTACCTGGCTAAGCACGATGTGCTGGGCTCTATGGCGCATACCACCATGCTGGAGACCATTGGCTTGTTGGAGTCTGATGAGTTGAAACTCATTTTAGAGGAACTCAAGGCCATCTATGCCATTGCGGAGAAAGGCCAGTTCGTGATCGAAGAGGGTGTAGAGGACGTGCATTCACAGGTAGAGCTCATGCTGACACGTAAGCTGGGCGATGTGGGAAAGAAAATCCATAGCGGACGTTCCCGTAACGATCAGGTCCTGCTGGATTTGAAACTTTTCACCCGTACTCAGCTTCATGAGATTGCCGAGGAAGTGAACAATCTTTTTCAGGAACTGATCATCCAGAGTAACCGCTATAAGAATGTGCTCATGCCAGGATATACCCATCTGCAGATAGCCATGCCAAGCAGCTTTGGCTTGTGGTTTGGTGCTTATGCAGAGAGCCTGGCCGATGATATGCTTTTCTTGCAGGCGGCTTACAAGATGTGTAACCGTAATCCATTGGGTTCTGCAGCTGGTTATGGTTCCTCTTTCCCATTGAACCGTACTCTGACTACGCAGCTGCTGGGTTTTGATAGCATGAACTATAATGTGGTCTATGCCCAGATGGGACGTGGAAAGATGGAACGTAATGTAGCCTTTGCCTTGGCTTCTATTGCAGGTACCATTGCCAAATTGGCGTTCGATGCTTGTATGTTCAACTCGCAGAACTTTGCTTTTGTGAAGCTCCCTGCCGATTGTACTACAGGATCCAGCATCATGCCTCACAAGAAAAATCCCGATGTATTTGAGCTGACGCGTGCTAAGTGCAACAAGATTCAGAGTTTGCCACAGCAGGTTATGCTCATTATGAATAACTTGCCATGTGGATATTTCCGAGACCTGCAGATTATCAAGGAAGTTTTCCTCCCTGCATTCCAGGAACTGAAGGACTGCTTGCAGATGACTGCATACATTATTAATAAGATACAAGTGAATGAGCATATCTTGGATGATCCAAAGTACGATTTCATCTTCTCTGTAGAAGAAGTGAACCGTCTGGCAGCCGAGGGAATGCCATTCCGTGATGCTTATAAAAAGGTGGGTCTGGATATCGAGGCCGGTAATTTCAAACCAAATAAGGATGTGCACCATACACACGAGGGTAGTATAGGTAATCTGTGCAATGAGCAGATTGAAGCCCTGATGAAAGAAAATCTTTCAGGTTTCCATTTCGAGCGTGTAGAGCAAGCTGAACGCAACTTATTGGGTAGATAAAGATAAAAAAGCGGTGCAAAATTTTGTCGTTTCGAAAAAAACGCGTACTTTTGCATCGCTTTTAAGGATTTTAAGAGTTGAAATGCGGAAATAGCTCAGTTGGTAGAGCACAACCTTGCCAAGGTTGGGGTCGCGAGTTCGAGCCTCGTTTTCCGCTCAAGGTCGCCCAGATGGTGGAATGGTAGACACGAGGGACTTAAAATCCCTTGAGCAGTAATGTTCGTGCGGGTTCGAGTCCCGCTCCGGGCAC
>JAUNHZ010000268.1 GCA_030523705.1 Bacteroidales bacterium
AAGCACAGTTTGTCGGACTTTTCTGTGGTTTTTCACTTGACTGAACGCATCAAGTGAACAGAGACTCTTCAACACGTTAAATCAAGAGGAATAATTTTTCAACGGCTCCCGAATGGTCTAAAATGCCGACCTTTGTATCGTAAGCCGAGAGAGATTTCTCAATGTACTGTTGCAAGTTATCCTTTTGTCCGACAATTTCACTCCGTTCATTGGTCAGGACAAAATAACTTGCCCCGCTCGCAGGCTCGCAGGTAATTAAAATTTATAAGTATGGATCAGACTACAGACACTCTCTATCAGTTTAACGCAGATGCGTACCTAAAATCAATAGACCCAGAATTACATTTCTATGAACGACTGGAGATTCCCCTTGACGAAGACCATTTTGAAATCGGTTGGGAGAAAATTTCCGTTAGTAAGGTGTGGGTTACAAAAGGTCCAAAGAACTGTCAGATACATGCTGACATCCAAAGCTTGACTCTTGGCGAAGATGTGACCAAGGAAATTACTCCTGACCAATATCGTAGGTTCCTGGACTATAAAGGCGAAAAGAGACGCTTGAATATGTTCCTGGAAATATGGAAGGATTTGGTATGGATGAAACGTGAGAAGGCTACCAAGCATGTGGATCTTCGCGTCACTCCTGATCTTTACGAGGAGCTTTGCAAGGGAGCAAAGGCTAGTAAGAAAACCCTGTCAGACTACTGTCGTGACATTCTCAAAGGTAAGGTTCCAAAAGCTGCTTTGTCGGACGAAGAGACAAAACTTGTTATGGAACTTGTTGCACTCAGAAGTGATACTGCCCATTTAAGAAATGCTATGGCCGGACACTTGTCTGGACTGACGAAAGAAAAAAGATTGGCTCTTTTAATCGAGGGCAAGTCTTTCGCATGGTGGCGCGATTACATAAAGAAGTCTCTTATTATTCTTCTTAACTTTTCTAACAAACTTGGGTGATTTATGGTCATAAAAATTGCTTGCATTTCTGCCAGCCATGGTGTTAACGCCATAACATATGCGATGGAGAAAAACAGAGATACCCCACCGGGGAAACCTGCGGATGTAGAACCTGTTTTTTTATCATCAAATCATCTCCCTGTAGATGGTATTACAGGAGAGCCTATCACTGCTGATGACGTTTGGCTGGCCATGAAGCTACGAAGTGAAAACTCAAATCATAAGGTTAAGAACCCTTTCTTCCGAATAGAGATTTGTCCGACAAAAGAGGAATGTGAGGGGTGGACGATGGAAGAATGGAAACAATGTCTCGATGATGTTATCCGTCACCTCGATCAAACGGATTACAAAGACAAGTCTGGGAAGGTGAAAGGAAGGCACACAGAGCTTGCCAACAGCCAATGGGTGGCCACTGTTCACTTTGATACTGATAAACCTCACATCCACCTAATCGCTAACCGCATCACAGAAGATGGACGATGCCAGGATTCAAATCAGGATGCCAGGCGTGCAATCCTGGCAGCTAATGCAATGGCCATCGAAAGAGGTTGGATTAAAGCTGAAAATTTAGAGGGCGACCGCAAGGAAAGAATTCATTCGAATGCTATCGAGGTTCTTCGCTCCATGAAGGCTTTTAGCTATCAGGATTACTTCGATGCTATGCGTGCAAAAGGATGGATAGTCTA
>JAUNHZ010000107.1 GCA_030523705.1 Bacteroidales bacterium
GGCTCCTTACCAGGTTTCCAGAGGTATGCTGCCTAGCATTGACATGCACCTGGAGGATAGCCAGCTGATCACAAATATCGAACTGGGGGATTTGGTCATTACGGATGAGACTACCGTGGGCGACTTGGCCTTTGCCATCTTGGAGGCAAACTCCTCGTTCTTGGAAGACGATGCCCTGAGCATCATCAAATACACACAAGAATGGAGCCAGAACTTGAATGTGCCTATGGCTTCTTGCGATAAAGAGAGCATCAAGCTGGATTCTTATGACGACACCCCACTTACAGCGGTATTTAAAAGGGTGAAGATTTGCAATGTGCAAGGCCATTTAGCCACAATGCCACTCAGTGGTGATTTTGGCATTACCATGGTGCATAGCCGAAAGAGGGCCAATGGAAGCGTGGCTATCTCTACGCAGTGCCTGGAAATCCAGAACCCACTGTTTGCCCAGTACTCCTCCAAGGAACAGCAGCGAAAAGCCATGATCAGCTACGGCGTAAAAGAGAGGGCTTATCTCTCACCAGAGAAAGCTTCTAAATTCAGTAAGCGTAATCAGGGTTTCTAGCACCCTCCAAAATATTGGTTATTTCTCCCAAAATCGAGGTATCGTGTAAAATTAATTATGCGCGTACCTTAGTACATGATGACCGGAAAGGCAGAGGGCTATGACGCTGTACGCAAGCCGAATCCTAACCCCGCAAACAAAGAGTTGATGATCATCCCTGGTGCCAGCCATTGCGACCTCTATGATGGCGGCAAGGATAAGGTAATTCCTTGGGACAAGTTAGTGGATTTTTTTCAAACAATTTGAAATAAAACGATGAAGAAAACATTTCTTGCTTTATCGTTAGCTGGCGCATGCATGCAGTTGAATGCTCAGGAAATCAGTTTCAGACTTGCTTCGGGAGAGAATCCTGTTGTCAATGCCGACCATAGTGTTACTTTTACCTTCCAGGCTCCTAACACTGCCCGTATTGAGATAGAAGCACCCTTCCTTCCTCAACGCGAGATAGTTTGAACAATTTCTTTATTGTGAATGGTGGACATACTTGGCAGAACTGGAGAGACTACCTGACCATGTTAGCTAAGGGAGCTGAAACGGCACGCCTGGTACACCGTTTCAACCAGGCACAGCCTTACACGGGGGGAGGACGGCATAGTTATTCATTGCCATTGCTAACCTTTAGGTAACCAAGGCAAGAAAAGTAGAAGAATAAAGTAGTTTTGAGTTATAATAATAAGTTTAGGTTTGTTAAACTCCCCGTTTTTCCTGAAGAACGGGGAGTTTTTTCTTTCATCTGTAAATTTCGCCAAGCGATTTACAAATTTTGATAAATCCCATCATGGCAAAAAGAGTATATTTGCAACCGAAATTTAGTTTTTTGGGTAAAAAATTGGATATACTGTTAACTTTATCACAAATTCAGATAACAAAAAAAACTCCTAAAAACCGTAATTTTGCAAAGTGAAATTTTTATCCTAATATCATGAAAAGAATTGTAATTACAGCTTTTACCTTATTCTTAGCAAGTTCAAGTTTTGCACAAGATAAGAAGATGGATGCATTCATCTCTGACTTAATGTCAAAGATGACTCTGGAAGAGAAAATTGGCCAGTTGAACCTGTCCAACA
Source organism: Bacteroidales bacterium (assembly GCA_030523705.1). GTDB lineage: Bacteria > Bacteroidota > Bacteroidia > Bacteroidales > Bacteroidaceae > Minthousia. Next base: position 1,633 of record JAUNHZ010000107.1, read on the forward strand.
ACCGCATGTACGTGACGGCAGCCAATACAGGCAACCACGATGGTGGCGAGGACATGCTCAAGGCTGGAAAGATGGGTGCCTACTATGGCTTCATGAACCATGACAAAATCAAGGAACTGCAGCAGACTGCCGTATCTACCGGTCACAAGATTCCATTGATCTTCGGTATGGATGTCATTCACGGCGCAGAAACTGTCTACCCTATTCCACTGGCTATGTCAACCAGTTGGAACATGAACTTGATTGAGGAAAGCGCACGCATGGCTGCCAAGGAAGCCACCGCTATTGGTGTAAACTGGGTTTACAGCCCAATGGTGGATATCTGCCGTGATGCCCGCTGGGGCCGTATTGCAGAAGGTGCCGGCGAGGACCCATTCTTAGGTGGTGAGATTGCCAAGGCTTATGTACATGGCTACCAGGGCAGAGACAATAAGTTCGGAACCGATGAGGTGATGGTCTGCGTAAAGCACTATGCGCTCTACGGAGGTGCAGAAGCAGGACGCGACTATAACACCGTAAACCTGAGCCGTCAGGAGGCGCTCAACGGATTCATGGTACCTTACCGTGAAGCTGCTTTTGCTGGTGCAGGCAGCTACATGAGCTCTTTCAACGAGTTTGAGGGTATTCCTGCCAGCATCAACCATTACCTGCTTACCGAGCTGCTCCGCGACCAGTGGAAGTTCAAGGGATTTGTGGTAAGTGACGCTACAGCAGTGACTGAAGTCACTCAGCACGGTATTGGCGATCTGCAGGAAGTAAGCCAGCGTGCCCTTCGTGCCGGTCTGGATATGGACATGAACAGTAACGGTTTTGTGACTACCCTCATGAAATCCTATAAGGAGGGTAAGGTTAGCGAAGCTGACATCAACCTGGCTTGCCGCCGTATCCTGGAAGCAAAATACAAGCTTGGCCTGTTCCAGGATCCATTCCGCTACATCCGTGACGGTGCTGTAGAGAAGGAAATCTTCACGCCAGAACAGATTGCTTTCGCACGCAAGGCAGCACAGCAGTCACAGGTACTCCTGAAGAACAACAATAACATCCTCCCTCTGAAGAAGAACGCCAAGATTGCCTTGGTTGGTCCATTGGCCAATGACAAGAAGAATATGGCCGGTTGTTGGGCTATGTCTAGCCACAGCAGCCAGTGCGTTTCTATTCTGGAAGGCGTGAAAGCAGCGCTCAAGGGTGGCTCTGTAACCTATGCAGAAGGTTCATGGCTCATGAATGACAGCATCATAGAGAAACAGTTAAAGAGCGGTTTCATGGGATTCATGACAGGCAGAGTAGATCCAAAGCCATTGCATACCAAGAGTCAGCAGGAGATGATTGCAGAGGCCGTCAAGATTGCCCAGGATGCCGACGTCATCGTAGCATGTGTAGGTGAGATCAATGACATGAGTGGAGAAGGTGCAAGCCGCTCCAACATCAATATCCCTGATGCACAGGAAGATATGCTAAAAGCGTTAAAGGCTACAGGCAAGCCTTTGGTAGTCGTCTTGACTACCGGTCGCCCACTGACCCTGAAATGGGAAGATGAGAATGCCGATGCCATCCTGAATACTTGGCAGTTAGGCCAGGAAGCGGGACACGCTATTGCCGATGTACTCTTTGGTGATGTGAACCCTAGCGGAAAGCTGACCACCTCATTCCCACGTTCAGTAGGCCAGTTGCCACTCTATTACAACCACAAGAACACTGGTCGCCCACATCCAGACTATGCTCCTTATCGCAAGTTTACCTCTTGCTATATCGATGAGCTGAATGGCCCACTCTATCCTTTCGGATTCGGTCTGTCTTATACCAACTACGAATATGGAAAGCCTACCGTATCAAGCAGTACACTGACCAAAGACGGACAGATTACCGTAAGCGTGGATGTAAAGAATACTGGATCACGCGACGGCGAGGAGGTTGTACAGCTGTACATCCAGGACATTTTTGCTACAAGCACAAGACCTGTCCAGGAGTTGCGTGGTTTCCAGCGAGTAGCCATCAAGGCTGGAGAGACCAAGACTGTGAAGTTCACATTGACACAAAACGACCTGAAATACTACGACCATGACCTGAACTACGTTTGTGAACCAGGTGAATTCAAGATTATGGTTGGTCCTAACAGCAGAGATGTAGAAAGCATCTCTATCCAGGCGTTATAAAAAAGAAACAGAGAATCAAGCGCATTTTTCGCTTGATTCTCTGCTTTTATTGCTATATTTGCATATCAAAATCTAAAAACCATGAAAAAAATACTCCTTATTTTAGTAGCCATCTGCTGTTCTCAATGGAGTGCAGCACAGATCCCAACCCTTCAGGGCAAGGGAAAGCAGACCAAACTGATGGTCGATGGAAAACCATTCGTCATGCTCAGCGGTGAGCTTCATAACTCCACAGCCTCATCCATAGCCTATATGGAGAAGGAACGTACCTTCCAGCGCATGAAGGATATGGGTCTGAACAGCGTGATTGCCACCATCAGCTGGGAACAGTTTGAACCTACAGAGGGAACATTCGACTATACCCTGATGGATTACCTTCTGAAGCAGGCCAATGAGAAAGACTTGCGACTGAGCATCATTTGGTTTGGCACCTTCAAGAATCCGTTCATGACCTATGCCCCAAGCTGGGTAAAGAAAGATGCCAAGCGTTTCCCAAGAGCCGTGGACGACAAGGGTAAGGAACTGGAAATGATGAGTCTTTTTGGCAAGAATATAGCACAGGCCGATGCCAAGGCATACGCCACGCTCCTGAAATACCTGAAAGAAAAGGATACCACTCACCGTGTCATCATGATGCAGATTGAGAACGAGCCAGGCCTCAGCGGCACGTATCGCGACTATTCCGAAGCTGCAAACAAAGCCTACGAGGGTGAAGTTCCTGCAGAGCTCATCAGCTACCTGAAGAAAAACAAGAACACCCTGCAGCCTGACGTAAAGGCAGCCTGGGAGGAAGCCGGATGCAAGACGAAGGGTTCCTGGGAAGAGATTTTTGGCAAGAGTGTATATGAGAAGGTTGAGGGACAGGATAAAATCCTGCACCTGACAGAGCATCTGTTTACGGCCTGGCACTATGGCAAGTTCCTGAATGAGGTGTCTAAAGCCGGCAAGGAAGTGTATGCTCTGCCTACTTTTGTGAATGCCTCTGTCTTTGGCAAGTTTGCCCGTGGCAACAGCCTGGGTAACGGCTGCTCTATTGCAGATTTCCTGGATATCTACCGCTGTGCTGCACCTTATATGGATGTCTTTACCCCAAACAGCTATATGCAGGAATTAGACTGGCTGTGTGAGCAGTTCCAGTGGAAGGATAACCCTATCCTGATTCCAGAGAGTACCCTGGTAGCAGCTCGCGGCCTGTTTGTAATAGGTGAGCACAGCGCACTCTGCTTCTCTCCTTTCGGAATTGATGCTACGGCACAGGAAATGAACCCTGCACGTGCCAAGCAGGAGCAATTGCTCAGAGACAGCTATAACGCACTCAGCAGCATGGGAAATGTGCTGACAGACAAATTGGGTACCCCACAGCTCCGCGGTGTTTACCTCTACCCTGGCCATGAGTCTCAGACCATTACCATGGGCAAGTGGGAACTGAGCTTCGGCCCTAAGAAAGGTTTTGACATTGGTGCCCTGATGGCTCCTGCCGGAGGTGGCTTCAAGGCCGAGGAGAAACCTAAGACCGAGGGTGGTGCACTGATAGTCCAGACTGCCGAGGACGAGTTCTATGTGGTAGGCTATGGCTTTAACTGTGACATGAAGCTGGCTAACCCTGGCAAGACTCGCTTTGCTGGCTATGACACCATTTACGAAGGACATTTCCAGGATGGGAAATTCATTCCGGGCCGCCTGCTGAATGGCGACGAGCGTAATGTCTTTGCAGAGAAAGATGAGCTCAAAGTGCTTAAAGTCAATACATATTCTTATTAATTTGAATTCATAATTACCAGTCATATAACTAAAAAAAAACAAGTTCCGTAAAATAGGTAAATTTCCCCATAATCTATCTTCTTATGATTTAAAGACAACAGTCTATCTTTGCAGCATGAAAGTAATAAACATAGATTCCATCCAGGCATTCAACGATTATCACGGTGTAGAAACCCTGCATCCACTGGTATCAGTCATCAACTTTGAAGGTGAAGCGGCTGTAAATACAGCAAAGATTCACTTTGGCATCTATGTGTTATTCCTGAAAGAAACCAAAGGTTGTAAACTGTCGTACGGCCGTACTCCCTACGATTTCGACGAGATGACGGTAACCTCGTTTGCTCCAGGACAAACCGTGATAGTGGAAGATAATCCAGACGTGCCTTACAAAAAGGTCATCGCATTAGCTTTTCATCCGGATTTCCTGAAACGCACGCCACTGGGACAACAAATCGGTAACTACAATTTCTTCAACTACTCATCGAATGAGGCCCTACACCTCTCATCGCGTGAAATTGAGACATACCGGAATGTAGTTTCCATGATTGAGTCTGAGCTGGATCATAATATTGATAAGTACACACATAAGGTCATTGTATCCAACATCCAATTGTTGCTGGACTACTGCCTCCGGTTCTACGACCGCCAGTTTGTGACCAGAGAGCTTATCAATCACTCCGTGGTCTTGAAATTTGAGCAACAGCTGAACGCCTATCTTGACAAGATCTCCGAGCGCGAAGGTTTACCAACGGTACAGTATTTTGCAGACAAATGCTGTTTGACCAGCAGCTATTTCAGTGAGTTGGTGAAAGCAGAGACAGGACTCTCTGCCAAAGTGTACATCAACGAAAAACTGCTCAGCAAAGCAAAAGAACTGCTATCCTTGGAAAACTTGAGCATCCAGCAAGTGTCATCACGTTTGGGATTCAAGTACGTACAACACTTTACACGCTTTTTCAAGACGCAGACTAACTTGTCGCCAAAAGAGTGGAGACTCTCGTAGAATAAATCATAAAAAGATAGATTATGGATAGAAGAAATGCCTTAAAAATCATGCTGTCAGCATGCACTTCTGCAACTTTTGCTGCAGTGCCAGTATTATCATCCTGCACCAAGCAAAAAGAGCAGGCCACAGAAAAAATCAAGCGTTTGATCTTTTTCTTCTCAGCTACCGGTAACAGTCTATATGTCTCCAAGCGAATTGGAGGAGATGACGCTACTATTCTGAGTATTGCCCAGGAGATTCACAACGAGAACCCTGTTTATGAGGCAGAGGAGATTGGATTTGTATTCCCTACCTACTGCTTCACAGCTCCGGCCATCGTGCAGGATTTCATCGCACGTTCCTCTTTCAAGGCCGACTACTTCTTCGGCATTGCCACCTATGGTGCGCACACCACCAAGCTGCCAGAGCTTTTCCAGGCATTCACCCAGGAGCATGGCATTACCATGAACTACATTTCATCTGTCAAGATGGTAGATACTTATCTCCCTTTCTTTGATCAGGCTGTGGAAATGGCTGCCGACAAGCACACCGAGGAGATGATTCAGAAGGCTATAGCTGGCATCAATGCGCATGAGAACTATATCCTCCCAGTGACCGAGGATGATTACAAATTCTATGATGCCTATTTCAATGGCCGCCCTCGCGACAAGGTCAAACCTGCCCTGACCCGTTCTGAGAAGATTGTCTATTCTACCGACGACTGCATAGGTTGTGGCATTTGCGTATCTGTCTGCCCTCATGGCTCATGGAAGATTGTGGACAAGAAGAGCGTGGCCAACGGTGAGTGCGAGAACTGCCTGGCTTGTGTACAGAACTGCCCAAGAAAGGCTATCTCCATCATTCCAGCTCCAATGGAACCACAGGAAGAGGCCAACCGTAGCGTGCGCTACCGTAACCCTAACATCTCACTGGCAGAGATCATCAAGGCTAACCAACAGCATGCATGATAAAACAACATTTGTAAATGATGACAGAAAAGGGGCTTGGGATAAAAACCAGGCCCTTTTTTTGCATAAGAGCAAATGTTTTCCTATCTTTGAGGTCCAAACGGAATCTGAAAAGGATGAATAGTAGTTTAGTACAAGAATATACGGTTTCTAACAACCTGTCTGGAGCAGAGCGACTGTTTTACAACTATAAGCTCTACAAACGCTATGTACATGTCTTCACCACGGCTTACTATATGGAGTTCCAAGTGGAGGAGAAGGGAGAGAAACGCTCCTTCACGGAAGATCTGGTCACCGGAATGATGGATGCCCGTACCCTATTCTCCCGCATCTGTTTCAAAGGCTACCTCCGCGTGCAGGAGAGCCTGCATAAGGCACACATACAGGAACTGATGGCCGATGAGGTGAAAGCCCACTATTTCTCTTGGGACGCGGACATTCATGGGGAGCATTCCTGGTTTGACCCTAACACGGAGAGCTACCATTTCCAAGTGGGGGCATGGCACCCTAACCATACAGCCTACTCTCGCCAGTTCCTTACGCTGATAGGTGGAAATGAGCTGAAGGCCTGTTTCCCAGAAAAGGCATTTGAGTCTCTGGTCTGGATACTGACCAACGACGAGGCGCACCTGCACAAGTACAATTGGAAGACCAAGCAGGTACTGGAGGAAATATTCTCCTACGACGCGCCAAAAGACCTGTTCCTGCTCATGGCTGCGTGTAATTCCTTCCGCTACTATTACGACAAGTACGCCGTGGCTAAATAAGTCGACTGAGCTTTAGCAAAGCCTTCCGGCTCCATACTACACCTAACGCAAAAGCCACGCGGGTGCCTATGATCCACAAGGCAGAGATGCCCGTGGCGGCAAAAACGATGGTATCCTCCAGCATGGAGTGGTTCATGATAAGATGGTAGTTTACCTCATTGGATTCCTCGGATGAGATGAGTTGTTTTTCCTGCAGTTCCAGCATGACGGCTGCTCCATAACTGATACCCAGCACATTACCTACCAGCCACATGTAGGCCGACTGCCGTGGCAAGCCAAACACAGCCATGAGTGGAGACAGGAAATTGGAAAGCGGACGAAGCAATCCATAGGCATCAATCAAGCGCTGTAGCACCATCAGGGAATAGATGATGACAAAGAGCATGAACACCATCTTGACCTGCGACTGCACCCACGTGAGCATAACCTGTGCAAAACTGCTGTCGGGATCCGCACCCAGATACATAAAAGGCTCAGACAGCTCCGGAAGCAGGAAATTCAAGATATAGGCACACAGGAAAGCACACACAATGCGTATCAGTCCCATTTTCCAGAAAGAAGAACCCGTCTTGCTGTTCACCGCGCATTCCATAGGCAAGGCATGGCACAAGGCCATCATGATACCCAAGATGGTAGCCTGGCGCAAGGTTAGCTGCAGGCTCATCAGGGCAGCCACACCCGCATACGTTCCCGCAGTAGCGCCAGAGATGAAAATCACAGCCGATGCACCCGGCAAACCCAGATGCTCAAAGACAGGGTTCAGGTAACCAGCTATCCATTCCAGGATACCCGTATATTGTAACAAGGTAACTGTCAGTGAGATAGGAATCATGAGACGGAGCAGCCACTTGGCGCTCTTCCAGGTTGGAGGCCATGCCGTCTTGAGACATTGCATGGCGATATGCAGATGTTTATTCATGTGTCTTGTCTATTTGCGGTGCAAAGTTAATTCTTTTCAACACACATTTTTGCGTTTTACCTTATAAATTTGCACAACTGAACCACATTTCGTATTTTTGCACGGACAGAATACAGATATGAAAAAAGCAATCATTCTTTTCTTTGTGGCCCTGATAGGCATGGCCTATTTCCTCACTCCTTCTACGTTTGAGGAGCGAGAAGCCAGGCATTTCTTCAAGGAGATGGGCGTGAAGGCCAGTTGCAAGCTGGTGGATACACGTCCTGGGCTCATCGTGATGAGCGA
>JAUNHZ010000269.1 GCA_030523705.1 Bacteroidales bacterium
ATTCTGCTTGCCCTTGAGGAACCATGTTACACCAGCGAACAAATTGAGGTGACCATCCCAAGTATCATTAGAGATCAAACCATCATGAGCATCATCCAAGAACACCTCCTGAGCCTCAAGGTTGACATGCCAACGATCGTTGAGAGCATAGTTAGCCTGAAGACCGAACTGAAGGCCAATCAATGTACGCGAAACACCACGCTTAGGTTTTTCTGCCCAAACGCTGATCTGTGACAAGTTCTTATTTGAATAAGACCAAGTAGTTTCAAGATCCATACCAAAGATACCACTGATAGTGAACTTACGGTCTGGATTATAACCAGTGAACAAATTGGTAAGATTAGGAAGCCACTGAAGAGCTACACCGAATGTATTGTAGTTATATGTAGGGAAATTTGGAACTTTCCATTCATTCTCCTCCTTGGTAGGATTCCAATCAGGATAAATGTCGTCACCCTGAGTGTTTACACCTTTCTCCCAATAAGCATAGAACTCCTCATCACGGCCACGAATACCTGTCTCTCGACCATAGAAGAGAGAAATGCGGAAGTCATTGACAGGAGTCAAGAACTTACCAATAGAGAAGGCAGCACCAAAGTTTGTGCGCTCACCGAAGCCTTTTTTACTTGAGTAGCTACCCCATGAATTTACTGCACCCAATTGGAACATAAGGTGCCAGTTATCAGTAATAGAAGAAGGGAAGATGTAATCCTCACTACGAAGGATTCTGTTCAATTCTTCATCCTCTTCCTCATTGTAGAGTGACTGGAGCAACTCGTCCTCTTCAGGGGTATCACCTCTGAGGTCGTCATCCAATCCTCCACCTCGACGCTGGGGATTCTGGTTACCCCAGTCTTCTGAGACCACAACCTGTGCCTCAGCCATGTTCATAGACAAGGCGAGTAACGATGTGGCAAAGATGGCAATAAATTTTTTCATACAACAATAAAATTAGTTTCGCCTAAAAAAATATATAGATTTAGTTATTCAAATCTCTCCAATAAATATGATTCTTTGAAGTATTTGCATATCGATGTCTCTTCATTGAGTTCTTGAAGTAATAGACAATACCTACTCGAGGACTCAAGAACAAATCGACTTTTTTATTTTTATCATCGACAACACCATTATATGCATTGTCGGTGAAAAAACAGTCTAGTTCTGCAGTGAAGTCACAAGCTCTGCTTACATGCCAAGCGCCCATAATTCCTGCTTTGGCATTCCAGTACCACTTTTCTTCCGAGTTAACCGGATAGACATAAGCCGGCCACTGGTCAACTTTCTTATCCATTCCAAAGCTGTAAAGCATACCTCCACCCAGAATGACGTAGCAATCTACCCAATTCCTGACATCATAAGGTCGGAACCAATTAGTGACATTCAGCATCAAATCCAAAGAGGCGCTTCCAGCATAGAACTGATAATCGTCATATTCCTCAGGATCATATTTAACAGCCTTTTCATGAGGATGTCCTAACTGCGAATAGACACCAGCTGAAAGTCTAAGTCCCCAATATGGCGTAATAGTTCGGCCTAAAACGATACCTCCACTCGGAATTCGCACATGGAAGAAGTTATCCGCCGTGCGGTCGAATTCTATAACAATGAACGCCCACATCTTAGCCTGGATAA
>JAUNHZ010000108.1 GCA_030523705.1 Bacteroidales bacterium
ATGGGGCAGACTGTAAATCTGCTGTCTTTCGACTTCGGTGGTTCGAATCCATCTGTGCCCACCTCCCTTTGGGAGGTATTTTTTTGCGGAAGTAGCTCAGTCGATAGAGCACTAGCCTTCCAAGCTGGGGGTCGCGGGTTTGAGCCCCGTCTTCCGCTCAAAAGAGAATCAGATTTTCTGATTCTTTTTTTTATCCCCCTACAAGAAGTCTCATTCCAAAAACTTTGTTAGATAAAATACTTTTTACTACCTTTGCCCCTAAAGTAAAATTAAGAATAGAAATGGGAAGAGTTTTAATCATTGGCGCGGGCGGTGTTGCTACCGTAGCTGCGCATAAGGTAGCACAGAATCCTGACGTTTTCACAGAGATTATGATTGCTAGCCGTACAAAGGCAAAGTGTGATGCATTGGCAGAAGTTCTCAACAAGAAATATGGAACTAATGTCACTACAGCACGCGTAGATGCAGACCATGTAGACGAATTGGTTGCACTGATGAGTGAGTACAAGCCAGACATTGTCATGAATCTAGCTTTACCTTATCAGGATCTTACCATTATGGATGCATGTCTTGCTACAGGATGCAACTATATGGATACAGCCAATTATGAGCCAAAAGACGAGGCACATTTCGAATACAGTTGGCAATGGGCTTATCGCGAGCGTTTTGAGAAAGCAGGCTTAACTGCCATCTTGGGCTGTGGATTTGACCCAGGTGTCACTAGCGTTTATACAGCTTATGCAGCCAAGCATCATTTTGATGAGATGCACTATCTGGACATCGTAGACTGTAATGCAGGAAACCACCACAAGGCATTTGCTACCAATTTCAATCCAGAGATTAACATCCGTGAAATCACCCAGAAGGGTCTTTACTATGAAAACGGAAAATACATAGAGACTGAACCTATGGAAATCCACAAGCCTCTCACCTATCCAAACATTGGTCCAAAAGAGAGCTACCTGCTCCACCATGAGGAAATTGAGAGTCTTGTAATCAATTTTCCAACTATCAAGCGCGCAAGATTCTGGATGACCTTTGGCCAGCAGTATCTTACCTATCTGGACGTAATCCAGAATATTGGTATGAGCCGTATTGACGAGGTAACTTACAAGGCTCCAAAGGCAGACGGCACTGGTGAGGAAGTTGTCAAGATTGTTCCATTACAGTTCTTAAAGGCTGTTTTGCCAAATCCACAGGAACTGGGTGAGAACTACGATGGAGAGACCTCTATTGGTTGCCGTATCCGTGGTTTGAAAGATGGCCAGGAGCAGACCTACTACGTATACAACAACTGTTCACATCAGGCAGCCTATGAAGAGACTGGCATGCAAGGAGTAAGCTATACTACAGGTGTTCCTGCCATGATTGGAGCCATGATGTTCCTGAAAGGCATTTGGAAGAAGCCAGGTGTACACAATGTAGAAGAGTTCGATCCAGATCCATTCATGGAGCAGCTCAACAAACAGGGATTACCATGGCATGAGATCTTTGGTGGTGACCTGGAACTGTAAAGCACACATACATATTTTTAATATAAGAATAAATGGCAAAAAAAGAAGTGATTAACACTGCAGGTAACGAGAAACTCAAAGCACTGCAGGCAGCAATGGACAAGATTGAAAAGAACTTTGGAAAGGGTTCTATCATGCGCATGGGCGACGAGCACGTGGAGCAGGTTGACGTAATCCCTACCGGTTCATTAGGTCTGAATGTTGCATTAGGCGTTGGAGGCTATCCACGCGGCAGAATAATTGAGATTTACGGACCTGAGTCTTCTGGTAAAACCACACTGGCCATCCACGCTATTGCAGAAGCACAGAAAGCAGGAGGTATTGCGGCTTTCATCGATGCAGAACATGCATTTGACCGCTTCTACGCAGCAAAATTAGGCGTTGATGTTGATAATCTTTGGATTTCGCAGCCAGACAACGGAGAACAAGCTTTGGAAATTGTAGACCAGCTGATTCGTTCTTCCGCCATTGATATCATTGTGATTGACTCCGTGGCAGCTCTTACTCCTAAAGCTGAGATTGAGGGAGATATGGGCGACAACAGAGTAGGTCTGCAGGCAAGACTCATGAGTCAGGCTTTGCGTAAGTTGACAGCGACGATAAACAAGACCAAGACTACATGTATCTTCATTAATCAGCTCCGTGAAAAAATTGGAGTCATGTTCGGAAATCCAGAAACCACAACCGGTGGTAATGCGCTGAAATTCTACAGTAGCGTTAGACTGGATATACGACGAGTAACCAGTTTGAAAGATGGAGATGAGGTAATTGGTAACCAAGTCAGAGTAAAGGTTGTCAAGAACAAAGTAGCTCCTCCATTCCGCAAATGCGAGTTCGAGATTCTCTTCGGTGAGGGTATCAGCAAAATTGGAGAAATTGTCGACCTTGGCGTTGAGCACGGAATCATTAAGAAAAGTGGTTCTTGGTTTAGCTACAATGGAGACAAACTTGCTCAGGGACGTGATGCCGTAAAGAGATTGCTTCAAGACAATCCAGAATTAGCAGAAGAGCTAGAGCAGAAGATTGCTGCAGCTATCTTAGGGAATCCACTCCCACAGGAGCCAGAAAACGATGAAGATTTTTTGGATGAAGAAGAATAATCAAAAAAAAGAGGATGGAACCAAAATTCCATCCTCTTCGTTTATCTTAATTCTTCACCTCTAATTCCCAAACCACTCATCACAGAATATCCCAGAATTTGATGTTTGAATTTTCCCGCAGGGAGATTTGCCATGGTAAAGAATGTCACCTCGGATTTAGACTCCCCACTTGCTGTCTCACAGAGTAAATCAGCATATTCCTGCATGTCCCCTACCACAAGGATTTTCTTGGTGGATTCAGATTCCATGGCAGCCTTTAAAGCATCTGCCAAGAACTCGCCTCTGGTCGTTACCTTTTCTATAGGAAAACTAGCTAGCGTAAATTCTCCAAGGTTATCAGAGAAAGCCTTACCATCTAGTTCCTCCTTAAAGTCACCTGGGTTCACTGCACTCATACGCTTAGCCCCCAACGGATGAAGGAACGCCACAAACGTATTATGCTCACCCTCCGTAATACCAGAGTCCAGCAGCAGACAGTCCAACCAATGACACAAGTCCAGTTTTCCTAGCTGCCTTCCTATCATCGCACTAAAATTCTTCACAAAGTCTAGTACTAGAGAATCTAAGAACGTAGCATCAACAAGCACTACATACTCACTCCACTGCAATTTTGGCTGCTCCATAATTACAACAAATTTCGATGACGGAAGAACCAGAAGAAAGCAACAGTTATCAAAACAGAGAAAACTGAAACCAGGATAAAGCCCCACCAAGTTTCCTCCATACCATTCACCAGGTTCATACCAAATGCACTCGTCACCAACGTAGGCACCATGAGGATCAAAGACACACTAGTCATAGTCTTCATAACCTTACTCATGTTGTTATTGATGATATTCGCATAAGTATCCATCGTAGAATCCAAGATATTTGTATAGATAGATGTAGTCTCACGCGCCTGCGCCATCTCGATATTCACATCTTCAATCAAATCGGCATCCAATTCATCAATTGGCAGGCGGAATTTCAATTTAGACAACAAGGTTTCATTACCTCGGATAGAGGTCACGAAATACGTCAAGCTATCTTGCAAACGTGAGAAATTAATCAAGTCCACATTATCAATGTTATGATCCAAGGTCCGCTTGTATTGATCTATTAAGGTACTGATTTGCTTCAGACGCTTCAGATACCAAACGGCAGACGACAGGAATAAACGGAACACCATTTCTGGTGGGTCTGCAATTCCCACAGCGCGTTTCTGCTGATGAACAAGGAAATCGTTCATCATATCTGTCTCAAAGTTACAAACGGTAATAATCAAATTGCCTTTGGTAATGATACCCAAAGGGATGGTTGTAAATGGTGTCCTTGATGGGATTTCCTTTGCGTATGGGATACGCAAGATGATCAAAAACCAACCCTCATCAATCTCGTAACGAGCACGCTCTTCAATATCGGCGATGTCGCTCAAGAAATAATCAGGAATCTTTATTTCATCTTCCAGGAATCTGCAATCTTCTTCAGTAGGACAAGTTACTTGAATCCAGCAGTTAGAAGTTATTTCTTCTAACGGACGTAGCCCTCCCACTATGTTCCAGTAAGTGCGCATAATTTTTTCCTCCTTAATTTATAGACGGAGGATTGAACTTGCACATCCTCTGTCTCTTAGCGATTGTTATTTTCCGGGTAATAATCGTCCATAAATGTTTAACATTGGTTTTACTGCTGCAAATTTACAAAAATCTTTCAAGTGAAGGGCAAAAACAAGACATTTTTTCCTCTCTTTTACTCGCACATTGTCCTCTTTCCATCAAAAACAAGACAAAATGTCACCTAATTTCGCTATGGTAAAGATTTTGGTGTAATATGGGCATAAAAGGAAAAAGAAAGGAGATTAAACTATGAACTTTGAAAACTTTACTATTAAAGCACAGGAGGCAATTCAAGAAGCCATAAACCTGGCACAAAGGAATTCTCAGCAAGCTATAGAGCCTGAGCACTTGCTCTGTGGCATGATGAAAATTGGAGAAAATGTCACAAATTTCATCTTTCAGAAATTAAGTATCAACATCACGCAGCTGAACACAGTGCTTTCACAACAGATACAAAGTCTGACGAAAGTGCATGGTGGTGATCCATATTTTAGCAGAGACACAAATGCTGTTATTCAAAAGGCTATTGATGTAGCTGCAGAATTACACGATCAATACGTATCTATAGAGGCATTGCTGCTTGGCGTTCTGCGCGTAAAAACAACAGCATCTTCTATCTTGAAGGATGCGGGTGTAAATGAAAAGGAGCTGCTGGCTGCTATCCAAGAGCTTAGAAAGGGAGGAAAGGTCACCTCGCAGTCTAGCGAAGACACTTATCAATCCCTTAGCAAATATGCCATTAATCTATGTGAGGCTGCACGTAACGGAAAGTTAGACCCTGTAATTGGGCGTGATGATGAAATCCGCCGTGTATTGCAGATTCTGAGCAGAAGGACCAAGAACAACCCTATCCTTATTGGAGAACCAGGAACAGGAAAAACTGCAATTGTTGAAGGATTAGCACATCGTATTATCCGAGGTGATGTTCCTGAGAACCTGAAGAACAAGCAGTTGTTCTCACTAGACATGGGTGCTCTGGTTGCAGGAGCCAAATATAAAGGAGAATTCGAGGAGCGTTTAAAAGCAGTCATTAACGAAGTAATTAAAAGCGAGAATGTGGTGCTGTTCATTGATGAGATCCACACCCTTGTAGGAGCCGGAAAAGGCGAAGGAGCTATGGATGCTGCAAACATCTTAAAGCCAGCACTTGCTCGTGGAGAACTCCGCAGTATTGGAGCAACAACACTAGATGAGTATCAGAAATACTTCGAGAAAGACAAGGCTCTAGAACGTCGTTTCCAAACAGTAATGGTCAATGAGCCTGATGTATTAAGCAGCATTTCTATTCTCCGTGGACTGAAAGAACGTTATGAGAACCACCATAAGGTTCGTATCCAAGACGATGCTATCATAGCTGCGGTAGAACTCAGCAACCGTTATATTACGGAGCGTTTTCTTCCAGATAAAGCTATCGACCTTATGGACGAGGCTGCTGCGAAACTGCGTATGGAAAGAGACTCTGTTCCTGAGGAATTAGATGAAATCAGTCGACGCCTCAAGCAATTAGAGATTGAAAGAGAAGCCATTAAGCGTGAGCACGATGAGGTTAAGCTAGCTTCATTGAATAAGGAAATTGCAGAGCTCCAGGAGGAAGAAAACTCCTACAAGGCCAAATGGCAGTCTGAAAAGGATCTTGTCAACAAGATACAAGAGAACAAAAAGCAGATAGAGCAGCTAAAGTTTGAGGCAGATCGTGCAGAGCGAGAAGGTGATTATGGGAAAGTGGCAGAAATCCGTTACGGAAAGCTCAAGGCTCTGGAAGATGAGATTGCCCAAATTCAAGACCAGCTTAAACAACGGCAGGATGGTAATGCCATGATAAAAGAAGAAGTCACAGCAGAGGATGTAGCAGATGTGGTTTGCCGTTGGACAGGTATCCCTGTAAGCAAAATGCTACAAAGCGAAAGGGAGAAGCTGCTCCATCTAGAGGAAGAGCTTCACAAGCGTGTCATTGGACAAGAAGAGGCCATTCAGGCTGTAAGCGACGCTGTCCGCAGAAGTCGTGCAGGCTTGCAAGACCCAAAGCGTCCTATCGGTAGTTTCATTTTCCTCGGTACTACAGGTGTGGGAAAGACAGAATTAGGAAAGGCTTTGGCCGAATACCTGTTCGACGACGAGACCCTCATGACCCGTATAGATATGTCTGAGTATCAGGAGAAACATAGCGTCAGTCGTTTGATTGGAGCGCCTCCGGGATATATCGGATACGATGAAGGTGGCCAACTAACCGAAGCTGTTCGCCGTAAGCCTTATTCTGTAGTTCTGTTCGATGAAATAGAAAAAGCGCATCCTGATGTCTTCAATATTCTATTGCAAGTCCTGGACGACGGAAGGTTGACAGACAACAAGGGCCGCACGGTGAATTTCAAGAACACCATCATTATCATGACCAGCAATTTAGGAAGCAGCTATATCCAAAGCCAGTTTGAGCATTTGAATGAACAGAACCATGATCAGCTGATCGAGGACACCAAGAATCAGGTAATGAATATGTTGAAATCTACTATCCGCCCTGAATTCTTAAACCGAATTGATGAGACCATCATGTTCCTGCCATTGAACAAGACAGAGATAGAACAGATTGTGCGTCTGCAGGTCAACGGAGTAATCAAGATGTTAAAGGAGAACAACATCCAGCTAGAAGTTACCACACCAGCAATCCAAGTTCTTGCAAAGGCAGGCTTTGATCCGGAGTTTGGTGCACGTCCTGTAAAACGTGCATTACAGCGCAACTTGCTGAATGATTTGAGTAAGCAACTCCTTGCAGGCTCTATACGCCCAGAACATCCAATTATCGTGGATGCTCAAAACGACGAGTTGATATTCAAAAACTAAATAAAAAAAGAGGTGATGAACAACGCATCACCTCTTTTTTATTCTTCTTCATCATCCCAGTCAAATTCCTCAAAGTCGTCTAGGTATTCTGGCATAATAAAATCATCCAGATCACGACGTTCTTTTTTGGTTGGTCTTCCTGTGCCTCTGGCTCTGTCAACAAATCCACTTATGCGATTCATTTCCAGCAGTTCATACTGATCAGGCGTTGTTACATTCTCCAGCACCTCGGGTACCAGTTTGGCCCCTACGCGATTTTGAATGCACTTTAGCACCTTGAAAGAATAAGTGATTGGTGGCTTTCGAACCTGAATGACCTCCCCTTCCTTAATCATCTTGGAAGGTTTCTGCTGTACGCCTCCTATCATTACACGTCCCTTTTTGCAAGCATCAGCAGCAATGGTACGTGTTTTAAAGATACGAGCTGACCACAACCATTTATCTAACCTTGCCTCCATTACTTCTTATTAAATTGGTTCATGGTATTTGCCAAACCAGCAAAGCAGAAGCTCTTGATAATCTCACAAGCCACATCTACCCGTTCATCCATTGCCTTGAGATCCTCATCTGTAAATTGCCCCAAAACAAAATCCACCTGCGCCCCTTTAGGAAACTCGTTTCCAATGCCAAAACGTAAACGTGCATAGTTCTGAGAGCCCAAGGTAGCAGCAATATGCTTCAAACCATTATGTCCAGCATCACTACCCTTTCCACGCAAACGCAGTTGTCCAAAAGGTAAAGAAAGGTCATCGACAACAATCAGCACGTTCTCCAATGGGATTTTCTCCTGCTGCATCCAATAGCGTACTGCGTTTCCGCTCAAATTCATATACGTAGAAGGCTTGAGCAAAACAAGTTGACGCCCCCTGACGGAAGTTTGAGCCGTAAAGCCATAACGTCCGTCCTTAAAAACGAGATTGGATGCCTTAGCAAAGGCATCCAATACTCTAAATCCTATGTTGTGACGGGTTCCATCGTATTCAGATCCGATGTTTCCCAATCCCACAATCAGATACTTCATGCGCAGCAATTAATTACTTACCAGCAGCTGCAGCAGCACCACGAGCAGCACGAGTCATACGTACTGAGCATACTACTACCTCGGCAGGGGTAACCAGCTCCAAACCTTCGAAAGAAAGTTCAGCACACTTGATAGACTTACCCAGCTCAAGAGCGGTAACATCTACGTTCAGCTTCTCAGGGATAGCAGAGTAAAGAGCCTTAACCTTCAACTTGCGAACCTGAGCCTGCAACTTACCACCGGCACGTACACCAGCAGCCAAACCGTTCAACTGTACAGGAACCTCCATAACAACTGGCTTATCCTCAGTTACCTGAAGGAAGTCAACGTGCATGATAGTGTCCTTTACTGGGTGGAACTGGATATCCTTCAGCACTGCAGTGCAAACCTTACCATCGATTACCAAGTTTACCAAGTAGATGTTTGGAGTGTAAACCAAGTTACGCAACTCTGCATTAGTTACAGCAAAGTGAGTAGCTTTTGGATCACCATTCTCATCCTTCTCTACACCATACAATACACAAGGTACTGCATCAGCCTTACGCAATTCGCGAGTGCTCTTCTTACCAGTTTCGGTTCTCAAGCAACCCTTAACTTCAATTGATTTCATAATGTGTTACTCTAAATTAAGTTGTTAATAATCTGCTTAATTCGCCATCACACAGTGGCTAAAGCCACAGATGCGCTACAAAAGCGGTGCAAAGGTAGTAAAACTTGCTCAATATCACAAGTTTTTCAGTTAAAAGTCTAGATTTATTTTTATCTCCCCTCCCAAACCTGAAGGCTCCACCTGCCTGGAGTTTGGCTGTCCCTGTTCCTTTGCCACATATTCCATAGCCTCCTGCATGCCTGCCATGAAATTCTGAAAATCTTCCTGATAGAGGAAAATCTTATGCTTCTCAAAATTTACCTTGGCATCCATGCCTTCTCCTGTGACATTTTTCTTACTCTCTGTTATAGCCAGAAACATCTCGTCTTTCCGGTTTTTCTTTACATCTACATAGTAGATGCGCTTTCCGGCTTTAATGGATTTGGAAAAGCAGATCTCCTTGTCCAACTCAGCAGCACTTTTCTTTTCAAAATCTTCCATACTCTTCCCTTTTTTACATTTGACAGGTCAAAATTCAACAAAAAAAATAAGCAATGCAAGATTTTCTGCTAAAAAAAACACTTCATCCTCGAAATATTGCATTTGGTTAGGCTAAATGAAGTTTTTTTTCTAAATTTGCACATATTTTTATAGATAATACAGGTAACCCTCAAATCCGCAAGTAAACTTCAAAAGGACTCTTTGAAGCCGAAGAGTC
>JAUNHZ010000109.1 GCA_030523705.1 Bacteroidales bacterium
GCAGAACATGGCTCAGGAAGAGCAGAACAAGATGACTGCAATTACTGAGAAACTTTCTAAGGCTATCAGCGAAGTTGGTGCTGCAGGTGGTTATGCTTTCGTATTGATTGATGGTTCTATGCCTTTTATCAACAAGAGCGTTTGTACTGATATCACAGCTCAGGTTAAGAGCAAATTAGGCTTGAAGTAATTTAAAGACTAAGATACACAACGAAAAAATGTCGCTCAGTACTAACTTGAGCGACATTTTTTTTGTTTTCCTTGCCAAAGTCAGAATAAAGGGTTACTTTTGCAAATTAGGATAATTAAATGTCAAACCCAAATAATAAAAACGATATGAAAAAAATCATTTTCTGCCTCCTCCTCATGATGCCACTTTCTGTAATGGCTCAGAAATTTGGATACATGAACTATGCTAACGTATTGAAGGAAATGCCTGAATATGCACAGGTTCAAGAACAACTTGCGGTACTGAAGGCTAAATACAACGCAGAACAGGAGCGTACAGAAGTGGAATTCAACAAAAAGTATAGCGAGTTCCTGGATGGACAGCGTGATTTCCCTCAGAATATCTTGCTGAAGCGCCAGAAGGAATTGCAAGACCTCTGTGAAAAGGGTGTTCAGTTCCGTGCAGAATGCGATCAGCTGCTGAAAAACGCTGAAGAAGAATTGATGACTCCAGTTACCAGCAAGTTGAACATCGCACTGGGTGAGATTGGTAACGAGATGGCATTGGAATACATCATCAATATTGAAGGTAAGGAATTCCTCTATATCGGCCCTAACGGTATTGACATCACTGGTGCCGTTAAAGCTAAACTGGGTCTGACTGCCGCAGAATAAGATGTTTCACACATTTCTCCCACAGAAACCTGGGCCTATCGGGATATTTGATTCCGGATATGGTGGGCTGACCATTCTCCGAAGCATCAGAGAACAGCTACCTGAGTACGATTATCTGTACCTGGGAGATAATGCACGTGCGCCTTATGGATCGCGCTCCTTTGAAGTGGTGTACGACTTCACCTTGCAGGCTGTAAAGCGTTTGTTTGAGCTTGGCTGTCATCTGGTCATCCTAGGCTGTAATACGGCCTCAGCGAAGGCATTACGAAGCATCCAGCAAAACGATTTACCATACTTAGATCCAAGCCGAAGGGTACTAGGCGTTATCCGCCCTACTGTGGAAGTAGTAGGTGAGCTATCCGCCAATAAGCATGTGGGTATCTTGGCAACTCCTGGTACCATTAAATCAGAATCGTACAATATAGAGCTTGAGAAATTCTATCCAGGTATTCGGGTTTCTGGCCAGGCTTGTCCACTTTGGGCTGCTCTGGTAGAGAACAATGAGCATTTAGGGGCTGGTGCCGACTATTTTGTAGAGAAGAATCTAAACCAACTGTTGGAACAAGACCCAGAGATTGATACAATCATCTTAGGATGTACGCACTACCCTCTTCTCTTGGAGAAAATCAGGAAATACACACCTTCATCCATACGCTTGGTTCCTCAAGGCGACTATGTAGCAAAGAGCCTCCAACAATACTTTGTGAATCACCCAGAGATGGAGAGCCGATGCACCAAACACGGAACATGTGAATTCCTAACCACAGAATCCTCGGAAAAATTTGCAGAGAATGCGACAATTTTCCTGGATTATGAAATTCATGCAAAAAAAATCGTATTAGAATAAAAAAAGGCAGAGCCTAATATGGTTCTGCCTTTTTCTTATATGTACAAGAATTATTACTTCTTTGCTTTCTCAGTTTTTGCTGCAGGTTTCTGCACAGAAGCCTTGTAACCGACCTTCTCAATACCCTTGATAAGCTTTTCTACAGAGGTCTTTTCCTCATCGTACTTGATAGTTACAGTTTTTTCCTTTACATTGGTCTTAATCTCCTTAACACCTTTCTCGAAACGAACATTCTTCTGAATCTTGTTCGCACAATTCTGACAAGTCATGTTGGTTACCAGAACTACAGTCTTGATATCGCCAGCATAAGCGAAAACTGCCATGCACAAAGCCATGGTCATAACGATAAACTTTTTCATACTTGTATCTCTTTTTGTTAACATTAATATTTCGTGAAATTATAGCGGAAGCCTACGTAAAACATGGCGCCATCGACAGGTCCCCAAACCATGGTAGAGTCAAAATTACGCCCCCAAGGCTCCGATGCTGCAATAATAGGATTCTTCTGCTTGAAACCAGTCAGGTTCTCCCCACCTACATAGATAGACCAATGACGGAACCAACGGGTTATCTGGGCAGTGACCTGCTCATAACCCTTATAACGGGTATCCCATAATGGATTCTTGGCATCAGGAGTTGGCATTCTACCGCCACCATTGAGCTGGAGCGTAGCGTCAAACTGCCAGATTCCCATACCAGGCTTATAAGACAGAGAGAATACCTCCTTATTGCGTGGGGTCAATGGTTTTTCCCTAAGCACACCACCAATGGTTTGCTTCACATCGGTATAACGATAAGCTGCAGTGAGTTCCAATCCTTCAATAAGTGGATAGCTGGCTTCTACCTGGAAGGTATGAGAATAAGACTTTCCGTTCAAGTTCGTGAAACGAATCTGATGCGCATTGGTGTCTTGGTCTATCACCAACTGATGCAAGAAATCAGTATAGTAATATTCCGCACTGATATTCAGATTCTTCTCTTCGGCAACAGGAATATCTAACATCGTACTGATTCCATAATTCCAGGCTTCTTCCTGATCCAATTTCTTATCAATACTCACCACTCGGCTGCTAGCCAATAGGAAATTATTCTCTGCCAATACATGATTAGTACGATATCCCTTACCTGCTGTTGCACGGAGAGAGAACACTTCGCTTGGCATCCATTTCAAATGGGCGCGTGGGGTAACAAAAGTCTTGTAGAGATTACTGTTGTCTACACGTACACCTCCCATAAACACAAGCTTATCATCATAATTGTAGGTGTACTGCACATAAGCTCCTGGAACAAACTCTTTCTCTATATCTCGGATTGGAAGTTTAGGGAATAGCGCGTAATCTTGGTCGAACTTATCGTAATTCAAGCTCAAACCCATGGAAATACTATTGCGCTTATTCATTTCAGATTCAAACATGAGAGAAGCATACAAGTTGCTTTCATCTACATTATAATATTTCATGCCGAAATAAGAATCTTGATTATGAACAGAGCCCGACAGAATCAAAGCGACATTACTGTTATGTTCCTTATCAAAGATGTAGGCATTCTTGGTAAAAGCCTCGTAACGCTCTACATCGTAGCCAATCTTATACAAATCACCAGTCTGCTGAACATGATGGCCATCCTGTCCACTGTTTCGCTCTTCCTTCAGTGCTTTCAAAGATGCCTGGAATACATAATTATCGCCCATGTATGCCCAACGGTTCTGGAAATTATACTGGCGCACCTTAGGCATGTCTTGAAAACCATCTTCGTTCTCATCATGAACCTTACTTAAGTCCTCATAGTGTCCCAGAACACCAACTTTCCAACGCTGACCTATGTAGCCATTGGCATCAAAATTAGCCTCGAATTTGTTCTTGCTGCTATAATAGACATTAGCAGAAACACTCTGCTCTGCCTGTGGTTTCTTGAATTCCACATTAATCTGACCCGTGAGCGCCTCATAACCATTCTTTACAGAGGACGTACCCTTAGAAACCTGAATACTCTGCATCCAAGGTCCAGGGATATAACCTAACGCAAACGGCATAGCTGCACCACGATAGTTCGGGATATTCTCCGTAAGCATCTGTACATAGGTTCCGGAAAGGCCTAACAACTTAATCTGCTTGGCTCCGGTAGCCGCATCGGAATAGTTTACATCTACCGATGCATTAGATGTAAAGCTCTCACCCAAATTACAACAAGCTGCACGCGTTAACTGAGCAGCCGTAATCTGATCTTGATTCAGTACACTCAAGCGGGATTTACTCAAACCCGTATCACGCACCTTAATCTCAACCTCACTCAACTGGGTGGCATCTTCTTGCAGCACAACTTCAAAGTGCTGGTTTTTATTTGTAACGGTTAACGACTCGCTGACATAACCCAGAAAGCTGATAACCAATACGGATGAGGAATTAGGCTTTCGGATAGAGAACCATCCCTCGGAATCTGTAGTGGTTCCAGAATGGGTCCCTTCCCAAAGCACATTCGCTCCTATAATGGTTTCTCCATTGGCGTCCTTCACAGTTCCAGTTACCTGGGCCAGGACTGCCAATGGCATCAAAAGTAATGCAATGAATAATTTTCTTCTCATTTAACTTGAGTCATAATAAAGCCAACAGCTATTTCTACTGCTTTAGCTGTATCCTTGCTAAATCCATGATCTTCACCATCCAACAAGTGAAGTTCACTGTTCTTATACTCTCTGTGATAGCACTCACCAAAGGTATAAGGTACCAAGGTATCACCCTTTCCATGGATGACACAAACAGGACCGATAAACTGAGTTGCAGTTTCATAGATAGGCAACGACTGTGCCTGAACTATGTAATCACGACCTAGTTTACGACCAGGGAACAGCTCTACGAACTCAGGAGGGTTAGCTGCGTCATATTGCTTGCCAAAGGTACTTCCACGAAGTGCATCCTCACGCAGAACAGCAGCTGGGGCCATCAGTACAGCGCACTTTATTTGTGCAGTACCCAGGATACCTGCAGTCATACTGGTAACTACACCACCCTGTGAATGCCCTAACAGAGAGACATTGGCAGTATAAGGCTGAGCCTTGGCATAAGCCACAACCTTCTGAGCGTCTTCCACCTCATTCATTACGGTCATGAACTGGAAATCTCCTTCACTCTCTCCGTGACCGTTAAAATCAAAGCGGATAGATGCAATACCATTCTGTTCCAACTTATCTGCTATATCTTTCAACATGCCACCTTTGTCGGCCTTATTACCCATAAAACCGTGCATCAGGATAACCACTGGACATTTCTCGCCAGCTTTCAGTTCGGGTTTCTGTACAATTGCAGACAACTTACCAACAGCGCCTGGAATCTGGACTTTCTCTGAAGAAGCAAAGGCCTGTCCCACCAGGGACAAGCCAATTGCACAAATTAATGCTTTTAACTTCATATTATTTCAATACAAATGTAACTGTAGACTTGATATCCTTAGAAGATGCACCTACCAATACATTGAATGTACCTGACTCAGCTACCCAAGCCTTCTTGGTATCATCGTAATAGCTCAATGCGGTCTTGTCCAGTGTGAAGCTTACATTCTTGGTTTCACCTGGCTTCAAGTTAATCTTCTGGAATGCCTTAAGTTCCTTCTCTGGACGAACCAGTGTAGACTGAACATCCTGCACATAAACCTGAACAACTTCCTTACCCTCACGAGAACCAGTGTTGGTTACAGGAATAGTAACAGTGACCTTACCGTCCTGAGAAATCTCCTTATTGTCGATAGTAGCCTTGCCGTATGCAAAAGTAGTGTAGCTCAAGCCATGACCAAATGGGAAGGTTGGCTGCAATTTCTTTGCATCGATATAACGGTAACCTACGAACAAGCCTTCATTGTACTTCATATCGTAGATAGGCACTTTATTGCCAAAGAACTCTGCATGAATATTTGGATTTACAGTACCTGGATAATCACCCTCAACGTGCGCGCCACACTGATCCAAACTTGCATAATAGGTAAATGGCAGCTTACCACTTGGGTTTACATCACCCATCAATACATCTGCCAGAGAGTTACCAGCCTCGCTACCCAGATACCAGTCCTGAATAATTGCAGGAACGCTCTTTACCCAAGGCATCTCAACAGCATTACCAGAAACAGTGATCACTACCAAGTTCTTATTTGCGGCAGCCAAAGCAGTAATAACATCGTTCTGATTATATGGCA
This sequence comes from Bacteroidales bacterium, assembly GCA_030523705.1. Taxonomy (GTDB): domain Bacteria; phylum Bacteroidota; class Bacteroidia; order Bacteroidales; family Bacteroidaceae; genus Minthousia. The sequence continues at coordinate 5,873 of JAUNHZ010000109.1, forward strand.
AAGCTAACTGCTCACGGTCTGCACCCTCTGCATCCTGATGGTCGCTCTTGTTCAAACCACCAATGAAGAGTACGATATCAGCTGTCTTAGCGGCTGCGCATGCATCGGCAATAAGCTGCTCTGCAGTACGATCATCCTTCAGGTTCTGACCGGTAACTACACCATTGTATTCACCAGAAGCATCACCTACATAACCACGCTCAAATACAACTTCTGCAGCATTTCCCACACGTGCCTTGATACCATCCAATGGAAGGATTTCATGCTGTGCCTTCAAAGAAGAAGAACCACCACCTACGGTCATCATCTTGATGGCATTCTCGCCTACTACCAGAATCTTCTTGGTCTTAGTCAAATCAATAGGAAGCAACTTTGGAGCCTTCTTTGCTGGAGCCTCATTCTTCAACAATACGATACCGTTAGCACCAATGGTACGAGCAGCAGAAACGTGTGCCTCACTGTTCAATGAACCAAATGGGCGGTTAGGATTCATACCTGTACGGAAAATCAAGCGAAGAATACGACGGCACTTATCGTTCAACTCATCGGTAGTGAACTCGCCTTTCTGAATTGCTTCCATGTAAGGAACACCCAGATAGTAGCTGTCGTATGCATTCTTAGCACCTCCTGAAAGGCCGTTGGTCCATGAGCCATATTCCAGGTCCAAACCTCCCTTTACGACACCCATATTGTGTGCTGCACCCCAGTCGGAAATAACCACACCGTCGAAGCCCCACTCTTTCTTCAGCACCTGATTCAGCAAATAGTCGTTCTCAGACAGCCACTTACCACCATACAAGTTGTATGAACACATGATGGTCCAAGAGCCACCTTCCTGAATTGCAGCCTTGAAAGCAGGAAGATAGATTTCACGCAATGTACGCTCATCCAAGATTGGATTTGTGTTATTACGGTTCAACTCATTGTTGTTCAGTGCATAGTGCTTCACACAGGTAGCTACGCCATTGCTCTGTACACCCTTTACGTAAGGGACAACCATACGGCTTGAGAGGAATGGATCCTCACCCATATACTCAAAGTTACGTCCGTTCAGTGGAGTTCGATAGATGTTCACACCAGGGCCGAGCAATACAGTCTTATTACGGAAGCGTGCCTCCTCACCAATGCTCTTACCATAAAGCATAGACATCTCTGGATCCCAAGTTGCAGCCAGACAGGTCAATGCAGGGAATGCGGTGATAGAGTCATTAGTCCATCCTGCCTGATCCCATTCATCCCACAGCACCTCGGTACGAATTCCGTGAGGGCCATCGGTACACCATACTTCAGGAATACCCAAACGTGGCACACCTGGTGAACTAAATTTACTCTGAGCGTGAGTCATATTTATTTTCTCTCTCAGAGTCATGCGCTGGAGCGCATCTTCGACACGATCATTGATAGGCTTGGTCTGGTCCAGATAAACAGGAGTCTGAGCCACTGCTGTGGTCATGCCCATCAAAGCGACGATAAAGAAAATTGCTTTTCTCATTTTGTTTACATAGTTTCTATAAAAAAAGCCAGAGCTTAGGCCCTGGCCTTTTAACGGTTAATATTAGGGTTATTGTTTCTTTTCCTTGGTATCGGTACGTGCTTCAACAACATTCACAACATAATCGCCTAACTTCTCGCACTCATTAATGATGTCCAAGTAATAGACACCCATCTGATAGCTATAAAGATTGTTAGTTACATCAACCGCATTCTGCATTTTCAGTTCATTACGGTAGTTGTTGATCTCGTTCTCGATATTGTAAGACTGCATGGCATCGGCGCGCAAACCTGTGGTCAATACCTTGATCATCTGTACCAGTGCATCGTTAGTGAGCTGGAACATATTGAACATATTTTCATACTGCTTCTCAATGAAGTCTGTCTTCTCATGACGCTTATGGTTCATAGAGCGAGCCAAATTGTAGCAGCTATCGCCAATACTTTCAATTTCAGTTACCTCGCGCATCATGGCCTGAATCTTAGCCTTGGTCTCAGAACTCAAGCGGCCTTCCAATACGTTGTTCAGGTAATTAGCGATTTCTATTTCCATGCTGTCGCTGATTCCCTCGTACTTCTCAATACGAGCATACATCTTATTGAACTCATTATCATCCTTAATCTCGGCCAACTCCTTTACCAAGCCAAACATACGCTGGGTACGATCAGCAAAGTGATTCAGTTCCTTACGAGCCTCCAGGATTGAAAGCTCAGCAGTACTCAAGATACCACCAGTGATGAAACGCAGACGGAAATCCTCGTCTTCTTCATTTCCTGAAGATGGGATGATACGGGTAACCAACTTCTCGATAGGCTTAATGAACCAGATCAAGATGAGTACGTTACAAACATTGAATGCCGTGTGGAATGTAGGAAGGACAAAATTCAGCAAACCTGCATTTGCCTGAGCATAAGCAGCATCGGTTGAAGCCTGTACAGCATCGTAACCTACAACACCACAAACGGTATTTACGAAGAACTTGAAGATACACAGAATCCAAAGTACACCAAACACGTTGAACACCATGTGTGCCAATGCAGCACAACGTGCCTGCGAGTTACCAGTCATTGCTGCGATATTTGATGTAACGGTAGTACCGATATTCTCACCCATTACCAGTGCGATACCCTGATAGATTGGCAGTGCACCACTTGAACAAAGAATCATCGTAATAGCCATGACTGCAGCAGAAGACTGCACACACATGGTAAGAATTCCACCTAGCACCAAGAAGAGTAAAGTACTACCAAATCCCCAGCCACCAGTCTTCTCAAAGAAATCAAGTACAGCCTGATTATGACCTAAGTCCATATCTGCCGCATTGCTTCGCAGTGTTGCCAAACCCAAGAACAGGAAGCAAAGACCAAAGACGAATTCACCACCATTTTTCTTTCCACTGCTCTTGGAGTAAATCAGGATAATACCCAGGATGAAACATGGGAAGACGATATCGCCCATGTTGAAATTGAATCCTGCTGACATAATCCAAGCCGTAAGTGTAGTACCGATATTGGCACCCATGATAACGGAAATAGCCTGAGCTAATGATAACAAGCCGGCATTCACAAAACTTACCGTCATGACGGTAGTAGCGGTAGAACTCTGAACAGCTGCTGTTACAAATGCACCTGTCAACAAACCAGTCACTCTGTTGGTGGTCATAGCGCCCAAGACATGGCGCAACTGTGGACCAGCCATCTTCTGCAAACCCTCGGACATGACCTTCATACCATACATCAGCAAGGCCAAAGAACCAAGAAGTTTTAAAAATACATAAATAGACATACGAGGTAATAGTTATTTAAGTAACTTTACACCGTAACCACAAAAATAATTGC
>JAUNHZ010000110.1:0-8527 GCA_030523705.1 Bacteroidales bacterium
ATTAGTCTTTCAACATACTTACCTAATACTTACGTATCGTTAGTGTCACGTAAGTCTCACGTAAGTGTCACGTAAGTATGACGTAAGACTCAGAGCGAAGGAAAAGCGAAGAAAATATAACTTTTAGCGAAGAAATAGCGTTAGGAAAAGAGATTCAAATCAGATTGGACGAAAAAATGATTAGGCAAATTTGACGATTAAATTTGTTATGTAAAGAAAAAAGAGTTAACTTTGTCCCATGAATGCAAAAAAAACACAGACGATATTTACACAAATAAATACGGCTGTTCAAAAAATAATTTAAATTAGTTAACCATATTATTTAACCTAAACAAACCAAAAATGAAAAGCAGGAAAACCATTCTGTTGGTTAGCTCCCTTCTACTTGGTACACCTTTGTTCGCAAGCGGTAACGCGGGCGCTACAAGTGTGGACAAAATGAATGCGGCTAACTCCGAAAGTTCTGCACTCATGGTTGTTCAGCAGAACCGTACTATAAAAGGTACAGTCTTAGATGAGCTGGGTGAACCTATCATTGGTGCAAACGTTCTTGTAAAGGGTACCGCAACGGGTACCATTACTGACTTCGACGGTAATTTCTCCCTTGAGGTTGGTGCTAATCAGATGTTGGAAGTATCCTACATCGGTTATGTGACTCAGACTGTAAAGCCAGTAAATGGCATGCAGATTATTCTGAAAGAAGATGCCAAGGCGCTGGATGAGGTAGTAGTCACCGCGCTAGGTATCAAGAAAGAGGCAAAGTCGTTGTCTTACAACGTACAGCAGCTGAAATCAAATGAAGCTACCAAGTTGGCTGATGCTAACTTCGTCAATAACCTGAACGGAAAGATTGCCGGTGTAACCATCAACTCTTCTTCTACCGGTGTGGGTGGTTCTTCACGTGTGGTAATGCGTGGTGCTAAATCTATTAGCGGTAACAACAACGCATTGTACGTAATCGACGGTGTACCTATGATGAACAACCAGGCAGATCAGGCTACCGACCTTTATGGTGGTGCAGGTTCTACCGGTGATGCCGTATCAAACCTGAACCCTGACGATATTGAGAGTATCTCTGTATTAAGTGGTCCATCTGCGGCTGCATTGTACGGTTCAAGCGCAGCAAACGGTGTGGTAATGATTACCACCAAGAAGGGTACCACTGGTAAGGCACAGGTAACATTGACAAACACTACACAGTTCTCTGACATTCTGAAGATGCACAGTTTCCAAAACACTTATGGCGTGAGCGAGACTGGATCATATCAGAGCTGGGGTGATAAGTTGGCTGCTCCTTCAGCATATAAGCCACAGCGCTTCTTCCAGACAGGTTACAATGTTACTAACGCAGTTTCTATCTCTGCCGGTAATGAGCGCAACCAGACTTACCTTTCATTAGGAAATGTGGATTCAGAGGGTATTATACCTAACAACGAGTTCAAACGTTACAACTTCAGTGTCCGCAACACTACTGAGCTTGTTCAGGATAAGCTGACCATGGATATCAATTTCAGCGGTAGCTTTGTAGAGGAGCAGAACATGACTGCACAGGGTCAGTATAACAACCCTATGACAGCTGTCTACTTGTTCCCTGCAGGTGATGACTTTGCTAAGATGCGCCTCTTCGAGCGCCAGGATGCTGGTCGTAACTTCCCTATTCAGTGGTTCCCATACGATGCAGGTAAGCTTTCTATGCAGAACCCTTACTGGATTATCAACCGCAATATGTTCAACAACAATAAGGACCGCTATATGGCAACCTTGCAGTTCAAGTACAAAATTGCAGACTGGATCAACGTATCTGTTCGCGGTAAGTTAGACAACACTTCATCAAAATATCAGAAAAAGTACTACGCTACAACAAACCAGTTGTTTGCGTCTAAGAATGGTTACTATGCACTGCGTCATGCAAATGAAAGCCAGAAGTATGGTGAGTTCTTGGTAAACATCAACAAGTACTTCGGTGGTCAGAAAGAGTGGAACCTGACAGCAAACATCGGTACCAGCATCAATGACCAGCAGTATGAAACTGACACATTCGAGGGTAAGTTGTGGAACCTGCCAAACAAGTTCACAACCACCAACATTGATCCTTCTACTCAGAAGAATGCTCACAACGGTTATCACATTCAGGAGCAGGGTATCTTCGGTAGTGCTCAGTTAGGTTTCAAGAGCATGGTTTACTTGGATGTAACTGCTCGAAACGACTGGTCATCAACCTTCGCAGGTTCTAATACAGGAAGTTTCTTCTACCCTACTGTAGGTCTTTCTGGTATCATGACTGATATCTTCCCTAAACTGCAGAGCAAGGCATTCAACTACATGAAGCTCCGCGTTTCTTACTCAGAGGTTGGTAACCGTCCTGATCCATTCTTGACCATTCCTACCTATGCTATCACTTCAGGTACAGCAGCTACTACTACCGTTATGCCTAACCGTGATTTGAAACCTGAGCGTACCAAGTCTTGGGAAGTCGGTGCAAACTTCGCATTCTTAGATAATGAGTTGAAATTGGATGTTACCGCATATTCTTCTCGTACCATGAATCAGATCTTCAACCCACCATTGTCTGCATCAACTGGTTACACCAGTGTTTATGTAAATGGTGGACGTGTGGACAATAAGGGTATTGAGGCAAGCCTACGCTTGAATCATGATTTCAACCGCGACTTGAACTGGGAAAGCTATGTGACCTTCTCCCTGAACAAGAATAAGATTGTTACCTTATTGAATAATTGGTATTGTGCAGAACTGGATCAGTACATTTCACAGAATGAAATGAACATGGCATCATCTAACGCATTCCAGTACAAGTTGAAAGAAGGTGGACGCATTGGTGATCTGTATGTCTCTACGCTGAAGACTGACGAGCATGGTGCAATCTATATCAACCCACAGAGCAAGACCGTAGAGGTTGACGCAAACAACTATGTATATGCAGGTAATACTGCACCTAAATACAACTTAGCATGGGGAAACACCGTTACATTCAAGGGTTTCAAGCTTGGTTTCCAGTTGAATGCACGTGTTGGTGGTATTGTTCTCTCTGAGACACAGGCTGCTATGGACTACTACGGTATCTCTAAGCGTACTGGTGACGCTCGCGATAACGGTGGCGTACGTGTAAACGGCTACTTGATTCCTGCTAAGGAATTCTTCCAGACTGTAGGTAATGAAGATGGTGGTATTGGTGCATTCTATGTATATAGTGCTACTAACGTTCGCCTTGGCGAGGTTACTTTAGGTTACGACTTCCCTATCACCAAGTGGGTGAAGTGGATCAAGGGCTTGAACGTAACATTGGTAGGCCGCAACCTGGCACTGTTGTACTGCAAGGCTCCATTCGACCCAGAGGCTACTGCTAACACAGGTACTTATTATCAGGGAATCGACTACTTCATGACTCCAAGTCAGCGTAACATCGGTTTCTCAGTAAAAGTTAAACTCTAAGACTGGAAAACATCATGAAAAGATTATCATATAATAAACTGATACTCCTAGGTGTAGCTACCGTGGCTGCAACTGCTTGTACCGATAAGTTTGAGGAGTACAACACAAATAAATGGCAGGTGACCGAAGAGGAAATGGCCTGGGATAACCAGAAGACCGGTTCTTTCTTTGCTCAGATGGAGCGTGGCGTAACCTTGATCAAGGATGGTACCAATGAGTACTCTGACTATCAGGTGGAGCAGGGACTTACTGCCGATCTATATTCTGGCTATGTAGGTGCTACTATCGCAGCTCGTAACGGTACACATACAGGTGCATATTACTTTGTTCAAGGTTGGTATGACCAGACCTTTACCAAACGCTTTACACAGGTTATGGCTCCATTTGGCCAGTTGAAGAAGGTTGCAGAGGAGCAGAATCTTCCAGAAGTAACCGCATTGGCTACAATTGTTAAGGTCATGGCTATGCACCGTGCTGCTGATGCTTACGGTTCTATTCCTTATTTAAACTACGGTAGTGCTAGTGCCTTGAATAGCAATTACGACAAGTTGGAGGATATCTATACCTCTTTCTTCAAGGAACTTGATGCATCAATTGATTTGCTGACCACTTTAGCTAACAGCGGTGCTACATTGATGAGTAATTACGACTATGTATATGGTGGAAACCTGACAAACTGGGTAAAGTTGGCTAATACCTTACGCTTACGCTTGGCTCTGCGTGTAGCTTATGCTAACCCAAGTCTTGCACAGCAGGAAGCAGAGAAATCTGTAAATAATGTCATTGGTCTGATTGAGAACAAGGCAGACCGTGCCGTATTAGACGAAGGACATACCAGTTTGAACTACTATCACCCACTCTATGAAATTGCTTACAACTTCAACGGTGGTGACTGTCGCCCAGGTGCATCAATCATAGCATTCATGGCAGGCTATAACGACCCACGTATCGGCAAGTACTTCACTCAGACAGGTGCAGGCGACTATGCAGGTGTTCGTAATGGTGTTTATACTTCTACATGGAACGACTATCGTGGTGACAAGGTTTCTAACTTTAACATCACTACAGCTTCTGCTGTTACATGGTTTACAGCTGCAGAGTCTTACTTCCTCCGTGCAGAAGGTGCTCTCCGTGGTTGGAACATGGGTGGTGACGCTAAGACCTTCTACGAGAAGGGTGTAACCATGAGCTTTGAGGAGAATGGTGCAAGTGGAGTGGCTGCTTATCTTGCAGATGAGACCTCACTTCCAGGCGACTATACTGACCCTGTAGCAAGCAACAGCTGCTCTAACACAAGTAAAGTTACCATTAAGTACGATGAGACTGCAGACTTTGAGACCAACCTGGAGCGTATCATCACGCAGAAATGGATTGCCATCTACCCAGATGGTCCAGAAGGCTGGTCAGAGTTCCGCAGAACAGGCTATCCTAAGTTGTTCCCTGTAGTTAACAATGCCAGCGATGGTACTGTAAGCACAGACAAACAGGTACGCCGTATCCCATTCCCAGTAGCAGAGTACAATAACGATGCAGCAGGTGTACAGACCGGTATTGCAGCCTTAGGAGGTGCAGATAACGGTGGTACCAAAGTATGGTGGGACAAGAAATAAGTTGAACCTTAAATACGAAATAAAGATATGAAAAAAATATTCGGACTGCTCGCAGCAACCATGCTCATGTCTGCCGCATTTGTATCTTGCGATACAGAAGAGGAGAACATTGAGGTACAGGTTCCAAATACCTACGACGAGCAGTATTATGCAAATATCCGTGCATACAAGAAAACGGATCACTGCGTATTCTTCGGATACTATGCTCAGTGGGCACAGGCTGAAGGCGTAGAAGGATGGAAAGAGAATCCTGCATCTTGGGGAGAGCGCATCATTGGTCTTCCAGACTCTCTGGATATTGTGAATCTCTGGATGGGTGTTCCTAGCAATGACCCTAACAGTCCAGACTACTCTCCTATTGCATATCAGGATATGAAATATGCGCAGGAGAAGCTAGGTACACGCTTCGTGGCTCATGCCGATGCGTCTAACTATCGTCATAAGTTTACTCTGGATGGTGTAGAGTATGACATGAATACTCAAGGCCATGGTGAAGAGATTCTCCGTGCGTTTGCACGTTACTGGGTAGACCGCGTAATCAAGCATGAGTTGGACGGTGTAGACTGGGACTATGAAGGCTGGGCTGCAAACGACTTGGCTATCGTAATTGAGGAGTGCGGTAAGTACTTTGGTCCAAAAGGTCAAGATCCAACAAAGCTTTTGGTTGTAGACTATCATACCAGCATTCCACCAGCAGCTATTGAGCCATACATTGACTATGTATTTAACCAGTTGTATGATCAGGTCTCTCAGACCAATTTCTCTGGTGCAGATATTCAGAGTATCTACGACAGAGTAAGTTCTTGGTTGCCAGCAAGCAAGTACATCCCAGGTGAAAGTTCTGGTAAGGACTACTATGTAAATGGCGGTCGTGCATTCACTGAGACAAACGGCAACACTACTAGTGCCTACGGAGGTCAGATGTACTCTATCGAAGGTTTTGCACGATGGAATCCAAAACAGGGAAAGAAGGGCGGTTTCGGAGTGTTCTACTTCGGTCGTGACTACTATGTAAACTCTGCATGGCCATACATGAATATCCGTAGAGCTATTCAGCAGGCTAACCCAGCAGTTCATTAATTAGTTAACATTCTAGAATTATGAAATTTAATAAGATATTAACCGTATGTTTCGCTGCGGCAATGACCCTAGGAATGGCCAGCTGCAACGATGACTATAGCTACGGTGATGATGCAATCTATATTTCTGGAACTGATGAGAATCCTCTTGTAATCTTTGGATTTGAGGATACCCCAGCAACTTATACTTTCTCAGTACTGAGTTCTGCAAAGTTGAAGAAAGATGCAACAATCACACTGGCTATCGACAATTCATTGGTAGAAAGCTACAATGCTGCCAATGGTACAAACTATGAGGCAGTTCCGAGCGGTGCTGCAACCCTCCTGAACACTACTGCAACTATCAAGGAAGGAAGTGCATCTTCTTCAGCAGTATCTGTACAGTTGGTTTCCAGTGAGTTACTGGAGATTGGACCTACCTACGTCATTCCTGTCACAATTACTGAATCTGACGGATTAGATGTATTAGAGACTTCACGTACAATCTTCCTGAGACTGTCTCAGACTATCACATTCAACTCTCTGGATCTGAGTAACTACAACATGTATGCTATCTATCCATTCGATGACAGTAAGATGATAGACATGTCTAACGGTTACACCTATGAATTCAAGTTGTTTGTAGATCAGTATCATGGTTCTTCTGCCGGTAACATTCAGCGTGTGATCAACTTTGAAGGCTACGACGAAGGTCACGGTATCAACCTGATCCGTTTGGGTGAAAACGGTGTCGGATGGAAGCAGATGCAGTGGATGAGTCCTGCAGGTGCATTGGTATCTCAGACTACATTCCAGGAAGGTCGCTGGTATCATGTAGCACTGGTATACGACGGAAGCAGCTTCAACCTCTTCGTTGACGGCAAGAAAGAGGCTGTCCTTGGCGGTTCATCAGATACTCAGTTCCAGTGGATGGAGTTCGGTATGAGCTGGTTGGCCAGCTATCGTAACTCACAGCGTTTCTTAGGCCGCCTGGCTGAGGTGCGTGTATGGAATCGTGCATTGACCACATCAGAGATTGCATCAGGCCTCTGCGCTGTAGCAACTAACTCAAACGGGTTGAAGGCATACTGGAAGCTGAATGAAGGAAATGGCTATCAGTTCAAGGACTATAGCGGTAACGGTTACGACATGGATTGGAAGAACGCTATCCGCCACGATGTGGACGGAGGTCAGCGCGTAACCAGCAATGCTTACACATCTATCCAGTGGAAGATGGATGATAACAACAAGTGTACAAACTAATTCACACGTTTCTAAAATAATATTATTATGAAATATCTGAATAAAATATATGCATTAGCATTTTGTGCAGTAGCAGCCATGAGCTTTACAGCATGCGATGACGATACGGAATTCAGCAAGCTAGTCACTGGTGACTCAGAGAACCGTGTGTTTACAAATGTTCTCTATGCGGCAGGCCACCCAGGTGCAGCAAACTTGCAGAACAGTGTAGGGTTCTCTGTAACCCAGACACCAGTTTCCTCCATCTTAAATGGAGCTAATGAAATGCAGTTTGAATTGCCAATCTCTTGCATTAAGCCTGCTGAAAAAGACATTTTGGTTAATGTAAACCTAGGCACAAGCGTTCCATCTGGCTTCAAGGCATTCCCTGCTAACGTAAGCTTTAGTTCTACAAGTTCTACTATTAAAGCAGGACAGACCGAAGGAGAAACTATACTTGTCACTGTAGATGCAAGTGAATTTGCTAAGTTTGCTGCTACCGATGTTCCATATTGCCAGCCTATCACTATTCAAAGTGGTGACGAAACCATTAGTGAGAACATGGGTACTGCATACTTGGTTGTAACTGCGGATTTCTCTGCAGTCATGAAGAAGACCAATGGTGTGGAAAGTGGACGAAGCAAAATCGCAGGATCTTCATGGGCAGTAACACTCAATGGTGCTACTACAGATTCACGTAGAACAAATGTGAAGAATGCTCTAACAGATAACAGCACTAGTACTTATGTCACATTCCCTGGAAATGGTACAATAGACATTGACCTTGGTCAGGAAGTAGGTGTTGCATCTATTGGTGGTACTTGGGCATCATGGTATTATGCATGTGTTAACATGACCGTATCTGTAAGTAAGGATGGAGTGACATACACAGAATTAGGTAAAGTTAGCAAGGCACAAGGTGATACTGCAATATGGCTGAACTTATATGGCAATGAAAATGCACGCTATATACGTGTAGTATTTGACACTTACCAGTATTCATCAGGCTATGCGCCAAGATTACGCGAATTGATGGTATATACCATTCAATAAATACTAACAAAGAACCAAGAAGTCCAAAGGCTTCTTGGTTCTTTTCATCTTCAAGAAATATGCAAAAGCTTTATACCACTCTCCTTTTATTAATCCTAAGTTTGAGCATCAATG